>JASLPR010000036.1 GCA_030744875.1 Chloroflexota bacterium
CCGGACGCTGGTGCACTGGCTGTCGCTGGGGCAACTGACCGACCTGCCGCTGGCGGAGATCGGCGAGCGCGCGGTGCTGACGATTTCGCCGCCGGCGGTGCGCGAACAGGTAGTCCAGATCGCCGGCTCGGCGCTGGGCAACGTGCGGTTGGGGCGGGGCAAGCGCGACGCCCGCGACCTCCTGCTGGGGAACGACCTGCCGGATCACGGCGAGGCGGTGGCCGTGCCGACGGCGGCGACGACCGAGACGCCCGATGTACCGGTGGATGAAGATGGCGAACGGATCGAACTGCCCAGCGGCCGGGTGGCGATGCTGGGGCGGGGCGAGCACGGCACGCCGCGGCTGCACGCCTACGACAGCGACGGCCGGCCGTCGTCGGACCTGGCGGACGTGCGCGCCGAATTGCGCCGCGAGCGTGGGATCAATTTCCCGATGCCCCTGGGTCACGTGCCGGGGCGGGGGGAAATCCTGCCGTGCCTGACGCAGACTTCCTGGACGGCGACCCGGCTGACCCAGGCGACGCTGCTGCTGAACCGGCCGGTGTTCCTGCGCGGGCCGACCGGCACCGGCAAGTCGGCGCTGGCGCGCACCGTGGCGCACCTGTGGGGGCTGCCGACGGTGGAGTTTGCGTTCACCGGCGAGACCGCCAAGTCGGACCTGACCGCCGTGCGCCAACTGAGCCACGGAGCGACCCGCTGGAGCCTGCAGGCGTTCCTGGAGGCGGTGCGCGATGGGCTGTTCGTGATCGTGAATGAATACAACACCGCCTACCCCGACGTGCACTCGATCATCAACGGCCTGTTCGACAAGGCGGAACTGGTGACGCTGCCGGACGGGACCGAGATTCGGGCGCATCCGGACTTCCGGTTGGTGGCGACGGGCTTTCCCGACGGCCCCGGCGTGAAGCCGCTGAATGAGGGCGTAGAGAACCGCTTCGGGGCGATTGTAGCGTTTGACTATCCGCCGCACGAGGAAGAGCGGGCGATCCTGGAGTTCGTGGTCGGCGGCCGGGTGAGCGCCGACGCGCTGGGCGGGATGGCGGAGCTGGCCTCGATCGCCCGGGCGATCCTGCGTGGCGAGATCGATGTGGAGTTCGGCGGCGGGATGGCCAACGTCGCGCCGGACGTGGCGGCCTCGGTGGCCGAGCGGACCGCCCTGACGACGGCCGAGATGGTGACCCTGGCCCGGGGCGCGCGGACGAACGAAGAGATGGTGGCGTGGTACCGGCGGGGGGTCCTGGAGAACACTTCGCCGGAGGTGGCCCGGGTATTGGACCCGGTGCTGGCCAACTACAGCCTGGGATAGGGAGCAGGGGCATGGCGGAGCAGGCGGAGGATGTCGGAACGCTGACGCCTTCCGAGTTGGAGACGGTGGCGCGGATGATCGTCGGCCACGACCGGCTCCGCGTGCTGGCCGGGTCGTGGTGGTCGTATATCCCGCGGGAAGACCTGATTACCTACCCGGCGCAGCTGCTGGGTGAGTGGCCGACGGCGCGGCTGGTGGGCGCGATCTGCCACGAGACCGCCGAGGCGCGCTTTACCGGCACCCGCGGCTCGAGCCAGGTGGACCGCTGGCTGCGCGGGCAGAGCCAGCAGGGACTTCCGGCGCGGACGGCGATGCTGCTGGTGAACACCATCAACGACATGCGGGTGAACCGGATGTACCTGGACCGCTACCCGGGCTCGCGGCCGTTTTTTGGGGAGCTTTACCGCGATGTGCCCAATCTGGACCCCCGCGACGACCGCGCTGGGGACCCGCCGGAGGCGCTTGGACGGCTGCCGCATCACCTGTTCGTGGACGCGCTGACCGATCGCTGGGCGACCGAGAACTGGGGCGACCGCGAGGCCACCGAGGATGCCCCGGACGAGGTGCGCAAGGCGGCCCGCAAGCTGTGGTCGGCGGTGGAACGGGCGGCGGATTGCGACGACATCGAGAAGATGCTGGATGTGATTCGCAAGAAGGTGGTGCCGGGCTATCGCCGGCTGGTGGAGATGGCGCCGCTGCCGCCCTCCGGCGACGGCGGCGAGGATCCGGAACTGATGGACCGCAGCGAGGGCGCCGGCCAGCAGATCGATGACAGCAACCTGGAAGATCTGCCCGAGGACGCCGAAGAGAACGTGGCCGGGATTGAGGGCGACATCGAGCGGGCGCGGGCGGCCCAGGCGGGCGGGCGGGGCAAGGGGCGGCAGAAGGCCGGCTCGCAATTGCGGCGCTTCGGCACGCGCGGGGCGACCCCGGGACGGCGCGGGCCGCCGTCGGCGGCAGAACTTGGCGGGGATCGCTGGGAGACCTCGCTGGTCCAGCAGATGCGCGACGAGGAGGAGGAACGGATCGATTACACGCGCTTCGACTACCGGCTGGCGGTGTCGATCCTGGACGAGCAGATCAAGAGGACCATCGACGGCGACGGGCGTCGGCCGGGACTGAAGGCCATCATGGACCGGCGCCGGCACGGCATGAACGAGGCCCTGCGGCGGCCGCGCAAGCAGCGCACCGGCGACCAGGGCGAGATCGACGTGGCTCACCCAGAGCGGCTGCTGATCGACCCGGTGACGGCGTTCCTGAAGGGAGTGCGCATTCCGCGTGAGGATCGCCAGCGCGATTTCGCCAGCGCGATACTGCTGGATATCAGCGGTAGCATGGTGCAGAAGGGCTACCCGACGCGCAAGTTCGACCGGCTGGTGGAGACGGCGGTGCTGTTCATCGAAATCCACGAGCGGCTGCGGATTCCGTTCGAGGTGTTTGGCTTCAGCAGCACGGTGACGCCGCTATGGAGCTTTACCGAGTGCCGCTGGCCGCGCGGGGCGATGCAGGAGCGCGCCTACGAGCCGCGCGATCACAGCGAGGCGTTTCGACGTCTCTACGAACTGGACCACAAGGACACCGACGACGCGGGAGCCCTGCGCACGGCGATCGAGCGCTGCCAGGCCCAGGCGGGACTAAAAAGCATCTTCGTGATCACCGACGGGATCAGTAGTGACCCCTCGGAGCTGCGGCGGGTGCTGATGGACCTGGATCGCGGCAATCTCGGCAAGGCCGAGGGCGAGCGGATGAAGGTGCTGGCCTTCGGGGTGGGGGTGGTGAGGTCGGAGTTTCAATTGGCATACCAGCCGCGCCAATTCGGCAAGACCTTGAATTCGTGCACCGGGGTGGTGGTGGACGACATGACGCGGGTGCCGGGGCTGGTGCGGGACGCGGTGGACGAGCGGATTCGGCTGGCCTGAGGCCGGACGGACGGGGCGGATTTGGGACGTGGTGGGCGGGCGAATTCGGTCCTCGTAGCACTCGATCGGCCGTCGGTGTGCTTGCCCTGTGGCGCACCTTGCATATACTGGTGCCTCGCGCATTGGTAGAAGTGCGCCCCGGAGCCTGATTCACAAGGGAATATTAAGTACGTGCCAAGCAGCAAGATCGCCGCCGAAATCAAAAGCGTCGCCCCCGACTACGACTACTCGCAGATGGAATCCATGGAAGAGCTGCTGGATGCCGGCGAGCATGAAGTGAACGTTTACCGACGGGGCATGGTGATCGACGGCACGGTGGTGCGGGTGCAGGGCGAGGAAGTGATGCTGGATGTCGGCCTGAAGGCCGAAGGCGTGGTGGTGGGCCGCGAGCTGTTTGACCCGCGGCTGATGGCGGAGCGCCTGGAACTCGAAGTGGGCGAGTCGATTCCGGTATACGTGGTGCAGCCGGAGGGCGAGGGCGCGGCGATGCTGTCGATTCGCCGGGCGCTGCAGGAGAAGCTGTGGCGGGAGACCGAGGCGCTGTACAACGAAGGCAAGATCATCGAGTCGAAGGTGACCGAGTTCAACAAGGGCGGGGTGCTGGTGGACGTGGGCCCCCGGGGCTTCGTGCCGATGTCGCAGCTGGTGAGCCTGGCGCCGCCGGCGCCGGACGAGACGCGGGAGGACGTGGCAGCGCGGCTGTCCGAGCTTCTCAACAAGACACTACAACTGAAGATCATCGAGATGGACCGCCGGCGCAACCGGATGATCCTGTCGGAGCGGGCGGCGGAGCGCGAGATGCGCTCGGAGCGCCGCGAGCAACTGCTGGACGAGTTGCAGGTGGGTCAGATTCGCAAGGGCCGGGTGAGCAACCTGGCGAGCTTCGGGGCGTTTATCGACCTGGGCGGGGCCGACGGCCTGGCGCACATTTCGGAACTATCCTGGAGCCGCGTGTCGAGCCCCGGCGAGGTGCTGCGCGCCAGCGAAGAGGTCGACGTGTACATCCTGTCGCTGGACCGTGTCGAGAAGAAGATCGCGCTGAGTATCCGCCGAGCGCTGCCAGACCCGTGGTCGACGCTGGAAGAGCGCTACTCGCCGGAGATGGTGGTCGAGGGAACGGTGACGAAGCTGGCGCCGTTCGGCGTCTTCGTGCGGCTTGAGGAAGGCGTGGAAGGCCTAGCCCACGCATCGGACATCGGCGAGGAAGCCCTGACCTCGATGCGCGAAGAGGACGTCCTGAATTTCCGCATCCTGAGTATCGAGAGCAACCGCCGCCGCATCCGCCTGACCCCCGCCGACGCCGTCGACGAGGCCCTGGCCGAATACGACGTGACCGATGACGGCGAAGGAACGGTAGTCGGCACCTCCGATATCGCCGACACTGAAAGTGACGGGGACGCTGAGTCCCTGGCCGAAGCGGTGGTCGAGGAAGTCGAGGCCGAGGAGGACGTCGCCGAAGCTGAGGTTGACAAGGAAGTCGTCGCTGAAGCCGATGAGGAAATCGTCGCCGAGGCTGACGAGGAAGTCGTCGCTGAGGCCGCCGACGACGCCGAAGAATCCGACGATTCCGAGGCCGCCGACGACGACGCGAAAGCGTAATACCGCTCACCGACCGGCTGTGGGACAATAGGGTTACCGGACAAGCGGTAAGCACATGGTCACGCTGGGAGCGATAGGTGAACGACAGGCTCGACAAATTCACCGAGCGGGCGAAGAAGGTCCTGGTTTACGCACAGGACGAGGCGACGCGATTCAATCACAACTACATCGGCACCGAGCACCTGCTGCTGGGATTGCTGCGTGAGGGTGACGGGATCGCCGCCAAGGTGCTTGGTAACCTCGGGGTCGAGCTGAACAAAGTCCGCAGCGCGGTCGAGTTCATCATCGGGCGCGGCGAGCGGATGGTGGTGGGCGATATCAACCTGACGCCGCGCGCCAAGCGCGTGATCGAACTGGCGGTAGTAGAGGCGCGGCGGCTGGGCCACAACTACATCGGCACCGAGCACCTGCTGCTGGGCCTGGTCCGCGAGGGCGAGGGTATCGCCGCCGGAGTGCTGGAAAGCCTGGGGGTGAACCTGGACAAGGTGCGTGCACAGGTGGTGCAGGTGGTGAGCCACGGCTCCATGGAGACCGGCGGGCAACGCCCGGGCGGCAAGAAGACCAGCAAGACGCCGCTGATGGACCAGATGGGGGTGGACCTGACCGCCGCCGCGCGGCGCGACGAACTGGACCCGGTGATCGGCCGGGCCGAGGAAATCGAGCGGGTCATCCAGATCCTCAGCCGGCGCACCAAGAACAACCCAGCCCTGGTGGGCGACCCGGGCGTCGGCAAAACCGCGATTGTGGAAGGCCTGGCGCAGCGGATCGTCTCCGGCGACGTGCCCGAAAGCTTGAAGGGGCGGCGGCTGCTGACCCTGGACATCGGCTCGCTGGTGGCCGGCACCAAGTACCGCGGCGAGTTCGAGGAACGGCTCAAGAAGGTCATCGAGGAACTTAAGTCCTCGGACGAGACCATGATCTTTATCGATGAACTACACACGCTGGTCGGTGCCGGCGCCGCCGAGGGCGCGGTGGACGCGGCTAACATCCTGAAGCCGGCGCTGGCGCGCGGCGAATTGCAGGCCATCGGCGCGACCACCGCCGACGAGTACCGCAAGCACATCGAGAAGGACGCGGCGCTGGAGCGGCGCTTCCAGCCGGTGAAGGTGCGCGAGGCGACCATCGAGGAATCGATCGAGATCCTGAAGGGCGTGCGCGAGCGCTACGAGGACCACCACAAGGTGAAAATCACCGACGAGGCGGTGAAGCTGGCCGCCGAGATGGCCGGGCGCTACGTGACCGATCGCTTCTTGCCGGACAAGGCCATCGATGTGATTGACGAAGCCTCGGCGAAGGTGAAGATCCGCGCCGGCTCGACGCCACAGGAACTACGCGAGTTGATCGCCGGTATCGAGGACATCGTCACCCGCAAGGACCTGGCGATCGCCGAGAGCGACTACGAGACCGCGGACGAGTTGCGCACGGAAGAGCGGACCTCGCGAGCGCGGGCTGAGCAACTTGAAACCGAGTGGGCCGAAAACCGCCGCGACAAGACCCCGGAGGTCACCGAGGACGACGTGCTGTCGGTGGTTTCGGTGTGGACCGGTATCCCGGTGTCACGCATCGCCGAGGAAGAGTCGCAGCGACTCCTTCAGATGGAAGAAGAACTGCACAAGACGGTGGTCAGCCAGAACGAGGCCATCGAGACCCTGGCCAAGGCCGTGCGCCGCGCGCGCGCCGGGCTCAAGGATCCGAAGCGGCCCATCGGCAGCTTCATCTTCCTGGGGCCCACCGGGGTCGGCAAGACCCTGCTGGCGCGGGCGCTGGCGGAGTTCATGTTCGGCAGCCAGGAGTCGCTGGTGCGCATCGACATGTCGGAATACATGGAGCGGCACTCGGTGTCGCGGCTGGTCGGCGCGCCCCCCGGGTACGTCGGCTACGAGGACGCCGGACAACTGACGGAAGCCGTCCGCCGGCGGCCGTACTCGGTGATCCTGCTGGACGAGATCGAAAAGGCCCACCCGGATGTCTTCAACGTGCTGTTGCAGTTGATGGAGGACGGACGGCTGACCGACACCCACGGGCGCACCGTGGACTTCCGCAACACAATCGTGATCATGACCTCGAACATCGGGGCACAGTTGATTAAGCGGGCGTCGTCGATCGGCTTCAACATGGACGATGCCTCGGACGTTGCCGAGGAAGACCAGTACAAGCGCATGAGCGGCAAGGTGATGGGCGAACTGAAGAAGGCCTTCCGGCCGGAGTTTCTGAATCGCATCGACGCCACGGTGGTGTTCCGGGCGCTGACCCGCGGGGACATCCACCAGATCGTCGACATGGAACTGGACCAGGTGCGCGAGCGCCTGTCCGAGCACGAGGTCGAGTTGGAAATGACGCCCGACGCCATGGACCTGCTGGCCGACAAGGGCTACGACCCGGACTACGGCGCACGGCCGCTGCGGCGCGCGATCCAAGACCTGGTCGAGGATCCGCTGGCCGAGAAGCTGCTGGCCGGGGAGTTCTCCGCCGGCGACCTCATCATCATCGAGCGCGACGGCGACGAACTGCACGCCGAGTCCCGCGAGCCGGTCGGAGCTTAACCCTTGCCGCAGCGGCAGACGACCGCCTATGTCTGTCGCGATTGCGGAAACTCGACGCCCAAGTGGGCGGGGCGCTGCCCCCAATGCGGCGAGTGGGACACGCTTGACGAGGTAAAGACCCGCAAACGCAAGGGCGCCCGCGTGGCCCGGCCGATAGCGGCGACAGAGCCAATCCCGCTGCACGCGGTCGATTCGGCCGACTACCCGCGGCTGCGCTTCGGCATGCCGGAGGTGGAGCGGGTGCTGGGCGGGGGCATGGTGCCGGGCTCGCTGGCGCTGCTGGGGGGCGACCCGGGCATCGGCAAATCCACGCTGCTGGCGCACGTCTCCGGCGGCCTGGCCGACAAAGACCGCCCGGTGCTGTACGTGTCCGGGGAAGAGTCGCCGCACCAGATCAAGCTGCGCGCCGATCGCCTGAACCTGGCCGGGCGCAACCTGCTGCTGCTGCCGGAAGTATCGGTGGAGGCGGTGCTGGAGCACGCCCGCGCGGAGCCGCCGGCGATGCTGGTGATCGACTCGATCCAGACGGCGATGGTGGACGGGATCGCCTCGGCCCCGGGGAGCGTGAGCCAGGTGCGCGAGGCGGCCTCGCGGCTGCTGCGCTTCGCCAAGGAAACCCGCGTGCCGGTGGTGATCGCCGGGCACGTGACGAAGGAAGGCAACATCGCCGGCCCGCGCACTCTCGAACACCTGGTGGACGCGGTGCTGTACCTGGAGGGCGACCCTTACTCGGCCTGGCGCATCCTGCGCAGCGTGAAGAACCGCTTCGGCCCGACCCACGAGGTGGCGGTGCTGGAGATGAGCGCCGCCGGCTTCGTGGAGATCGCGAACCCGTCGGCGGCCTTCCTGTCGGAGCGCCGCGAGGCGACGCCGGGTTCGGCGGTGGCGGTGGCCATCGAGGGCACCCGGGCGTTGATGGTGGAGGTGCAGGCGCTGGTGAACCGCACCGTTTATTCGCTGCCCAAGCGAGTGGTGAACGGCTACGACTCGAACCGGCTGAACATGATGGTGGCGGTGCTGGACCGCCGGGCCGGTATCCGCCTACAGGATCAGGACATCTACGTGAACGTGGTGGGGGGGCTGAGTTTGGCGGAGCCGGCGGCCGACCTGCCGGTGGCGCTGGCGATCGCGTCGAGCCTGTGGAACAAGCCGCTGCGCAAGGGCACGGCGGCGTTTGGCGAGATCGGGCTGGCGGGGGAGGTCCGCTCGGTGTCGCAGCCGGAACTGCGCCTGGACGAGGCCGGGCGGATGGATTTCGACCGCTGCCTGGCGCCGCCGGCGGCGGCGAGCAATGGCCGCGAAGTCCTGGGTGTTGACAGCCTGTCGGTGGCGCTGGAGGCGGGCTTTGAGCGCTCCTGAGGAGCGGGCGGTGGCGATCGTCGTGGCGGCCGGCTCGGGCGCGCGCATGAACGGGATCGACAAGCTGTTGTACCCGCTGGCCGGCGCGCCGGCGATTCACTGGTCGCTCAGGGCCTTCGACGAGTCGCCGCTGGTGCACGGGATCGTGCTGGTGCTGGCGCCGGGCCGCCGGGCGGAGATGGAAAAGGTGATAAACGAGTTGCCGATGACCAAGTTGACCGCCATCTGCGACGGCGGCGACAGCCGCTATCACTCGGTCCTAAACGGGCTGCGGGCGGCCGGGGACGGCTATGCCTGGACGCTGATCCACGACGCGGCGCGCCCGTTCTTGAGTAAGGATGTGATAGCGCGCGGGCTGACGGCGGCGCGGATAACCGGGGCCGCGATCGCGGCGACGCCGGCGACGGATTCCATCAAGCTCTGCGATGACGAGCGCCGGATCGTAGGCGACCCGCCACGGATGACGGTGTGGCTGGCGCAGACGCCGCAGATCGGGCGCTATGACCTGCTGCTGCGCGCCTACCAAGAACAGCAGTTCCGCTTTGACCAGTTCACGGACGAAGCCAGTGTACTGCACGCGGCCGGCCACGAGACGCGGGTGTTTCCCGGCTCCGAACACAATATCAAGCTGACGACGCCGGCCGATCTGGAGATGGCGGACTACATCGCGGCGCGCTGGGACAAGGAACCGGCCGGGGCGGGCGGGGATGGCTGATATGCGGGTAGGCGCGGGCAACGACCTGCACCGGCTGCGCGCCGGCGGGCCACTGGTGCTGGCGGGAGTGGCGATCCCGGCCGCGGTGGAGGCCGACGGTCACTCAGATGCCGACGTGGTGTTGCATGCGGTGACCGACGCGGTGCTGGGCGGGGCGGCGCTGGGCGACATCGGGCGGCTGTTTCCGGACACCGACCCGGCCTATCGCGACGCCGACAGCATGCTGTTCCTGACCGAGGCGGTGCGCCTGGCCGGGGTGGCCGGGTACCGGGTGGGCAATGTGGACGTGACGATCCGGCTGGAGACGCCGCAGCTGGCCCCGCACATCGACGCCATGCGCGAACGACTGGCCGGGAGCCTGGGGATCGACTCGCGCCGCGTGGGTATCAAGGCCAAGACCGGCGAAGGAATCGGACCGATCGGGCGTGGGGAGGCAGTGGCCTGTGACGCGGTGGTACTGCTGAAGGGCGGCTAGCGCGGCGCGGATGTTGCCGGCGGCAACCGGACCGCGCCCCGACCGTCGGCCGGCTTCGGTAGAATCTGACGTTGGACGTTGGAGATTTCGCACGCGACGCGGAAAGGCAGGGATCGGCTGGCTCTTCAACTCTATGACACGGCCACGCGCAACAAGCGCGATTTCGTGCCGCGTGAAGACGTGGTACGGATGTATGTGTGCGGGATGACGCCTAAGGACCCGCCGCACATCGGCCACGCCCGGCTTTTCGTGCATGCCGACGTGATGCGCCGCTACCTGGAGCACCGCGGCTACCGGGTGCAGCACGTCCAGAACTTCACCGACGTGGATGACAAGATCATCGACCGGGCGAAGGAACGCGGGGTGGAACCGCTGGACCTGGCGCAGGCCAACAGCGAGGCCTATTTCGAGGTCATGGACAAGCTCGGGGTGCGCCACGCGCACACCTTCCCGCGGGTCTCGGAGCACGTCGAGGCGATCGTCGGCGAGATCCAAACGCTGATCGACAAGGGGATCGCCTACGAGACGAGTAACGGGGTCTACTTCGAGGTCGGCAAGTGGCCCGACTACGGGCGGCTTTCGGGCCGGACCGCCGAAGACGTGATGGCGGGGGCGCGAATTGAGGTTGACGAAGAAAAGCACGACCCGCGTGACTTCGCCCTCTGGAAGCGGCACAAGTCCGGCGAGATCTTCTGGGACAGCCCCTGGGGCAAGGGGCGGCCGGGCTGGCACATCGAGTGCTCGTCGATGATCCGTCAGCATCTGGGCCCGCGGATCGACGTGCACTGGGGCGGCTCGGATCTGCTGTTTCCCCACCACGAGAACGAACTGGCCCAGGCGGAGGCGGGCTTCGGGACGGCGCCGTTTGTGAACCACTGGCTGCACCTGGGGGTGCTGCGGATCAACGGCGAGAAGATGGGCCACTCGGTAGGCAATTTCGTGACCCTGGAGACGCTGTTCGAGGAATTCCCGCCGGCGGTGGTGCGTTTCTACCTGGTCTCGACACCCTACGGCTCGGTGGTGGATTTCACCGGCGACTCGCTTGCCCAGGCGGCGGCGGCGTTTGACCGAATGATCGGCGCGTTGCGCGCGGTGGCCGGGTCCGGGACCCTGGACACGGGCAGTTCGGCACGGGTGCGTGAGGCGGCGAGCGCGGCGCGGACCGGGTTTGATAAGGCGATGGACGACGACCTGAACACGGCCGGCGGGCTGGCGGCGCTTTTTGACCTGGTGCGGGTGATCAACACCGAGGCGGCCACGGCCAGTGAAGCCGACGTGGAACTGGCAAAGGGCGAACTGGTGGCGCTGGCCGGGGTACTGGGCCTGGACCTAGTGGAGGATGCGCCGGAGAACGGCGAAATCGGGCCGCTGGTGGACCTGCTGGTGGAACTGCGGACGGCACTGCGCGATGAGAAACTGTGGGCGCTGGCGGATCGCATCCGCGATGAACTGGCGGCCCAGGGCATCACCCTGGAGGACGGCCCCCGGGGTACGACCTGGCGGTAGCCGGAGATGACTTTGCCGCGCGACGAAATTCGGGTGACCGGGATGACCTTCTTCGCCTACCACGGGGTGAAGCCGGAGGAGAAGCGGCTGGGTCAGCGCTTCGTGGTGGACGTGGTCGTGGGGACCGACCTGCGGGCGGCGGGCGAGTCGGACGACCTGACCAAGACGCTGGACTACGGACGCATCTACGCGGTGACCCGGGAGATCGTGGAGGGCGAGTCGCTGGACCTGATCGAAGCGGTGGCGGAACGGGTGTGCGCGGCGATTCTGGCGCTGTCGCCGCTGGCAGCGGAAGTGGCGACGACCGTGCACAAACCAGCCGTGCCGATTCCAGGGACGCTGGATGAGGCCAGCGTGCGCCTGGTGCGCCGGCGGGAGTAGCCGAGAGGACTTAGGGGCAGGGAGCGCCGGCCAGCGCCGTGTCGAAGTCGAGGGCGGCAAACCGAACCTCCCAGCGGTCGGCGATGCGAATCGTCCACAGCAGCCCGACCTGGTCGCCGGCCGGCTGGGCGGAGGCCAGCCAAGGCGAGCCGGCGAGGAACAACGGGTCCAGTCGGACCGCGCATCCCACGGGCCCGAAGCCGCCGCCGCCGGCGGGCCGGACGCGGAACATGATCTCGTTGGTGATCCCGTAGAAGACCCAGACGTTGCCGCTGTCGTCGATGGTCATCGCGGTGGCGTGGGTGCCGGTGGGACCGACCTCCTCGATGTCCGACCAGCCGGTCGCGGGAGTGTAGCTCTGGTAGACCATCATCTGCCCTTGCAGGTGGGCGGCGTGGTAGGCGAGATGGGAGGTGTCGCCATCGCCGATGATGATGAAATCGTGGGTCCCGAGGAAGCTTCCCAGAGTCTCGGTGACGAGTTCGTCGAGGGAGTCGCCGTCGCCGACGATCGCGCGCAATTCGTCGATGAGGATGAAGACAACCACGAGATCGTCGCCGGCGAAGGCGAGGGAGCCGCTGCCGCCGAAGCCGACGCGGACGCCTTCTTCGTCGGTGGTCAACCGGGTCGGCTCGAGCCAAGAATCCAACGAGTCGTCGATGGCATGTGTCAACCAGATGTGGTTGATGGAGCCCTCCGGGGTCGACTTGTAGCTGCGGATAACGATCCAGGGCAGTCCGTCGGGCCCGATGGCGAGGTTGGAGAGGTAGGCCATGAAGCTGGCTTTCATGTCGGCAACCAGGATCGGCTCGCCGAGCGACAACCCGTCCGGGCCGGGCGTTCCGATGCGCAGGAACAGCTGTCTCTTGCTGGAGTCCGCGTAGAGGATGTAAAGGCGGCCGTCGATCTCGTACATCGACATCCCGAACCCGGTCTGCAGGTGGGTCACCACTTGCCGCTGCTCGAACGAGCGGCCGTCCGGCGAATAGGCGACGACGCCGTTGTCGCCGTCAAAGGTGAGTGCATACCAGCCGCCGGATTCGCTCTGCAGTAAATGCCTCTGGGAGTGATAGGCGATCCCGTAGGGGTGGGTGGCGCGGCCCACCAGGACTCCGCGATCGATCGCCAGTACCGGTTGGGCGGTATGGCGCAGGAAACCCCGAGGATGCGAGGCCCAGGTTTCGACAGGAGCGGTCTGGCGGAACGCCAACAGTCCGATCCATTCGTCGTCCGGGTAAAGCCGGTCGCGCAGCTCGGTGCCCACCGGGCGGATGGTTACGGTGAGGGTGGTGTGGGTGTAGGCCTCCAGCACGCCCGCCTGGAAGTACTGTCGCACCACCCCGGTGGGGGGATCGTCCACCGCGACCAGCGCCTCCGGATGGCTGTCGGGCCGCGCCTCGGTCTTCGGATATCCAAACGAATCCACTCCGCCGAGCCGCTCGAAGGCGTCAAGAAAGCCGGTCTCGTCGCTGTCGACTGAGAAGTTGGACACCGTCCGTTCCCATGGCCCGACGGTGCTGCCCTCGTTCTTATTGGCAATCGCCGATTCCGCGATGTCGCCGCCCAGCAGGTCCCAGACCAGCCGCCGCTGTACCCCGCTGTCCGGCCGAAACTCCAGCACCCCATTTTCAAAATATTGCACCAGCACCCCGGGCTGTTCCTCAAATATCTCCGAGATCGGATAGCCCCAGCGTTCCAGCCCGCCGGTGGCATCGAAGAACCCTAGAAAGTCGGCGGTCGCCACGCGCTCCGGCTCATAGAGAACCAGGAGTCGGCTGACGTTGTGGGCATGGTAGGAGTTGACAAGGTGCCGCGCTTCGATCACCCGCGCCAGCGTGTATTCGACGGGCGGCGTCGCGGCGGCGGCGCTGGCCGGAAACGACAGGGTCGCGAGCCCCGCCACCAGCATCACCAGCAGCCACCAGCCGGCGGAGCGCCGGCCATTACCCCGGGGCAGTGCGATATCGCGGTTCGTCAAAGCTGCGCTCCGTTGCGTCTGTCCCGGGTGGACGCGAGAGGCCCAACGGCGGACCAGTCGCCCCCCAAATCAGGCAATTATAGCGGCCTGATCGCCTGTCCGGGGTCATCGCAACCGGACTGGACGGCCCCTTCTGAGCCTCCGTTACGCCGGTCCAGTTACCCCGGGCGGCGCTTCGTAGCATCTAGCGGGACGGTCCTAGTACTGCTCGTCGGCAAGCTGGATCGCCTGGTGCAGATCTACCCGCCGGGCCGCCACAAAGCTGACCAGCGCGGCCGCGATCATCGCAGCCAACGCGATGCCGGCGAACTGCAGGGCACGCTCCCACTCGACCGCCACCCGGAACGCCGGGGCCCGGGTCGCCCCGCCGACCGCGACTTCGAACATCACCAGGAAGAACCACGCGGCGATGGCCCCGACGCCGAGCCCGGCCATCACCGACAGCGCGCCGGAGAGGGAGTTTTCGGTGGCCAGCCAGCGGGCCAGTTGCAGCGAGGACATCCCGGTGGCCCGCAGGATGCCGACCTGGGGGCGGCGGCGACGGAACGTGAGCGCCGCCTGGTAGATGAACAGGATCAGCGCCAACAGCAGGATCCAGGCGAAACCGACCGACAGCACCCCGAATACGCCGACGCGAAGGGGATCGGTGCGCAACCGCTGTAGCTCGGTGGCAACGTCGTGGGCCGAGAGCACCGGCAAGTCCTGAGCCGCGAACCCGGTCAGGACCTCCTGCAGGTCGGAATCCGGCGCACGCCGCACGAGTACATCCCAGGGCCGCTCGCCGATCTCGAGCATCAGGCGGCGCAGGTTGAGCATGACGAACGAGCCGCTGTCGGGGCGGTGGGTGGGGAAGAGATCGGCGCTGCCGGTGACCGTGACCCGCAGATCGGTGTAGGGCGGGCCGCCCGCGCCGTCGTCGTCGGGGCCGAAACGCAGGTGCAGGCCGGACCCGAGGGAGTGGCCGTCTGAGGCGAGGAGATCGCCAGACACAATTGCTCCGTTGCCGCCACGGAGCGCGTCAAGCAGGGCCCCGAGCGGCGCGTCGGCGAACTCGTCCTGCCACCAAACGACGCCGGCGAACTCGTCAGGGCTGACGGCGTAGACGGCAACCGGGCGGATGGTGGCTCCAACCAACAGGGCTTCGCCGCGCCAGAGCCGGGCCGCCGCTTCGACCCCGGGGGAAGCCAGGTGCAGGTCGGCGGGGAAGTTGGCGTAGGGCGACGCCGGCGAGTTCAGCCCGGCGCCGGTTTCCCTCAGCCCGGGCCCCAGGTGGGCCGGCGTGCCGGGGGGACGCCCCTCGACCAGGAGCAGGTCGGCGCCGTAGTAGAAGCGGGTGCGCAACTCTTCGTTCAGATCCAGCGAGGAGGCCGCCGACGCCAGGAAGAATCCGGTGGCGACCGTGGCGCTGACCAGCACGAAGCCGGCGCGGTGGGTGGCAATGGACCGCAACAAGTGGCGAACGGCGAGTTCTTCGGGACCGGCGCCGAGGCGATCCAGCGCCAGGCGCGCCACTCCGAGCGCCGGCGGCAGCAACCGTGTGGTCAGCAGGCTCAGCCCCACGATGCACAGGACCGGCGCGCCGACCGTGAGCGGGTCGGAGCGCAGGCCGGCCGCCCAGGACGCCCCCGCCCACATGAAGCGCAGCAGCAAGTAGGCACCGGCGACCAGCATCAGCAGGCCCAGGTAGTAGCGCTGCCAGACGGGCGCGGCGCGGCGGCGGGCGATGCGACTGCGATGGATCACCGCCGAGGGCGAGGAGGCCCCGTAGGCGGCCACGGTAGCGGCGGCGGCGGCGGCGGCCATGGCCGCGGCGGCGACTACGAACTGCGCCGTCCCGACCGAGAATTCAGCCCCGGCCGACGCGCCAAAGACCAGGAAACCGCGCGCCTGGTGGATGACCCGGGCAACGTACAAGCCCAGGAACGGGGCGGCCGCCGCCACGGCTACGCCGAGCAGCAGGAAGTCGGAGAGCAGGAACACGAAGATGTGCAGCGCGCCGGCGCCGCGGCTGCGCAGGGTGGACAACTCGGAGGCGCGGTCCTCGGCGCCGAGGCGGGTGGCTATCACGACGAAGTAGACGAGCGCCATGACGACCGGCAGCGCGATCAGCAGGAGTTGTAGCTCGAGTTCGCGGAGGCGCTCGACGGCGCGCCGCAGCGGGATCAGCGGTGATTCGACCACCCGCACCTGGTCCGGCAGCACCTCTCCGGGCAGCCGCAGTGCCTCGATGGCGCGGATGCGCGCGGCGATGCCGTCGGTGGTGAAGCCCTCGGCGGGGAATTGGGCATACCAGGCGGCCGAGCCCAGGCCGGCTCCCGACGCCAGCACCGCCCGAAACGCGGCCGGCTCGACCATCAGCGTGGAGCCGAAGGTGTCTACCGGGTCGTAGAACCAGTAGGGCGACTCGGTCTCCATGGCCCGCCAGCGGCCGACAAGGTGGGTGGTGACGTAGATCGCCGGCTGCCCCTCGATGTCGGGCAGGCGCAGGCGGATCTGATCGCCGACCAGCAGGCCCAGCGAGTCCATGCCTACCGTGTTCATGGCGGCTTCAAGGGTCTCCCCGGCCACGCCCGCCACCGGCCAGCGGCCCTCCAGGAGTAGTGCGTTCGTGGCCAGCCCCTCGATGTAGCCGACCGCCAGCGGCCCGGTGATTGCGCCCGCGACCAGCACCTTCGGGTCGGGGCGCAACGGCAGCGAGACGGCCGCGCGGACGGCCAGAGTCGGCTCGGCCCCCATGGCCGCGGCCAGCGGCGCGAACAGATCGACTTCGATCGGACGGCCGGTGTCTTCGGACTGGAGCACGAGGACGGAGTTGCGCGGGACTCCGAACGCGCCCTCGTCCTGGAGTTCGCGCTGGAGCGCGGCCTCGGCTTCGCTATCGGCGAACGACATGATGCCAGTGGCCAGCGAGCCGGCCAGCAGCAGGCCAAGGAACGGGGTGAGCAGCATGCCGAGACGGCGGCCGACGCTGCGCGCGCCGAGCCACAGCATGCGGGTGGCGGCGACCGGGCGGAGGTCGACGGGACGCGCGCGGGCGGGGGTTGCCGCGGCGGGGGGAGGGGATTCGATGGCGGGCACGGTGGGGGTGGCGGGCGCCGGCGTCGCCCGACCCGTCTCGTAGTCGACCCGCGCCTCAAGCTCGGCGATAGGCTCCTCGAGCGCAACCAGCTCCTCGCGCAGCAGGCGCAGACGACGCAGGCCCAGCCGAAAACGCCGCACGCCGGCCAGGATGCGGGTGGGCGGTGGGGTGGCCTGGCCGCGCAGTTCCTCCAGGATGGCGAGCCCGCGGCCGTCGCCGCCAGCGCGGTAGAAGAGCCCCTTCAACTGCGTACCGCGCATGCCGGGGAGGTAGTGGGCGGTGGGGACGCGCTCCCAGAGGCGCAGCGCTTCATCGGACCAGGGCGCCTCGAGCAGGCCGACGGCGGCGGCGAACTCGCGATGCAGGAACTCGGCAATGGCGTTCTGTTCGGCGGCGGCCTGCAGGCGGTTCTCGGAACGCTGACGCTGCATCTCACGCAGCGCCCGCCGGTATTCGCCGGCTCGGGTGGGCGACGCGGCGCCGGGCTCGCGCCCGGGCGGAGGATTGGGGCCAGTCGTCCCTTCGTACATCGGGTCAGTGTAGCCTCTGCGACCGCCGCGATGGGGCGGGTTCGTGGCCGGGTGGCGCGGGGCGGGCCGCCGGCTGCCCGAATGGGCTTGCGGGAACAGGCCGTGCCCCTTGTAGAATTGTCGTTCATGCTTGATACCAGCAGGCGTGACACTCACCCGGGGGCCGGCTTTGGACAACAATCACGAGATAGCCAATGCGGTGCGTACGATCCTGGGGGCCATCGGCGAGGACCCGGACCGCGACGGGCTGCGGGACACCCCGGAACGGGTAGCCCGCATGTATGCCGAGGTCTTCGGCGGGCTGGAGGAAGATCCGGGGGCGGTCCTCAGCACGACGTTCGACCAGCCGCACGACGAGATGATCATCGTCCGCGATATCCCGTTCTACTCGATGTGCGAGCACCACCTGATGCCGTTTGTCGGTCGGGCGGATGTGGCCTATATCCCCAGCGACCGGGTGGTCGGACTGAGCAAGATCGCGCGGCTGGTGGACATCCTGTCGCGGCGTCCGCAAATCCAGGAGCGCTTTACCTGCCTGATCGCCGACTACATCGAGGACGTACTGGAGCCGCGCGGGGTGGCCGCCCGGGTCGAGGCGGAACACATGTGCATGACGATGCGCGGGATCAAGAAGCCGGGCTCGGTGATGGTGACGACGGTGACCCGCGGCGCCTTCCGCAACAACGACGCGACCCGGGCGGAGTTCTTCTCGGTGATCGGCAGCCGCCGCTAAGGGCTATCCGGAGCGGTCGCGCGGACTACCTGGGGGCCAGGACCTTACGCAGGACTTCGAAATGCTCCAGCGCGATGCCAGTGCCGAGGGCGACGCACATCAGGGGCTGATCGGCGACGTGGCAGGGGATGCCGGTTTCGTCGATCAGGAGGGTGTCCAGATTGCGCAGCAGGCTGCCGCCGCCGGTCATGACCATACCCTTATCAATAATATCGGCGGCCAGCTCGGGCGGGGTCTGCTCGAGGACTGACTTGACGCCGCGGACGATCGACTGGACCGGGTCGTTGATGGCCCCGGTGACCTCGTCCGACGTGACCGTGACCGTGCGCGGCAACCCGGCCACCTGGTCACGGCCGCGGACTTCCATGGGGATCGCCTCGTCCATCTGGGTGGCGCTGCCGATGGCGATCTTGATTTCCTCGGCGGTGGGGTCGCCGATGAGCAAGTTGTACTGCCGCCGGATGTAGTTGGAGATGGCGCCGTCGATCTTATTGCCGGCGACGCGCACAGAGTTGGATACGACGATGTCGTTGAGCGAGATGACCGCGATCTCAGTGGTGCCGCCGCCGACGTTGATGATCATGTTGCCGGAGGGCGCCGAGATGGGCACCCGCGCGCCGATGGCCGCCGCCAGCGGCTCGGCGATCAGGGCGGCCGATTTGCAGCCGGCGGCGACGGCGGCGTCGCCGACCGCGCGGCGCTCAACCCCGGTGACGCCGGTGGGTACCGAGATCATCATCTCGGGCTGAAACAGCCGGAAACGACCGCAGACGCGGTCGATGAAGTAGCGCAGCATGGCCTCGGTGACGACGTAATCGGCGATGACGCCTTCGCGCATCGGCCGCATGATGCGGATGCTGCCGGGCGTGCGGCCGATCATCTCGCGGGCCGCCCCACCAACGGACTGGATCTTGCGATCGGGCATGCTGACCGCCACCACCGAGGGCTCGCTGATGACGATGCCTTTGCCCTGTGCGTAGACGACGACGTTGACCGTGCCAAGGTCGACGCCGAGTTGCCGGGGTCCGAAGAAGGCCAAGCGGGGGGGCCGGTCTAGCCCGGTATCCGGGGCTGGATGCTGCCAACCACGTCGATGCTGGCCCCGAGGGCGACGAGGTCGCCGGCAAGGTCCTGGTAGCCGCGGCGGATGAAGTGGATTCCGTCGATGGTGGTGCCCCCCCGGGCGACGAGCCCCGCCAGAATCATAGCCGCCCCGGAGCGCAGGTCGTTGCCGACGGTCAGCTCCGCCCCATGCAGGACAGTGGGCCCGCGGATGACCGCGCGGGTGCCGTCGACGATGATGTCGGCGCCGAGCTTTTGCAGCGCCGCGGCGTAGCCGAAGCGCCGGTCGAAGACCCGCTCGACGACCACGCTTTCGCCGTGGGCCTGCGTGAGCAGCGCGCCCATCTCGGCCTGCTTGTCCGTCGGAAAGCCGGGATGGGGCATACTCTGGACTTCGGTGGCCGTCAGTTCGCCGTCGGAGCGGATGGTAACGTGCTCATCGTTCTGTTCAATGGCCGCACCGACGCCGGCCAGCTTGTGCAGGACCGGCTCGAGATCCTCGGTGTGGACGTCGGCCAGCTCGACCTCGCCGCCGCACATGGTGGCGGCAATGGCGAACGTGCCCGCGACCAGCCGGTCGGGCAGGACGTGGTGCCCGGCGCCGTGGAGTTCTTGGCGGCCGACGACTTCGATGATGCTGGTGCCTTCGCCGCGTATTCGCGCGCCCATCGACTTGAGCAGCTGCACCAGGTCCAGCACCTCGGGCTCGCGCGAGGCATGCACGATGGTAGTGGTGCCCTCCGCCAGGCAGGCCGCCATGATGAGGTCTTCGGTGCCGGTGTGGCTGGGGTAGTCGAGATAGATGCGGGCGCCCTGCAGGCGCGGCGGGGCATTGGCGATGTAGCTGGATTGCTCGGTCTCGACCGTGGCGCCCATGGCCTGGAACCCCTGCACGTCGACGTTGACCGGGCGAATCCCCAGGTCGCAGCCGCCGGGGTGGACGCAGCGGAACTCGCCGAAGCGACTGAGCAGCGGGCCGGCGACCAGGAACGAGGCCCGCATCTCGTTCACCACCTCGGCGTCGGGCTCGAAGCTGGTGATGTTGTCGGCCGTGATACTGAGCGTGCTGGCGCGGCGGTCGTAGTCGACGTGCGCCCCGAGCCGGCGGACCAACTCGAGCATGATCTCGACGTCTTCAATGGCCGGGACGTTCGTGAGGTGGCAGGGCTCGTGGGTGAGCAGCGCCGCCGCGATCATCGGCAGGACGGCGTTCTTGGCGCCGGGGACGCGGAAATGCCCTTCGAGCCGGTCGGCGCCGTGGACTACAAGTTTGTCGGGGACGGTTACGGCCGCACGGTCGCCGGTGGCGATGCCCGTCACCGGGGGCCTACCCGCTCCGACGACGGGCGGCTCGGATCCTGGCGAGCGCCCGCAGCAACCGGATTCGCGCTTCGAGCACTTCGCTGGGGGTCATTGTCAGGCTCATGGCCTCGAGGGCGCGGTCGCGGGCGGCCTGGGCACGCTCCAGATCGATTTCGTCGGAGCGCTCGGAGGTGTCGGCCAGCACCGTCACCGTGTCACCGAGGACTTCGAGGAATCCGCCGCTGACGGCCAGGATGTCTTCTTCGCCGCCGCGCTGCAAAACGACCACTCCGGGGCTCAACTCGGTCACCAGCGGCGCGTGGCTCGGCAGGACGGCCAATTCGCCGTCAATTCCGGGAGCGACGACCACGTCTACGCCCTCTTCCGCCAGGACATGTCGCTCGGGGATTACCAGCTCAACAGTGAGTTTTGCCATTGGTTAAAAGTCTATCACCCGGCTTGGGTTAGGCCGCCTCTTCGCGCATGCGCTGGGCCTTGGCCAAAACGTCGTCCATGGTGCCGACCATGTAGAAGGCTTGCTCGGGAAGATCGTCGTGATCGCCGGCCAGGATGGCGGCGAACCCGCTCACCGTGTCGTCAATCGGGACGGTGGTCCCGGCCATGCCGGTGAACGTCTCGGCGACGTTCATCGGCTGCGACAGGAAACGCTCGATCTTGCGTGCCCGGGAGACCGTGAGCCGGTCGTCTTCGGACAGCTCTTCGATGCCCAGGATGGCGATGATGTCCTGCAGGTCTTTGTAGCGCTGGAGCACCTGCTGGACTTCGCGGGCGACGCGGTAGTGGTCTTCACCGACGATGCGGGGGTCGAGAATCCGCGAGGTCGAGGTGAGCGGGTCGACGGCCGGGTAGATGCCGCGGTCGACGATCGACCGCTCGAGGCGGATGGTGGCGTCGAGGTGCGAGAACGTGGCTACCGGGGCCGGATCGGTGTAGTCATCGGCCGGGACGTAGATGGCCTGCAGCGAGGTAATGGAGCCGGACTTGGTGGAGGTGATGCGCTCCTGCAACTGGCCCATCTCGGAGCCCAGGGTGGGCTGGTAGCCGACCGCCGATGGCATGCGCCCGAGCAGCGCGGAGACCTCGGATCCGGCCATCGAGAAGCGGAAGATGTTGTCGATGAAGAGCAGCAGGTCCTGGCCTTCTTCGTCGCGGAAATACTCGGCCATCGACAGCCCGGCCAGCGCGACGCGCAGGCGCGCGCCGGGGGATTCGTTCATCTGCCCGAACACCATGACGGTGTTGTCCATGACGCCGGCTTCGTGCATCTCGCCGATGAGCTGGGTGCCCTCGCGGGTGCGCTCGCCAACGCCGCAGAAGACGGAGTACCCACCGTACGTCTTGGCGACGTTGTTGATTAGCTCCATGATCGTGATCGTCTTGCCGACGCCGGCGCCGCCGAAGACGCCCGTCTTACCGCCGCGGGTGAACGGAGCGACCAGGTCGATGACCTTGAGGCCGGTGGCGAACATCTCGGTGGAGGTGGTCTGCTCTTCGACCGTGGGGGCGGGGCGGTGGATCGGCATGCTCTTCTCGGTGACGACCTCTTCGCCGCCATCGACGACCTTGCCGGTAACGTCGAAAACGCGGCCCAGCGTCTCCTGGCCGACGGGCACAAAGATGGCGTCGCCGGTGTCTTCGACCGGCAACCCGCGGCGCAGGCCCTCGGTGGGAGTCATGGCGATGCAGCGGACCCAGCTGTTGCCGATGTGCTGCTGGACTTCGAGGGTGATGACCTCCCCGCTGCCGGGGCTGGTGACCTCCAGCGCGTTGAAAAGCCCCGGCAACGCCTGCGGCTCAAATTCAACATCGACGACCGCTCCGATGATTTGTGCGATTTGCCCGGTTGCCATCTGCGAATTGCTCCTACTGTGAAAGGGCGTTTGCCCCGGCGGCGATGTCGATCATTTCGTTGGTGATTGATGCCTGGCGTTGGCGGTTGTAGGCCAGCGTGAGTTCGTCGATTAGGTCGGTCGCGTTGTCGGTGGCGTTGCGCATGGCGACCATCCGCGCGCTGTGCTCGCTGGCCGCGGCTTCCAGCACCAGCCGGTAGAGGTACATTTCGACGTAGCGCGGCAGCAGCATGTTGAGGACCGTCTCAACGCTGGGCTCGTAAATATAGTCCGGGTCGCGTTCGTCCTCTTCGTCTGCCTCCGGCCGGGTGATCGGCAGCAGGCGGACGTGCTCGGACCGCTGGGTGAGCGTGTTGACAAAGTCGGGGTAGACGACGTCGACGGCGTCAAACGCGTGCAACTCGAAACCCTCTATCAGCATCCGCACGATCGGGATTACGTCGACGATCAGCGGGCGGTCGGGGACGTCGTCAAAGTTGGCCGCGATCGGCAGCGTGCCGGCCAGCATCCGCACCCCGACGCGACCCATGCCGATGACGCTGTATTCGACGTTCGGGTTGGCTTCGCGGCCGGCCCCGGCCAGTTCTAGCGCGGCGCGAGTGACGTTGGTGTTCAGCGCCCCGCAGAGCCCGCGGTTGGTGCTGAGTACGACGACCGCGACTTTGTGCTCGGGGCGCTTTTCGAAAAGCGGGTGCACGCCTTCGTCGCCGGGGATGGCCCGCGACAGGTCGCGGAGGACATCGCCAATTTTGTCGGCGTAGGGCCGCGCCGCGCGGACGGCCTCCTGGGCGCGGTTCATCTTGGACGTGGCGACCAGTTGCATCGCCCGGGTGATTTGCCGGGTGCTTTCAACTCCGCTGATGCGGTTGCGGGTGTCGCGTGCGCTGGGCATCGGGGGCGGCTACTCCGCTTCGTCCACGGCGGCGGTTTCGCTGGTCAGGAAATGGTCGGCCCGGAAGGTGGTGAGGGCGGCGTCGAGCTTGACCAGCTCGTCGTCTTCGATGCGGCCGCTGTTGGCGATCGTCTGCACCAGGTCGGCCTCGGCCGAGCGCAGGTACTCCAGGGCCTCGCGCAGAAACCGCGCGGTGTCTTCGATGGGCAGCCCGTCGGCGGCGCCGGAGGTGCCGCAGCGGATGCAGATGACCTGGTCGACGACCGGCTGCGGCTCGTACTGGCCTTGCTTGAGGATCTCCAGCAGGCGCTCGCCGCGGTCGAGTTGCCGGCGGGTGGATTCGTCAAGGTCGGATCCGAACTGGGCGAAGGCCGCCACTTCGCGGTACTGGGCCAGCTCCAGCCGCAGCCCGCCGGCGACGGCGCGCATGGCCTGTAGCTGGGCGTCGCCGCCCACCCGCGACACCGACAGACCGGCATTGACCGCCGGACGGTTACCGGCGTTGAACAGGGAAGGCTCGACGTATATCTGTCCGTCGGTGATGGAGATGACGTTAGTGGGGACGTAGGTGGTGAGGTCGCCCTCCTGGGTTTCGATTATGGGCAACGCCGTGAGGCTGCCGTTGCCGGCCGCCTCGCTCATCCGCGCCGCCCGCTCGAGCAGCCGGGAGTGCAGGTAGAAGATGTCGCCGGGGTAGGCCTCGCGCCCGGGCGGCCGGCGCAAGAGCAGCGATATCTGGCGGTAGGCCCAGGAGTGCTTGGTGAGGTCGTCGTAGATGACCAGCGCGTCCTGGCCCTTGTCGCGGAAGTACTCGCCCATGGTGCAGCCGGAGAACGGGGCGATGTATTGCTGCCCAGCCGGGTCGCTGGCGCCGGCGGCGACGATGATGGTGTGGCCCATGGCGCCGAACTCTTCGAGCGTGGAGCACACGCTGGCGATCTGGCCGGCCTTCTGGCCGATGGCGACGTAGACGCAGATCACGCCGGTGTCGCGCTGGTTGATGATGGTGTCGACGGCGATGGCCGTCTTGCCGATCTGGCGGTCGCCGATGATCAATTCGCGCTGGCCGCGCCCGACCGGGATCATGGAGTCGATGGCGCGGATGCCCGTCTGCAACGGGGTGTCAACGTTGGCCCGCAGGGTAACCCCGGGGGCCACCTTCTCGATGACGTCGGTCTGGTCGGTTTCGATGGGTCCGTGGCCGTCGATTGGCTCGCCGAGCGCGTTGACGATGCGCCCGAGCAGCGCCTCGCCGACCGGCACCTCGGCTACCCGGCCGGTGGTGCGGACTTCGTCGCCTTCTTTGATCTGTTCGTAGGCCCCGAGCAGCACCGCGCCGACCGAGTCTTCCTCGAGGTTCAGGGCCATGCCCAGCACGCCGCCGGGGAACTCCAATAGCTCTCCCGCCAACGCTTCGGACAGCCCGAAGATGCGGGCAATGCCATCGCCCACTTCGACGACCGTGCCGACGTTGACGTCGCGGACGGCCGTATCGAGGGAATCGATTCGTTGTCGCAGAAGGGCGGTTAGGTCGTCTGAGTTAGTTGCCATGTCCTCGCAGGTGTCTACTTCAGCGGAGAGCCAGTTTCAGCGCTTCAAGCCTGGCGGCGACGCTGAAGTCGCGCCGCCAGTCGCCGTGGCGGAGTACGAATCCGCCTTTGAGGGTGTCGTCTATTTCTTCGTAGAAAATCATGCGCCGGCCGGGCCGCTGCGTGCGCTCCCGCAATCCGTCGATGTCGGTGGCGCTCATGGGCCGCGCCGAACGGACCGTGACCCGGTCGATCGGGCCTTCGGTTTCGCTGCGCCGCACGAACTGGGCTCGAGCGGCCGGGACGAGGTCGAAGGTGCCGTCCTCGACGAAGATGCGCCCGAACGCTCGACCGCGTTCGCCGAGGATGCCGGCGGTGATGGTGTCGAAATCGGCCAGCCGTTCGGCCGGCACCGCGCCGGGTCGCGCGACCACCGCCCGCACCGCCGGATCGTTGGCGATCCGGTAGAGCTGGATAGTCTCGCCTTCCCAGTCCTCCCAATCGTCGCCGTCCCCGGCCGCGTCAAGCACGGCGGACACGTACTGCCGTACGCGGCGGCGATCGGAGTGTTCGTCGCGTCTCATGAGGTCTGGCTGCGAATTTCTTCGAGCGCCTCATCAACGAGGCGACGATGCTCGGGGTCGTCGATGGAACGGTCCAGCACTTTGCCGGTGGCTTCGATCACCAGGCCGGCGATCTCGTGCTCGGCTTCGTGCAGGGCCGTTTCTTTGATCATGATGGCGTCGCGCTCGGCGTCTATGCGGACCTTTTCGGCCGCCTCGCGAGCGCGGTGCATCTCTTCTTCCTCAACGTCGGCGACGCGCCGGATGGTCTCCTGGCGCACGCGGTGGGCCTCTTCCTGCCGGTCGCGCACCTCGGCCTCGAACTGCGCCTGGTCCTGCTCGACCTGGACCTTCATCTCTTCGGCCTGCTCCAGGCTTTCGCGGATCTGCGCGCGCCGGGCCTGCAGCGTCTGCTGCAACGGGCCGTAGAGCACCTTGTACATGATCCATACGAAGATCAGGAACGAGGTGAACTGAATCAGGATGTTGGGGAAAAGGATCCCTACGGTGTCGAATAGCTCGATCATCTGTTGCCCCTATTCACAGGGAGGTCGGGGACGGAATTAGCCGAGCCCGAGCGCCAGGAACAGTCCGATGAGGAAGCCGTAAATACCAATGGCTTCGGCCAGGCCGAGACCAATGATCATCGTGGTGCGGATGGCGTTTTCGGCCTCGGGGTTGCGCCCCAATGCTTCCATCGCCTTACTGACTCCGAGTCCGATGCCGAGTCCGGCGCCAAGCCCGGCCAGACCGACGGCCAGGCCGGCGCCGATTGGTGAGAGGTCTGCTGCTTCCAAAATTGCCCTCCTTCAGGCAGTTCTAATGGTGCTCTTCGGATCCGATTGAAACGCTGGTGAAGCTTACGGTGAGCATGGTGAAGACGATCGCCTGAATCAACCCGAACAGGAGCTCGAGCACCAGGAAGATCGCGCCGACGATCCAGCCCTGCCAGTTGGCCAGGCCCAGCAGGACCTCGCCGGCGAACAGGTTGCCGAAGAGCCGGAATGACAGGGAAACGATTACGAAAAGTTCGATGACCAGGAAGATCGGAAACAGCAACGGCGAGTTCTGGGCGACCGATTTGATGTGACCGATGAGGCCGTGCGAGCGGATGCCGGTGGAATGGATGACCAGGAACGCGCCGATGGCCAGCGCCAGCGTGAGGTTGATGTCGGCGGTGGCCGGGCGCAGGTAGGGAATCACGACTTCGTGACCGTCGTGCACTTCGACGTAGCCCACCATCCCCACCAGCGGCAACAGGCTGAACCAGTTCGAGAAGAGAATCAAAATGAAGAACGAGGCGATCAGCGGGTACAACTGCTGGCTGAACCGCCCGAGCGCCGAGCCCACCAAGCCTTCGACCGCTTCGAGGAGGAACTCCATCAGGTTCTGCGCGGCGCCGGGGACCATGCCCACGTTGCGCCGCACCAGGAGGGCGGGAACGATCAGCGCGATCATCACCACGAACATGATGACCATCGAGTTGGTCAGCCGGAACAGCCCGAGCGGAGTCTCCCACTCGCAACCGTGGCAAATTGGCTCCGCCTTGATCGAAAAGTCAGGAAGCAACTATTCGCGCTGCCATCTAAAGATCAAAACCATCACGTAGAAACTAAGCCCCAGTCCCAGCAAAACTCCGACCATGAACAGCCACGGCATCGTGCCCCATTGATCGTCCAGGTACCGCCCGAGCAGCACTCCGGTGGTGATGAAGGAGCCGACTACAAAACCGAACTCCAGCGCGAGAGCGGCGGCACGTAACGGGCCCACAAGCTCCCTCACCAGAGTCCAAACACGGGGATCGTGAAACGTGAAACATTTCACATCCCCGTACCGGCAGAATGTTAGCACGCCGCCCGGCCTACTCAAAGACCCTGCGCAAACCTGTCGCCGGGCGGTTTTGGGCCGCTCGCGGAGACGGTCTCCGGCCGGGTGAATATTTGCCCCACACGGCGCCGGTGACCTATGTTGCAAGGACGAAATTCCCGATGGAGGCAGCGATGACAGAGTCCCGCGAACGGACGCCGGATATCAGGACCCCGGACCGGCGCTTTCCCCGCGTGTTCGCGATCGCCGTTGTGGTAGCGATGGTGGCGCTGGCGATCTTCGGAAGCTGGGGGTTCGCGACCTTCGGGGCATAGGTCCGCGCCGCCAGCTAGCCGGCGTAGAAATACATTTCCTCGAACGCGATGCGGGCCGCCTCTGCCGCGTCTTCGGGCTCGGCCTTTTGCAAGAACACCGGCCGGTCGAGGGTGTTGATCATCAGGCCGCGGTCAGCGCCGGTGAGCTGGATAGCTCGCGACCGGTTCAGCGCCAACGTAAGCGCTTCGACGTCTTCGTCACGGATGGATCGCGAGGCGACTCGCATCCGCTCGACGTCGGCCTTCATGGCCGTCGGGAACATGGCGTCGCCGATGGACTCATAGATCTGCATAAGCCCCAGGATGGCGGCCTCGGGCTCGTGGGAACTGGCCAACAGGCCGATCATCATGTGGATCTCGGTGGGCGTGCGGTGCCCGCGCCCGCCGGGCAGCGGGGCAAGGTCGAATCCGCCGCCGTTTCCGTCTTCTTTGCGCCAGGCGCTCAGGAACCAGCCACTGTTGGCGGGGAACGACATCATCCCGTTGTTGGGATCGCTCAATACGCCGCGCATCTGCCGCCAGGAGTGGGGGGAGTTGCCGCCGCTGATGTTGTAGGAACTGCGCTGCTCGTAGGCCAGGCCGTGCATGAGATCAAGCGCGCGCAGGGCGGCGTCGCTGACCAGGTCTTCTTCGCCGCCTTCGAATCCGGGCAGCGCGGCCCCGGCACTGGTGAGCCAGGCCCAGGACGGCGGCACCGGCCACTGGCCGCCTTCGGCGGTGACCATCTGTACGAAACCGAAGGCGTCGGGCCGATCGGCGCCGGCCGAGGAGAATGTCATCCGGGCGACGTTCTCCAGGAATTGGTCGATGTCCCAGGGATCGGGACCGGGCAGCTTGATGCTGTATTCGCCGAGCCGCCTGCGGTTGAACATCAGTACCCACGGCCCCAGCATGAGCGGGATAGCCATCTGGCGGCCGCGAATCTGCCCGGCGGCGAGGCTGTCGCCCCAGTAGGCATTGGCGTCGAGCAGGTGGCCCAGCGACGAGACCTTGTCCATCGGGATCAGGGTGCCGTTTTCCTCCAGGTCTCGTAGCTGCGAAACAGGGAAGATGATCAGATCAACCGGCTTGCTACTGGGGAAGGAGGCAATCATCTGCCCGAGCGTGATTTCCTCGGGAAAGCCGAGCGGGTCGGAGTTGAGCCGGACGACCTCTTCGTCACCGGTGCCGGCGCGCGCGATGAGGCTGCGGTAGTCGTTGCCCCGGGGGCCCCAAGCGGACTGTACGAACGCGACTGAGATGGGCTGAGTTGGCAGGAGCAACCCGGTGGGCCGGGTGGACGCCGCCCGCGCGATGGCGTCCGATTGCAGCAGGCCTTCCTGGTACTCGTTCAGCTCGGGGAGCGCTTCGACCGAACGCCCGCAGGCCGCCAGCACCGCGGCCGCTCCGGCGGCCAGCCCGCCGATAAAGCGCCGGCGGGTCGTCCCGATCCGGCTATGCGTGTCCTTTTGCGTGTCGCTCATCCCCACCGGAGCCTCTCCAGCCGCCGAACAATTTACCGGCTGCGGGGGCCGGTGGGCCCGTGCCGCTAGTGGTAACTGCGGGCGTCGGTCTCCTTCATTTCCCGTCCGGAGGGCACATCTTTGAGGCGCCATATCTCTCCGCCCAGACCAACCAAGTATACAAGTCGATCACGGCTGAACGCAGGGGAAACCGCGACTTGCAGGACCGAACGGTTCTGCAGCCCTTCGTTGAACGACTCCCAGGTGAGACCGCGATCGCCGGAGCGGAAGACGCCGTCGCTGCCGCCGACATACATGACCGCCTCTTCTTCGAATTCCGGGGTGCCGGTGAGCGACAGGATGGCGGTCTTGGTGACGTTGGGCTTGACGCCGGACCAGACCTGGCGGAACCGGCGCGCCGGCTTGAAGACCTGGTTTTCAGCAGCGAAGTACCAGGAGTTGTTCTGCCCGCTGTAGTCGGACGGCAGAAAACAGGAAATCCACTGCGCGTCGGTGCCGTGCTGGACCCAGCGCTTCCAGGTCTTGCCGCCGTCGACGGAGCGGTGCATTGCGGCCCGGCGGCTGCCGATGGTGCCGGCGACGATGGTTTTGTCCTCGGCGTAGGAGGGTGAGATCTGTAGCTCGGCGACGGTCTCGCCCTCGAAGTTCTCTTCCAGCGCCCGGAAACTGCAACCGGCGGTGGTGCTGATGAAGGTTTCGCCGAGGACGCCGCCGGCGACGACCGTCTCGTCATCGGCGAAGTTGGGCGATACCGCCACCGAGCGCACGTCGCGCTTGCCAAGCCCGCGCGAGCAGCGCTTCCAGGAGTCGCCGCCGTCGGCGGTCTTGTAGAGCCCGTCGCCGGTGGCCGCGAAGGCAATCCCGTCGTTGGCGAAGTCGGCGGAGAAAGCGATCCGGTTGACCGGGATGGCTTCGGTGCCCTTGGCGGCATCGGCCCAGCCGGCGCCGCCATCGGAACTGCGGAAGATGCCGCCGGCGGCTCCGCCGGCCAGCATCACCGGCTTGTTCTCGAAGTCGGGCGAGAGTGCCAGGCAGAGCCAATTCTGGCTGGCCAGATTGCGGCTGGAGTCCGTCCAAGTGTCGCCGCCGTCGGTGGAGCGGCGCGCGCCCTGCTCGAAGGTGCCAGCGAGCACGACTGTCTTCCCCTTCGCGCCGGCGAAGGCGACGAGCGATAGGATCGGGTAGGCGTCCTCAGGAGCGGAGACCAGTTCCCAGCTCTGGCCGCCGTCGATGCTGCGGTGGATGCCGCCTTCGCCGGTGCCGGCGAAAACGGTGTTGTCTTTGGCGTAGTCGGGCGAGACGGCGATGGCGTTGACGGACTGCTCTTCGAGCCCGGCGCCGGCGCTGAAACTCTTGCCGCCGTCGTCGCTGAGCCAGAGGCCGCTGGTCTCACTGCCGGTGAAGAGGCGTCCGCCGTCGCTGAGACTGGCGGAGCTGGCCAGGCATTGGAATGTTTCTTTGTGGAGTTCCGCCTGGCCAACCTGGTCCCAGGTGCGGCCGCCGTCGCTGGAGCGGTAGAGGCCGCCGTCGGTGACGGAGCAGAAGACGCGCTGGTCGGATTCGAAGTCCGGGGAGACCAGGATGGCCTGGTTGGATTCGCCACCGAGGCCGCTGTTGGAGGTGTTCCAAGTACGCCCGGCGTTGACGGTGCGGAAGACGCCTTCGTCGTCGGAGCCGATAAAGGCCGTACGGTCGTTTTCGTAGGCTGGCGAGAAGCCGATGCAGGTGACGTCAGGGACGACGCCCCAGAAGTCGAGCCGGTTCCAGCGATTGCCGCCGTCGACGCTGCCGAACGCGCCCACCTGGGCCGCAGCCGCTATCAGCGTACGGTCCTTCTGGAAGTTCGGGGAGACGGAAACGAACTGCACGTAGGGGCTGGCGAGCCCGGTGTTGCTGATTGCCCAGCTGACGCCGTCATCTTCGGAGACGAAGACGCCGGCCATCGTGCCGGCCCACACCCGACGCTCTCCATCGGGCCCGGGGGCCACGCTGAGCGCGGCGACGGTGCCGCCTTCGCGGCCGCCAACGCGCTCCCAGACGTTCTCGGCGATTTTGGCTTTTGCTTTTACCGGGGACTTCTTGGCCATGCGGGTAGTTCCTCAAATGTGGCGGTGCAGCGGGTTGCGTCAATGCGCGAAGGGCTGGTCTTGAGATGGAGGGTCGCGGCCGGACAGCGTACGCGGCCGAGTTCAGGACACTAAAGGATGAAGTCGGCGGGCGCAAATCCTTTCAGCACCTCAGGGCATCTCCAGAACCGTGCCCGGGAAGATGGCATCGACGTCTTCAATGCCGTTCAATCGCTGCAGGACATCGATGTCGATGCCGAATCGATCAGCGATCCCCTGCAGGGTGTCGCCCTCGGCGACGGTGTAGCTGTCGGGGCTCCCACCGGAACCGGGCACCTGTCGGCTGGGGTTGGGAATCTTGAGAACCTGGCCGACCTGAATCTGGTCAGGATCGTCGATTTCGTTGACCTCCATCAGCGCCTCAACCGGCACGCGGTAGCGGTCGGCAATCTGCCCCAGGATGTCGCCGGCGACGACCGTGTATTCGGTGGGGCCGGTGTCGCCGGGAGGTGCGAGGAGATCGATGGTGTCGGGATCGGCAAGCTCTTCCGGCAAGGCGGTGGCGCGGGGCGCGACCGGCCGAATCGTGGGCAGCGAAATCGCCGCGTTGTCGGTGGGGAAGCTGATGTCCGGCCCCTTTTCGGCGGCGTACTGAACCGCCGTCTGGCGGGCGCTTTCGGTGTATTTGGTCTCCTGCCAGTCGAGGATGCGCCAGGTGACGAGGACCGCCGCCAGCAGGATTACCACGCGACCGATTTGAATCCAGCTGTGATCGATGACCCTCACCGCGTCGTGGCCGGTGACCGGCGACCACGTGAGACGGCCGGTCGATTCGACCGGGCTGACCCGCCCGGTGGGGCTTTCGGTCACCGTGCAGGGCCTTCGCTGAAGGCGATCATCAGGTCGTTCACGTTGGTCCCGGTCGGCCCGGTGATGAGCAGGTCGCCGCTGACTTTGAGGAAACCATATGAGTCATTGTCTTCCAGCATCGCCCGCGCGTCCAACCCGGCCGCCTGGCCGCGGGCGATGGAACCGCCATCGACCAGCGCCCCGGCGGCGGCGGTGGGCCCGTCGGTACCGTCGGTGCCGGCGGCGAGGATGCCGATTCCGGCCACCCCCTGAATGTCGAGGGCGGCGGCCAGGGCGATCTCCTGACAGCGCCCGCCGCGCCCGTCGCCACGGACCGTGACCGTGGTTTCGCCGCCGTAGATGGTCATCTGTGGCGGGGCGCCGGCGGCCAGAGCGTGCGCGGCGGCGGCCAGCACGCCGGCAAACTCGCAGGCCTCGCCTTCGATGTGGAGAGATTCGGTGCGTACCGCGAAGCCTGCCTCGGTGGCGGCGCGCTCGGCGGCGGTGGCGGCGACCGCCAGGTCGGCGACGATGACGTGGCGCACCCGCGTGAACGCCGCGTCGCCGGGACCTGGAGTTTCGGGGATGTCCCCGCGCTCGCCGGCGCGGAGGCGGTCGACGACGGATGGTGGAGCGGCGTCGAGGAGATCGAATTCGGCGAGGACGGCCAGGGCCGTGGCGAATGTGGAGGGATCGGGGGCGAAGGGGCCGGAGGCGATGACGTCGAGGGGATTGCCGAGGACGTCGGAGACAGCCAGGACCAGCACGGTGGCGGGGCGGGCGGCGAAGGCGAGGCGGCCACCAAGAACCAGGGAGAGGTGCTTGCGGACGGCATTTAGCTGGTTAATGGTGGCGCCGGCGCGGAGCAGTCGATCAGTGGTCTCGCCGAGGTCCGCCAGGCTGATCCCGTCCGCCGGCGCGGGCAGGAGCGCGGAGCCACCGCCGGAAAGGGCCGCGATGACCAGGTCGCGCGCGCCGGCGGCTTCGAGTCGAGCATGGAGGCGGGTGGCGGCGAACTCGCCGCGCGAGTCGGGGACCGGGTGAGCGCATTCGACGACCTCGACGCGGCGGGTGGCTTCGCGGTGGCCGTCTTTGACGACGACGAACCCGCCGCTGACGCGATCGCCGAGCGCGGCTTCAACCGCGCCGGCCATGCGCGCCGAGGCCTTGCCGGCGCCGACGACGGTGATGTTGTCGAATTCGGCCAGTCGGTAGTGGTGGTCACCGGCAGTGAGAGTGTCGCCTTCAACCCGCAGCAGTCGGCGGATCGCCGGGGCCGGGTCGGCGGCGGCGACGGCGGCCTCGAGCACCCGACCGAGGCGGGCGCGGGTCTCCGGGGTGATCGAACCCGACGCCACCGCGCTACAAACGGCCGGTACTGGCGGGCTCGATCAGGGCCGCGCGAATCTCCGCCGCGAATTCGACCTCGGAGTCGTCCCGGGGCGCGTAGCCGATGACCTTGCGCGCGTTCTCCAGCGACCAGAACGCGCGGGTGTTGTCGGAAACTCCATAGAAGGCCTGGAAGGGGATGCCGCGCTCGTTGCGTATGTCGTCGGTCTCCAGCGATTTCACGCAGATCTGGCCCAAGTCGCGGAGGCTGATGTAGGCGCCGAGGTTGCGCTTATAGCCGACCCGGTCGTCGGGGGCAAAGTCGGCCCAGCGGATCGGCCGCGGCGCCCCGATGCGCAACTGGACGTTCTCAACCGCGGAGCCCTGCGAGCCGGTGGCGTAGAGGAAGCCCATCAACTCGTAGGCAGCCTTGGCCCAGCCGTACCAGTTGTCGGAAAGCCGCGGCGCCTCCGGTCCGAGCGTCTCCAGCTCGCGGGCCCGGATCTGGTGTTCGTACCAGTCGGCGGCGTGATTGGAACTGGCCACCACCACCCGCCGGATTCCTTCTTCCATGGCCAGCTGGTAGACATGCTGGGCCATGTCCAGGTTCACCCGTTCCTGCTCGTAGCTGCGGTGTTTGAAGCCGCCGGACTGGCCCTTGTTGTAAGCGAGGTGGACGACCGCGTCAGCACCGCGAAAGTGCTCGCGATAGGTGTCGAGATCGGGATCGTCCAGCTGGACGATGTTGATCCCGGGCACGACAGTGCCGTCGCGGTCGCGGTCCTGCACGTCGAGCAGGCGCAATTCGTAGCGCTCGGCGAGAACCGGCAGCAACTGCGCGGCGATGTAACCGGCCGCGCCGGTGACGACGACGGTGTCCATCTTCATGGAGCGCTCCCCAGGTGTCCGATTGCGCGCCGCCTAGAGGTAGATCGGGTTGGACCAGGCGACCTTGCCGTCCGGCGCGACGCACTCCAGGCGCACCCATTTCTCGCCGCCGCGCAGGTCGATTGCCCACTCTGTTTGCGGCTTGCCTTCGGCCAGCGCCACCTGCCCGGTGTGCCGCCAGGACATGAAGCGCACCGCGGTGGCCGGCGATGTGCGGGCGGTCACCCGCTTGTCTTCGACTTGAAAATCGTGGATCTCGGGGCCCTGGCTGCCGTAGAACGCCCCGGTCATGATCGCCTCGCAGATCGCCGCCGACGTCCGCTCTTCGACTCGCACGTTCACCCAGCCTTTGCCGGCGTCGTCGCCGCGCCAGTGGGTGTCGTCGGAGGCGATGAGCCCGAAGCGGTTGCCAAGCGCCAGCAACCCGTCGACCGTCTGGCGAGCGTAGCCCTTGCCGGTCAACAACTGGCAGGTCGCGTTGAAGATTTCCAGGCAGTCGAGCTCGCGGATCGATTCCAGCCACGGCGCCTCGAACCCCAGCCAGTGGGGATGGGCCAGGATCGTCACCGCGCCATCGTCTTTGACGTTGTTGATGGCCTCCTGCAAAGAGCGCCCCGGCGGCAGGGTGTCCAGGTCTTTGAGCCCCAGGGCCACCAGGTGGTACTCGCAGTCGCTGGCTTCGTCCCAGCCGTTCACTTCCATACCCGGCACGCCGATCATGCCGGCGCGCTCGATCTCGGCGTGGCTGGTGAGGATGCGGTGGTCGGTGATCGACAGGAAGTCGTAGCCGTGCCCGGCGTACCAGTCGGCTACCGCCGCGGGGGACAACTCGCCGTCGGAGAGATTGGTGTGGCAGTGGGTGTTGCCCTTCAGCCACTCGCCGGGCAGACCGAACGGGTTCACCGCCATTGGTTCTCCAATCCAAGACAACCGGCGACGCCCGCCGGTCTGTCGAACTCTACTCTGCTCAAGTCAGCGGACCAGGATGGCCGGGCGGTCGATGCCGCGATCGGTGGCGAGCGCCGGCCAGTCGCCGGTGTCCGTCAGCACTTCCGGCCCGGCGGCAGTGGCCAGGATGGTGTCTTCGCTCTTGACGCCGGCGATGGAAGGGTTCCAGGCGAAGCACTGGCCGGCGAGGACCGGGTACGGGTGCCCACCGCCGACGAAGTACTCGCGCGACCCGTAGCCGGCCGCCCCACCCTGGTGGTGCAATTTCCATTCGTCCGGGTGGCCGCGGGCGGCGTACTCGGCCTGGCCGGCGGCGAAGACATCGACGGCGGTCCGGCCGACGGTGGTGGCGGCGATGTAGGCGGCGTCGACTTCGGCGCAGGCCTGCGCCTTGGCGACCAACTCGGCCGGTAGTTCGCCGAAGTGCACCAGCCGGGTCATGGAACACCACAATCCGTGCCGCACCGAGGAGGTGACCAGCATGGCGTAGCGTTCCAGTTTCTTTTCGGTCGGCAGCGGATGGCGATGGTCGAAGACCCGCCGGTCGGTGGCCACCAGGGTGACCGGCGACAGCACGCCGCGATCGCCGAGCGCGGCGCGGACGTCGGCGGCGATGCGTTCTTCGGTCTGGCCGGGCTCCAGCGAGCGGGCGACCTGTTCCAGTGCGGCGGCGGTGTCGGCGGCCAGGGCGCGCATGCGGAGGACTTCTTCGGGCACGAGGGCGGCGCGGAGGTCGGCCAGGCCGTCGGCGGGTACCGCGCCGTCAATCGCGATGTCGGCGGCCAACACACTTTCGCCGGCCGCTTCGCGGATCCACGCGGGGCCGTTGAAGAACATGTCCGTCCAGTCGATGACCCGGTACTCGACCGGCAGCCCGGCCAGTTCGTCCTGCTCGAGGCGCGGCATCTCGACGTTGCTGGTGAGGACTTCGACCCGCTCGGCGCTGTAGAGCAGCGTGGCAACGCCGCCGGTGTCGAAGGTGTTGATGTAGGACCGGCCGCCGGCTGTTGCCCACGCGAACGTGGCGATCGTGCCGATGGCCAGCCGGTCCCAGCCCCGCTCCACCATCAGCGAACGGATGCGGGCGGTCTTGGCGGCGAACTCGGCGCGCCGCGCGTCTACCCCCGGCGCGATGAAGGAATCTCCCGGCGGGCGGTGAGCACCTGGCGGATCGATTGCAGCCGGCGGAGCAGGTGTGACAGCTCGGTGATATTGGACAGATTCAGGTTGACGACCATCTCGGCGATGCCGTCCTTGTCGGTCTCGACGTTGGCGGAGACGATGCTGTAGCCCTCTTCGGCAACCACCGCCGCCATGTCGCGCAGCAGACCGCCGCGGTCGGTGGCGGTGAGCACGATCTGCACCGGGAAGAGCCCGGCCTCTTCTTCGCCCCAGGCGACGTCGACCGGCTCCTGGCCGTTGCTCTTCAAGTTTTCGCAGCCGACGGCGTGCACGACGACTTCGCCGCCTTCTCGCTGGCCGGCGATGTCGCGCTCCGGGGTGGGGTTGCAGCAGGTGGCCAGGCGGGTCGGCAGGCGGGCCGCCGTCTCAACCCGCTGGGTCGTCCAGCTGACGTCGATGATGCGCTCGGCCTCGGTGTTGTTGGCGATGTTGGGGCAGTCGGCGCGGTGAACGGTGACACCGCGGCCACGGGTGATGAAGCCGACGATGTCGTCACCGGGCAGCGGGCCGCAACACGATCCCAGCCGGGTGTGCAGATCGCCGGTGCCGGAAACGTTGACCCCGGTGGTGATGGCGGCGGGACGGGGATGGACGATTTCGCCAGCGTCGCCAGCCGGCAGGAAGGTGGGCTCGGCGGCTTCGATGCCGAGCCGGTTGACGACCTGGGTAGGGGTGACGGCACCGTAGCCGATGGCGGCAAGGAGTCCGGAGAGGTTGGAAAAGGACAGGCGCTCGATGACTCTCTGAAGATCGCGGTCCGGGATCTGGCCGATACCTTCGTGGCCGATGCGGTGCAATTCTTCGTTGAGCAGGCCACGGCCGAATTCCTCGTTCTCGGCCCTTTCCTGCCGCTTGAACCACTGGCGCACCTTGTCGCGGGCATAGCCGGTTTGGACGATGGTGAGCCAGTCGCGGCTCGGCCCGTGACCGGCCCGGCTGGTCAGTATTTCCACGGTGTCGCCACTTTCGAGTTCGCGTTTCAGCGGCACCAGTCGCCCGTTCACCTTGGCCCCGATGCAGCCATGACCGACCTCGGTGTGGATCCGGTACGCGAAATCCAGCGGGGTCGCGCCACGCGGTAGATCCAGCACGTCGCCCCGCGGCGTGAAGACCAGCACCTGATCGCCGAAGATGTCGGCCTTGAGGATGTCCACGAACGGCGCGGCGGTTTCGAGGTCTTCCTGCCACTCAAGCACCTGGCGAACCCAGGCGAGCTTGTTGACGAAGTCCTCCTGGCCCAGGTGGCCCTCTTTGTAGCGCCAGTGGGCGGCCACCCCGAACTCGGCTTCGCGGTGCATCTCTTCGGTGCGTATCTGCACCTCGAATGCGCGACCGCCGGGGCCGACCATGGCGGTGTGCAGGGACTGGTAGTGGTTGGCTTTGGGGGAAGAAATGTAGTCGTCAAACTGCCCCGAAACCGCCCGCCAGCTGGAGTGGACGACGGCCAGCGCGCGGTAGCAGTCGTCGACCGAGCGCACCACCAGGCGGACCGCCAGCAGGTCGTAGATCTCTTCCAGCTCGACCTGGGCCACGCGCATCTTGCGGTCGATACTGTAGAGGTGCTTGGCGCGCCCGGAGACCTCGGCGTCGAGGCCGGCCTCTTCAAGCTTCGTGCGCAGCTCCGCCATGACCTCGTTGACGAGCTGCTCGCGCTCGACCCGCCGGGAATCGATGATGTTGGCCAGCTCGCGGTAGCGATTCGGATTGAGCTCGCGGAAGGAGCCGTCCTCGAGCTGCCATTTCCAGTGGAAGATGCCCAGCCGCCCGGCCAGGGGGGCGTAGATCTCGAGGGTCTCTTCGCAGAACCGGCGGAGCTTCTCGTCGGGCAGGGCGCTGACCGTGCGGATGTTGTGCAGGCGGTCGGCGAGCTTGACCAGCACCACCCGGATGTCGCGGGCCATGGCCAGGAACATCTTGCGCAGCGACTGGGCCTGCTCTTCCTCCAGGTTTGTGATCTCGAGCATGCCGAGCTTGGTGACCCCGTCGACCAGGTCGGCGACCTCGTGGCCGAAGCGGTCCTGGATACTTTCGAGATCGGTGTCGGCGTCTTCGATGGTGTCGTGCAGCAGCGCCGCCGCAATGGCGGCTTCGTCAAGGCGCAGGTCGGTGAGCAGGATGGCGACGGCGAGGGGGTGGTTCACGTAGTCCTCGCCGGAAAGCCGCTGCTGGCCGGCGTGGGCTTCGGTGGCGAAGGCATAGGCGTCGGAGATCAACTGCAACGCCCCGGCGCGGCGCGGGCCCAGAATGTATTCGCCGGCCGCCTCCAGCAAGTCGTCCAGCGTGCCCGGGACGTCGACGACCACCCGGGTGTGCTCAACCGCGTGGATCTGTACGCTCACTGGCCCGCTCCCGACTGCTGGAAACTCTTACCCGGCCGCTCGAACATCCTCTATAAGCATATCGAGCCTTGTTTGTCCCTGATAGGTAGATTTTGCCAGCCGGAAGGCGATGTCGTAGTCGTGGCCGGGCGTAAGCGCCCCGACATGGGCCCCGCCGCCGAACCAGATTGCCGACAGATCGGGGGGCAACCCGGCGAAGACCGGGCGCAGGTGGGAGTGGTCGCCGCCGACGGTGCGACGCTCGGCCAGGCGCAGGCCGCTGATCGCGAAGAGCGGCGCCGGGAAGCCCTGCCCGTAGGGTTCGAGGTCCTGCACGAGTTGCAGGGTGTCCCAACTGATGCTCTCCGGGCGAATCCGGCAGTCGGCTTCGATGACGGGTTTGGCCGAAGGGGCGCCGGCCTTTGTCCACAACTCCCGGAGCGCGGCAGCGAATTCGTCGAGCCGCCAGCCGGCGAGAGTGAATCCGCCGGCCCGGGGATGCCCGCCGTGGCGGTCGAGGATGTGGGCGCAGGCGCTGAGCGCCGCGACGACGCTGAAGCCCTCGGGCGAGCGCGCGGAGCCCTGGGCGACGCCGTCGCGCACGGAGGCGACGAAGGCCGGCCGGCCGTTGGCTTCGGCCAGCCGCCCGGCCACCAGGCCGATGACCCCCGGGTGCCAGTCGTCGCCGTAGGCGAAGACCGGGCCGTTGGCGGTGGCGAACTCCCGCGCCGCCGCCAGCACATTCCTGGTGGCCTGCTGGCGCTTCCGGTTCAGTTCTTCCAGTTCCAGCGCCAGGCGGTCGTTGGCGACGGGGTCGTCGCCGGTCAGAAGGCGGTAGGCGATGCGCGCGTCGTCCATGCGACCGGCGGCGTTGACCCGCGGGCCGAGCCGGTAGCCGAGGTCGGTAGAGGTGATCTCGCCGGCGTTGAGCCGGGCGGCGTTGATGAGCGCCTTCATTGCCGGGCGCGATCCCGCGTTCATCCGCCTGAGACCTTCGAGGACGAACATGCGGTTCTCGTCGCGCAACGGGACGACGTCGGCGACGGTGCCGAGGGCGACCAGGTCGAGGAGGCTCTCGGCCTCGATGGCGTCGGGCGATTCGGCTTCCAGCAGCACGGCCTCGGCGAGCTTGTAGGCGACGCCGACGCCGGCCAGGTCGGGAAAGGGATAGCCCTCGCCGGGGTTGTGGGGGTTGAGGGCGATGGCAGCCACCGGGAGCTCGGTGATGACCGTGTGATGGTCGGTGACGATGACGTCCATCCCGGCCGCCAGCGCGGCCTCGACCTCGGCAACGGCGTTGGCGCCGCAGTCGGTGGAGATCAAGAGGTTGACGCCTTCGGCGGCAATGCCCGCGATGGCCGCCTGGTTGAGCCCGTAGCCCTCGCGGCGGCGATCCGGGAAATAGGCGATCGGGTTGAGCCCCAGCGATCGCAGCATCAATGTCAGCACGGAGCAGCTGGTGACGCCGTCGGCGTCGTAATCGGAATAGATGCAGACCCGCTCGCCACCGGCGACGGCCCGCAGCAACCGCCCGGCCGCCGCCTCCATGCCGTCCATCAGGAAGGGGTCGTGCGGCGGCATGCCGCCGGCGACGAACTCACCGATGGCCTCGGCGCCGCGCAGGCCGCGGTTGTGCAGCAGTTGGACGGCCAGCGGGGGCAGGTCGGTGACGGCGCCGAGGTCTTCGGGCGACAGCCGTGGCGCGATTCGCCAGCGGCGGCCGCTGAGGCTCAATCGTTCCGTGTCGTTCAATCGCCCGCCGTCCTTCCTCTAGTATGCCGGGGATTCTAGCTTCGCCACGCCGACAAGATGTGCCGGGCGCGAGGAACGGAGACTGTGTTATGAGCCGACGACTGCTGGTGATCCCGGCCCTGCTGGCCGTTGTGATCGGTATCTGGGCCGGGCTGGTGCGGGTGGGCTGGGACTGGCCAATGCCGCGCGGCGGTTGGCTGCCGGACCACGGGCCGTTGCTGGTGTCCGGCTTCCTGGGCACCGTGATCGGCATGGAACGGGCGGTGGCCTTGGAACGCCGCGCGGCCTTCATCGCGCCGCTGCTGGGGGCCGTGGGGATCCTGACCCTAGTGCTGGGCGCGCCGTCGCCGACCGCGCCGCTGTTGATGATCGGCGCCGCCATCGGGATGACCGTCGTAAACGTGCTGGGGCCGCTGAGCCGCGGGCGCTTTGCCGACCACGCCCTGGTGGTAATAGCCGGTTCGCTACTGTGGCTGGCCGGCAACGTGCTGTGGGCGTTTGGTTTCGCCGACTACCAGCTAACGCTTTTCTGGATCGGCTTCGTGGCCCTGACGATCGGCGGCGAGCGGCTGGAACTGTCGCAGTTCAGCCGGCCCGGCCCGCGGGCGCGGGCGCTGTTCTGGATCTTCGCGGCGCTGCTGCCACTGGGCGCCGGGCTGAGCGCGGGCGGCGTCTGGAGCGGCCAGCGGATTCTCGGCGCCGGGTTGGTGATGCTGACCCTGTGGCTGGCGCGCTACGACTTCGCCCGGCGCATCGGCGGCAAGGCCGGCCTGTCGCGCTACATGGCCCTCACCCTGACCTCGGCCTATGTCTGGATGCTGGTGGCCGGGGCGAGCTGGCTGTACCACGGCCGCCTGGTGGCCGGGCCGACCTACGATGGCGCCGTGCATTCGTTCTTCCTGGGCTTCGTAATCGTGATGATCTTCGCCCACGCGCCGGTGATCTTCGCGGCCCTGGCCGGGGTCAGCGAGGCCTTCCACCCGATGCTCTACGCGCCGGTGGCGCTGATGCACGGCTCGCTGGCGGCGCGCTTCCTGGGCGATCTGTTCGCCGAGCCGGGCCTGCGCCAGTGGGGGGCGTTGCTCAACGCCGTAGCGCTGGTGGTCTTCCTGGTGATGATGGTGCGCCTAGTGCGGCGCGCGCGACCGCTGGCCTAGAGTCCCGCATCCGCGACCGCCGCGACCAACTTTTCGGCCCGGGCTACTCGGTGTAGTAGTTGATCGAGTTCAGCGAGCCGTCACCGGACATCGAGCACTTGGCGTCACGGTCGACCGCGATCTCGATCAGGTAGGGCTGGTCCTTGGCGAAAGCACGTTCCAGCGCGGCGTCGAATCCGGCCGCGTCGGTGACCGCTTCGCCGGCGACGCCGAGTCCCTCGGCGGTCTTGACGAAGTCAATGCCGGGGACGTGGTGGCGGTCGGTGTCGCCGTAGGTCAGGTCGGTGCTGATGCGGCGTTCGCCGAATTTGCCGTCCTGGGCATGGCGGATCAACCCGAGCCAGCCGTTGTTGACGACGCAGACCACGACGCCGATGTCGTGGTGGGCCAGCGTGGCCAGGTCGGCCAACGCCATGCCGATGCTGCCGTCGCCGAGCAGGTTGACGACCTGGGCCTCGGACCGGGCCATTTTGGCGCCGATGGCCGCGCCGAGGCCCCAACCCATGGTGCCGGCGCCGCCGGTGACCAGGTAGGTGCGCGGCTCGTAGATCTCGAAGAACTGCCCGGACCACATCTGGCTGACGCCGCAGTCGTGGGTGACGATGGCGTCGCGGTCGAGGAAGTCGCGCAGCATGGCGATGGCCTGCTGGGGCTTCAGGAATTCGGAATCGAACTCGGTGGGCCGGTCGACCTCGGCCTTGCGGGCGGCGAAGCTGACGGCCAGGTCGCTGGTTTCGTGGTTATCAATCTTCTTGCCGCGCTCCACCAACGCAGCCTGGAGGCGGGGGAGGAAGTCCTTCACGTCAGCGGCGATGCCGAGTTCGGCGTCGACCATCAGGCCGAGCGTCTCGGGGTTGATATTCACGTGGACGACTTTGGCGTGTTCTTTGAGGTCTTTGGGCAACCCAACGCTGCGATCGGCGAAGCGGCCGCCGAGATTTACGATGAGGTCCGCGGCGTTGAAGATCTCGTTGCCCAGCGGGGTATTGCAGCTGGTGCCGATGGCCCCGGCGTACAGCGGATGGTCGGCGGGGATGGCCCCGCGGCCCATGTAAGTCAGCAGCACCGGCACGCCGGTGGCCTCGACCATTGCGCCCAGCTCAGCTTCGGCCTCGGCCAGGATGATCCCACCGCCGGCGAGAATGGCCGGGCGCTCGGCGGCGACGATCATGTCGGCGGCGCGGTTGACTTCGTCGTCAGTGGCCTGGGCAAGTTCAGGGGCCGGGGCCGGTTCGCGGGGGGTGAAATCGATGTTCTGCAACTGCACGTCCAACGGCAGGTCGATCAGCACCGGGCCCATCGGGACCTCGGTGGCGATGCACCAGGCTTCGTAGACGGCATCGACGATCTCTTCGCCGGAGTGCGGCTGGAAGACGGCCTTGGTGACGGAGCGGACGACGTCCGGGGTGGGGGCTTCCTGGAAGGCGCCGTGGTTGAGCAGGGCGACGTTGACCTGCCCGGTGAAGGCGACCAGCGGGATGCGGTCGAAGAGCGCGCCGTAGAGCCCGGTGGCCAGGTTGGTCGAGGCGGGCCCGGAGGTGACCATGCAGACGCCGGGCTGGCCGGTGACCCGCGCCCAGCCATCGGCGGCGAAGACGGCGGTCTGCTCGTGGCGGACGACGTAGGAATCGATGTTGCCACGCCGGTGGATGGCGTCGAAAACCGGCAGGATCGCCGCCCCGGGGATGCCCCAGATGCGGTCGACGCCCATTTGCTCGAGGATGACGACGGCGGCTTCGGCGGCGGTCATGGTGGTGCTAGTCGCTGCGTCAGCGCTGGTCGTGGTAGTTGCTTGCGCCATGGCGGCCCTCTTCCTCATCGGGTGGGCGGCCTCCCGGCGTGGGCCGGATGCTCGGCGGCCGCCCGCTACTCAATATTCAGGAAAATCTGGCCCCAAATATAGCCGCAGCGCCGATTGCACGAGCGCTATCGGGCCAAATCCGCCGCCGATCGGCCCTTCTAGGGGAAAAGCGACATCCCGGCCATCGCGCCGATTATCGCCCCGGCCGCCAGCCCGACTAGCAGCATCACGACGATCCAGCGGGTGGACAGCAGCGGCTCGGCGTCGTCGCGATTGCGCTGGTCGGCGGCGACCGTACCGGGTGCGGGCCGCTCGCTGAAGGGCTCGCCGGCGCTGAGCGGGGGCGGCGTGAGCCGGGTTACGAAGCTTGCGGTCGGTGAAGCGGTCGTAGCCGGCGCCGGCTCGGGTGTGGCCGGAGCGACCGGCTCAGCCGCGAGCGCCGGAGGTGGATCGGTAAGCGTGTCGGCCTGCTGGAATTCGGTAGCGGGCTCCGTCGCGTCCTCTGCGTCTTTGAGGCTCGCGGTCTCGACGTGCTCCAGAAAACCGGGGCGGTTGACGTTGCGCCGCTTCAGTTGATCGTCCTGGGCCTGGGCCATTGCCTATCCGGGTTGGGGGTTGCCGCGCCTATTGTTGACTGCCACCCAGCAGTTCGACAACTACATCCATTACCTTTTCGGCGATCGCACGCTTGGGCGCCGGGCCCGCCTCGGTTATCGGGCCGTCGCGGCGGATGATCTGCACCCGGTTCATGCCCGAGCCGAAACCGAGCCCGGACGCGGCGACATCGTTGGCTACGATGGCATCGAGCGACTTCGCCGCCAGCTTCGCCCGGGCGTTCTCGAGCAGGTTCTCAGTCTCGGCGGCAAAGCCGACCTTGATGAATCCGCCGCTGAGCCCGGCCAGGATGTCGTCGGTCGGCGTGAGTTCCAGGGAGAGCCCGTCGCCGGTCTTCTTGATCTTCTGGCCGGCGGCAGCGGCCGGGGTGTAGTCGCCGACGGCGGCCGCCATCACCAGCGCATCGCAGCCGGCCGTGGCCTGCTCGACCGCCGCCTTCATCGCGGCGGCGCTGGCGGCCTCGATCACTTCCATCCCAGTGGGCGGCGCAACCGCAATCGCACCGACGATCAGCGCGACGTTCGCGCCGCGATCGCGGGCGGCCCGGGCCAGCGCGATGCCCTGGCGGCCGGACGAGGGATTGCCGATAAAGCGCACCGGATCGATGGCCTCGCGGGTGCCGCCGGCGGTTACGACGATCTGCCTGCCCGCGAGATCGCCGCCCAGCCCGAGGGTCTCGCCGATGCGATCGATGATCGCATCGACATCCGCCAATCGCCCGACCCCGGAATGCCCGGAGGCCAGTCGCCCAGTGCCCGGAGCAATGATCCCGGCCCCGTGATCGGCTAGGGTACGCAGATTGGCCTGGGTGGACCCAGCCAGGTACATGCTTGATTCCATCGCCGGGGCCACGAGGCGCGGGGCGGTGGTGCTGAGCCAAGTGGCGGTGACGATGTCGTCGGCCAGGCCCATCGCCAGCCGCGCGATGGTATTGGCGGTGGCCGGGGCGACGATCATCAGGTCAGCGGCGCGGCCCCGATCGACGTGGGCGATGCGGCCCTCTCGGTCGACTTCGCCGACATCGCTGTGGACCGCCTGGCGGGTCAGCGCCTGGAAGTTGAGCGGGCTGACGAAGCCGCGGGCCGCGGCGGTCATCACCGTATGCACGTGAGCGCCGCGATGGGACAGGGTGCTGGCGAGTTGCACGGCCTTGTAGGCGGCGATGCTGCCGGTGACGCCGAGGACGATGTTCTTGCCGGCCAACCCGCTCATCCGGCCACTGCCCGGCGCTCGTGAGCGAGCGCCAGCCCGAGCAGCGTGAGGTCGGGGGCGACCTCGTCGATCAGATTGATGTCGTCGATTACCTGGTCGGCCAGCCCGCCGGTGGCGATGACCCGTGGCCGCTGGCGCAACTCGGCGAAAAGGTTCTCCAGCAGGCCGCGGACCTGGTGCACGTAGCCCCAGTAGATGCCGGTCTGCATGCACTCGACGGTGTTCTTGCCGACGATTCGTTCGGGCCGCGCGAACCGCACCCGGGGTAGCTGCGAGGTGCCCCGAAACAGCGCCTCGGTGACCATCGCCACGCCGGGGGCGATTACGCCGCCGGTGTAGTTGCCGTCTTCGTCGACGACATCGAAGGTTGTGGCCGAGCCCAGGTCGACCACGATCGCCGGCCCACCGAAAAGTTCGGCGACGGCGGCGCAATTGAGGACTCGATCGACGCCGACTTCGGCGGGAAAATCCACGTGCAAGGCGACGCCGGGGATCGTGGTGGCCGTGACCGCGAGCGGGGTGACGCCGGTGCTCGCGGCGACGGCTTCGCTGACGGTCGCCGTCAGCGGCGGGACGACCGATCCAATGATGGCGGCGGCGAGATCGCCGCGCTCGATCCCGGCTCGATCCAGAGCGGCTCCGAGCAGCAGCGCGTACTCGTCGGCGGTGCGGCCGCGCTCGGTGGCGAAACGCCAGGAATGGTAGATGGCCCGCGACCGCAACACCCCGATGCTGATGTTGGAATTGCCCACGTCAATGGCCAGCAATCGGCCGCCGCCGTCGCCGCCATCGGGGTTGTGGGGGGAACCTGCGCTCAAGGGCCTGCCGTCCGATCCGGTTGGAATTGCCTGTCGCTTTCGATCCAGCCTAATCTTGACGACTTTGAAAGTGCCAGAATTCCATCTTGGCGGGCTCGCCCCGCTGGAACTAGAAACCCTGACTCTGCCGGAACTGCGGGCGGTCTTGCCCGACGTGGAACTGGCCGTGGTGACCCTGGGCTCGATCGAGCAGCACGGGCCGAACACCGCCCTGGAAACCGATCTGGCGATGGCCCACGAGATGGCGCGGATGGCCTCGGCGCGGCTGTACCCGAAGCTGCTGGTGGTGCCGCCGATCCCCTGGGGAATGTCGGACTACCACATGGATTTTCCGGGCACGCTGAGCCTGCGACCGGAGACGGTGCTCGATGTTCTGCGCGACATCTTTGGCTCACTGCGCCAACACGGCATCGAGAACTGGCTCATCACCAATTTCCACTCGGGCAACGAGGGGATCGTTAGCGTGGCGGTACAGGGGTTGGGGGCGGAGTTGAAGCCGAACTTCCTGGGCTCGGTCTCGCTGGCGCAACTGGAACCGGACAACATCGAGGCGCAGGTGCGTCGCTCGCGGGTGGTGGGGCACGGCTGCGAGGTCGAAACCGCCGAGTTGATGTACGTGCGCCCTGACCTGGTGCAGATCGAGGACGTGGCAGCCGGCGGACTGCGCACCGAGCACATCGACCGGCGCCGCAAGTTCTTTGGCAGCGGGGTGCGGGTAACCTGGTCGTTTGCCGAGGGCACCAGCAACGGCGCGCTGGGCGACTCCCGCCACGCCAGCTACGAGGGCGGCAAGAACCTGGTCGAGGGGATGATGGATGAGTTCATGGACATCCTCGACGAGATCATGAGTAACTGGCTGGACCGGAGCGAAGGGGCGAATTCCTGATGGCAAACGAAAACGGCGGCGGTCCCGAGCTGCTACTCTCCGAGTTGACCACCGTCGAAGTGGAGCGGCTGGGGGATCAGATCGAACTGGTGTTGCTGCCGTTCGGCGCCACCGAGCAGCACGGCCCGCACCTGGCGATGGGGACAGACTCGTTTATCGCCGATGCCTTCTGCCGCGAGGTGTCGCGGCGGCACTATCCGCGGGTGCTGGTGGCACCGCCGCTGCGCTGGGGGCTGTCCGGGCTGCACATGGACTTCCCGGGCACGATCACACTTTCGGCGGACACCGTAATGCGCATCTTCGAGGACGTGATCGACTCGCTGGTGTCGCACGGGTTCGGTCGCTTCCTGATCGTCAACACCCATGGCGGCAATCGCGAAGTGGCGAAACTGGCGGCCACCCAGATCGGCGCTCGCGATGGCGTGGACTTCATGGGAGCCGTTGACATGGGCAGCCTCATCGAACCGGATGTCCGGGCGCGGCAGCAGGCGGCAGGGACAGGGCGGGGCGGTCACGCCTGCGAGGATGAGACCGCGACCGCCATGTATCTGTGCCCCGAGATCGTGCGCGAGGACAAGATCGCGAAGGCCGAATTCGACGAAGGCGCGTTCGACTTCCGGGTGGCGATGGAGACGCACGGCATCCGCGTCCCGACCAACATGCACGATCTCACCGAAGGCGGCGCGCTGGGCGACCCGACCCTGGCCACCGCCGAATGGGGCGAGGAACGGGTGGAGTCGGCCTATGCGCGGCTGGGCGACCTGATCGACACGATCACCGGCGGGGCGGGCGGCTAGGAGGGCGGGCGCTCCTCGACCGAGTGCCATTCGCAGGCGTCGCACCACTTGATCACGATGCTACCGTCGACCGAACGAAACTCCTGTACCTTGCCGGCCGGCCCGGTGGTGCAGTCCGTGTGCGTGCGTCCCATCTGCTCCACCCAGCCCTCGACGTCCTGATCGATCAACCGGGCAAGCCGGTCCGGTAACAGTTCCCTGGCGCGCGAATGGTCATCCAAAGGTCGACTGACTCCCCACTACTGGCATGTCGCCCGGCATCGTAAATCCATCCGGATCATAACTTCTCGCTGGAGCCAGAATTGTGCCATGGCTTACCGAGCGGCCCGGCGATTTCGGTCAGTCGCCGGCCGCGTCGAATTCGCCCGGGGTGGCCCGCAACCCGCGGATCAGATCCTTTTGCTCGGCCGGTTCAAAGCCCGCCGCCGGGTTGAGCAGCACGTAGGCGTTGGACGGCATGTGGCCCTCCACGATCGACCCAACGGCCGCGCCGGCACCCGGCTGCGGGCGGTCCCAGGCGGAGAAATTGAGCAGCGCGCGGCCCGCGTCGACGTCGCCCCGTACCTTCCACGAAAACGGTGCGATGTCGCTGTACCAGGGCCAATCGGTCTGGTTGCTGTGGCAGGCAAAGCAGGCCTGGACCGCCAATTCATGGGTACGCAGGCTATCCCATTGCGGTTCGGCGGTGACCGGCGGATTGGTACGTTCGCCACCAAACGGGAGGACCTGCAGCACGGCGATGAATAGCACCAGCGCCACCACCGGTAGCACCACGGTTCGGGACATGGGGACCTTTCTTCTTTGACCGGCGCTCAGCCTAACGCCAGCCCGCACGAGTCCTCAATCGGTGTCGGTTGCCCGCCAAGCGGCCTGTGCTACGCTGGCCAACCCGCCGGGGTGGCGGAATTGGCAGACGCATTGGACTTAAAATCCAAAGGGCTACGCCCGTGAGGGTTCGAGTCCCTCCCCCGGCACCAACCTTCGTCTTTGCACAGCCTCTACCCCTGTAACAGGCGAAGAATCAGGGCGCTGGACCCGGCGCGGGTCTGGGGTGTCTTCGAGGGCCTGTTTGGGGTGCGCTCGAACGAACTTGTGGTAGTGACCCACGGCAGCGACGCGGCGGTGGATGCGTCAATCGAGACCCTGGGCGGCCTGCCGGCGGTGACGGCGATTGAGTCGTTGACGTTCGTACCGACAGTGCGCCCGAAGACGACGGCGCCCATGACCCGGGCGGGGCTTTACGTGTTCCGCTTCTTCAAGGTCGGTCCTGACGATGTCGAGGAGGCGGTGGCGCTGTCGGACACCGCCTGGACGACGTTTGAGAACAACGACGGCTACGAGACGGAGCCGATGGGGCTCTTTTCCGCCCGGCATCCGACCGGCGACATGACCGCGATGCTGCTGGTGACCTAGTATGACGGGTTGAATTCGTGGCAGGAATCACGGGCGTCGGATCCGGCGGCGGTGGCGAATTTCAACAAGCGCCGCGCCCTTACCGACGGCGCGATGCCCTACGCGACGCGGCTGGTCACGATCTAGTTCGGCGGCCGGCGGCTCGCGTCAGGGTCGCTTGCCGGTCCCGGCGAAGGCGAGCATTCCGTCGCGATCCAGTCCTTCCAGACCGACGTCGGCGAGGGTGCGCCGGAGCCGGCCGGCGGGTTCGCGCAGCACCGTGAGGCCCAGGCGGATGGTGGAGTCGATGATCGGCGTGGCGACGCCGAGTTGTCCGGCGACGGCCGACCAGATGCCGAGTCCGTAGGGCACGTCTTCGGAAAGCCAGCGGGTGTCGAGGGCGCCGGGGGCGCGCAGCGCCGTCAGCATGCGGCTGCCGTTGATGACGCTCCAGAGATCGCCTTCGGGACCAAAGCCGGCAGTGGCGAAGCCGGCCGCCACGCCGACCAGGTCAAACCCGAGAGCCGCGCCGATGGCCAGGCGCTCGGCGTCGAGGGCCTCGATTACCTCGACCACGCCGGGGGTAATGCCCTCCTCGTAGAAGTAGAACTCGCCGCGGGAGCGCTCGATGCGGCCGGCGTTCATGAGCACGCCAACCGGATGCACCACCGGGTTCATGGCCCCGAGCCCGCATTCGAGGACGCTGGAAACCGGCCTGAGACCGGGGAACAGCGGCTCCAGCAAGCCGAGCACGCGCTCGGTATCGCCGGCCGGGAAGACGCCGAGGCCCATGTGCGGCACGACCCCCCAGATAGTTGCGCCGTCCGGTTGGGTCCGCCGGCAGACGTAGGGCGCGGTGTCGGTTTCGGCGATGGTGATGCTCGGGGCGCCGGCTTCGCGCAGGATGCGCGCCATCTCCAGCGCGCCGAAGGTGCCGGGCATGAGGGTGAGCACGTGCTCCGCGCGGACGTGGGGGGCCAACGCCCGCGCCCAGGGGGCATGCCCGTAGGCGGGGATGCTCATAACAAGGAGATCGTTGGCGGCGAGGGCCGCGGCCAGGTCGGTGGTGATGTTGTGGATTCGCGCCAGTCCGGTGCTGGCCGTCCCGAACAACTGGATGGCGCCTTCCGCCTGGATCGGTTCGAGGACCCCGGCGAACTCCGGCAGTTCGGCCAGGGTGACCACAAGGCCGCGATGGCTGAGTTCGGCCGCGATGGCGAAACCGGTGTTGCCCGCTCCCAGTACGGCCACGTTCGGTGCGGTCATTGCGCCTGCCTTCTTCGGGTGGTTGTCACTCGCCTGCGAGGGTACATTCTGGCACTCCGCCGGGCCATGCCGGCACCGGGGCCCGGCGATCGCCCCGATCACCGATGGCACGATCGCCTCGACTCGGGCGCGGCCTCCCGCCCTACCGACGGACTCCCGTCCATACGCCGGCAATCGACCGGCAAGAAGCCAACGATCGGTCCCACTCCACCCATTTCGAGGGTGCCGGGAGAGGCCGCGGACGCAACCGGACGGACTGCGCCGCGCGCCGGTTTATGCTGAGGCACCGCACTCCCGAGAAAGTAGGCAGATTGTGGACGGATTGACAATCGTGGCGCTGGTGTTTGGAGTGTTCGGCTTCCTGATGGCCTGGCGCGCGCGGATAGCGGATAGAGATTCAAGAAACCCGGCGGCGGCTCGCCACGCTGGAACGGGCCGCCGAGTCGGGGGAGGGCCCGTCCAACGACTGAGCCCGGCTGGATATAGCCTTCGCCGCGGTTAGACGCGGGAGATCAGGCGGTGGCGCTGGAAGCGGGCAAGAGCGAGCCGGAAGAGGGCGAGGTCGAGCAGGGCGAGGACGGCGGCGGCGACGACGGTGCGGGGGTCGGCGCTGAGGAGGTTGTCGATGAGTTCGGCGGAACCGCTCCGCATCAGGGTCAAGGCGACCACCCCGAGGATCATGGGGATGGTCATCAGGGGGAAGTGAGGGTCATGGCGGCGTCCTGCACGATACTGGCGCGCATGGAAGTCATGGAGCCGAGGGTCACAACGAAGACGATCATGAGGGCGCTCAGGACGAGCCCGGAGACGATGGTGAGGATCGGGTAGAACCGGAAGGCGCCCTGCCAGTCGGCGATGTTGGCGGTGATGAGGCCGATGACGGGGATGGCGAGGCCGGCGAGCCAGGAGATGCTGACGGCGGCGCCAATCTTGCCGAGCAGGATGCCGCGGTCGGAGATCGGGGTGGCGAGGAGCGACTCAAGGGTGCGGCGCTCGCGCTCGCCGGCGAAGGATTCGGCCGAGAACAGCGCCGAGGGGATTACGGTCAGGAAGACCCACATGACGACCGGCCAGGCCGTGGTGACCCACACTTCGCTGAGTTGCAGCGGCAGGATGATGCCGATGACGGGGATGAAGACGAGCTAGCGCCAGGTGACGTTTCCGGATCGGGCCATGAAGGAGCTGAATCCGGTCTTTTCGGGGCGGGACATCCACTCGCGCCATTCCTTCAAGGCGACGGAGGGGCTTCGTGGATCATGCGTCTTCCTCGGTGACCAAGCCGAGGAAGGCGTCCTCGAGGGTGGCGGTCTGGCGGGAGGCCTCTTCCACGCTGCCGCCGGCGCTGACGATCAGTCCGACGAGCGGGGAGACCTCACCGTCCTCGTGGAGTTCGATAGTGAGCCGGCCGTCGGCGGCGGTGACAGCGGCGACTTCGGGCCGGGCGCGCAGTTGGGCCAGAGTCCCGTCGGTGAATCCGCGGCCGACGATCTCGAGGCGCGGCGCGCCCTGCTGATCGCGCAAATCCCGGGGGCTGCCGAGCGCGATCAGACGCCCGGAGCGGATGATGCCCACTTGCGAGCAGAGCTTCTCGGCTTCGACCAGGTTGTGGGTGGTGAGAAAAATGGTGACGCCTTCGCTGGCGCCCAGGACTGCCAGGTCTTCGCGCAGGGCGGCGGCGGCGATCGGGTCGAGCCCGGCAGTCGGTTCGTCGAGGAAGACCATGGGCGGGCGGGCGAGGAGAGCCCGGGCGATGGCCAGTTTCTGCTTCATGCCGCGGCTGAGGCTGTGGGCGAGCTGCCCGCGTTCGTCCCAGAGGTTGAAATGGCGCAGCAAATCCTCGGTGCGAGCCGCTCTTTCGCGTTCGCCCAGTCCCCAGACGCGGCCGTGGAACTCGAGGTTGTCGGTGACGGTGAGGCGGTCGTAGATGCCGTGCTGCTCGAGCAGCGAGCCGCAGCCGCCGCGGACCTGGTCGCGCCTGGGTGGCGATGTCGAAGCCGAGCACCCGGGCCGATACCGCCTTGGGCTCCAGAAGCCCAAAGAGCAGGCGGATGGTGGTTGTCTTGCCGGCGCCGTTGGGGCCGAAGAAGCCGAAAATGGTACCGGCGGGCACTTCGAGGGAGAGATCGTCGACGGCTCGATTACTGCCGAAGTCGCGCGTCAATCCGGTGGTGCTGATGGCAACGTCGGTCATACCGCGAGCGTCTCCTACCCTCATCGCCGCCCGGCAGGCGGGGTGTCCTCTCCAAGAACGCCGCCTTCGTAGCAGCCGGTCACACGCATATAGGCACGGCGCGGTGCAATGCCGGTGATGTCCGGTGGAGCTAGATGCTGGCTACAGACCCGGGACTAGTTGCCGATGTCGTAGCGCAGCAGGCGCGTGTTGATGATGGTGATCACCGCGATCACCAGGAACAACGCGAACGACACCGCCGACGCATAGCCCATCTTCAGATAGGCGAAGGCGTTCTCGTAGATCAACACGACGACGGTCACGGTGCTGTCCAACGGCCCCCCCACACCGTAGTTTCCGCCGCTGGCGTCACTGCCCGGGTTGGTCATGATCCAGACCTGCACGAACATCTGCAACGCGCCGATGAAGTAGACGATCACCACGAAGAACGTGGTCGGCGCCAGCAGGGGCAAGGTGATCCGCATGAACTGCGACACTCGTCCGGCGCCGTCGATTTCCGACGCTTCGTAGAGGTGCGGCGGAATACCCTGCAACCCGGCTAGGTAGATCACCATGTTGAGCCCCATATTCTTCCAGACGCTCAACACGATGATCGACAGCATGGCAGTCTCCGCTCCGCGCAGGAACTTCGACCGCGGCAGACCCAGCATCTCCAGCGCTTCGTTGAACAGCCCGAATTGAGGCTCGTAGAACCAGAGCCAGATCAGAGAAACCGAGACGAACGAGCTGACAACCGGCAGGTAGAACATCGCCCGGAATGAGTAGATGCCGCGGATGCTGCGGTTGATCAACGCCGCCAGCAGTAGCGAAGTCACAACTCCCGAAGGCACGGTCCCGATGGCAAACATCAGGGTATTGGTTACCGCATGGGTAAAGCGTACGTCCCCGGGCAGGTTGCCGTAGTTCTTGAACCCGGCGAACCGCGGCGCCTTCATGAGGTCGTAGTCGGTGAGGCTGTAGTAGAACGCGGCCACGATAGGTAGGATCACGAAGATGATCAGGAAGAGGATTGAGGGCGCCACAAACAGGTAGCCCGCGAACCCCCCGCGGTTTCCGAATCTTGATCCTCTGCGCCTTCGTCGGACGACAGCTCCCGCAGCCATCCGCGGCCCCCTCTTCTCAATTCACCCAACACCCAACCGGGACTCAAAGACCCCCCCAAGTTCACCGCACCATATCACAGCTTCCACAGGGTCCCGAAACGGGGTGAGACCCCGGCGATCAAGCTGTCTGCAGGTCGGACATCGGGGGCGACGCCGTCGCCGGACGGGTCCGCTAGCTGATGTCGTAGCGCAGCAGGCGGGCGTTGATGACCGTGATGACAGCGATCACCAGAAACAGTACGAAGGACATGGCCGAAGCAAACCCCATCCGCAGATAGGCGAAGGCGTTGACGTAGACCAAGATCACGACGGTGATGGTGCTGTCGAGCGGACCACCAAAGGTCTCGTTGTTCGCGCCGGTGGTCATGATAAATACCTGCACGAAAATCTGTAGCGCCCCAATGAAGTACACGATTACAACGAAGAAGGTGGTGGGCGCCAGCAGGGGAAGGGTGATGCGGAAGAAGGTTGAAACACGCCCCGCGCCGTCGATCTCGGCGGCCTCGTAGAGGTGCGGCGGGATGCCCTGCAGGCCCGCCAGGTAGATGACCATGTTCAGGCCCATGTTCTTCCACACGCTCATAATGATGATGGACAGCATCGATGTCGGCGCCGCCCGCAGCCACTTCAGCCGGGGCAGGCCCAGGGCCTCGAAGATCTCATTCAGCAACCCGAACTGCGGCTCGTACATCCATAGCCAGATCAACGCCACTGAGACGAAGGAACTGACGACCGGCATGTAGAACAGGGCGCGGAAGGTGTAGATACCGCGTATCTGCCGATTGATCAGCACGGCCAGGGCCAGCGAGGTGACGACTCCGGAGGGCACCGTCCCGAAGGCGAAGTAGAGAGTGTTGGTGATGGCCCGGGGGTAGCGCGTGTCGCTGAGGAGACTGCCGTAGTTCTTGAAGCCGGAAAACCGCGGCGACGACATCAGGTCGTAGTCGGTGACACTGTAATAGGCCGCCGCGATGATTGGAAAGATGACAAAGACGATCAGGAAGATGATCGAGGGGGCCACGAAGAAATATCCGGCCAGGCCCCCGCGATTGCCGAGTCCGAGCCGCCGCCGCAAACTCCGCCTGCCCGCCGTGATTGTCGCCAAATCTCACCCTCAGACCGGCGCACCAATCGCCGGCGCGCTACATTCCCCAGCCAATCTCCACTGCCAATCTCCACTCTCCACTCTCCACTATAGACGGTAGCCTAACCGCCCCCCACCCACCGAGCCGAAAAGGGCCCCGGGGCGGTCCTCGCAAGCCGAATCGGCGGCACCCTCGGCGTCATGGTCGGCGCTGTCTTCATCTTCCCGATCGTCTTCTCTTCGATCGATGCGGCATGGCAGGCGTCGGCGCTGATGCCGAGCGCCTACCAGCGGCAGAAGAAGGTCCGTCGCGAGATCGCGCGGGAGCCGGAGTCGGTTGTGGAAACGGAGGAAGAAGAGGCCGTGGCCGAGCCGGTCATCCCCGAGCCGGAGACGGAACCCGAACCCCCGGCGCCTTCTTTCGACGAACCCCTGATCGGGCAGCCGCTCCAGCTCTAGCGACGCCGGCCCGGACGCAGCCGGATGGGCTGGTCTATCCGGCCATGCCCGCGTAGATCACGCCGAAGAGGATCCCGTAGACCAGGTGCAGCACCAGGAACCCCATCGCCGTCGGGCCGCCGGCTTTCATGGCAAAGAATCCCGGAGCCTCGACTTCGTCGTTGCGTATGCCGCGATGCATCATCGGCATCATCCCCAGGGCCATGCCGACGGCCGCCCAGTGGACGGAGCCGAAAATGAGCCCCCAGAGCCAGCCGACCTCAACGCCCAGCCAGGTGAAGAAGGCCGCATGCAAGAGACCGAAAACGACGCTCATCATCGCGTGAATCATGAACCCCAGCACGTAGGCCGCGCCACCGGCCAGCAGCAGCATGGTGCCGAGCAGCTTGAACAGGTTCATGCGCATCTTGTCGGGCATCATCGCAATTCCCATGTGGAGCAGGGGCACCATCACGCCCCCACCGATCAGGCCGGCGATGACCGCCGACATCCCGTCAAATTCCACAGCTTCCTCCTGATCTTCCCGGCGCCACGCTGCGCCTCGCGATTTGAGTATCAACCGGGGGCAAACTGGAATCTGTGAGATAGCTTCGGTTCGCGACCCAAATCTGCGACGCTGTCGTTGTCCCGAAACTCGACCAGGCCCCCAGGCGGGCCCACCCGTTCCCGGCTCCTCGTTTCAGCTGCCGGCGGCGCTTCCGATCCTCTCCCAGTCGGCCCACGGCTCTTCCACCGACCAGGATTCTCGATCGCAATCCCGGCCAGCTGCCAATTGCCTTCGATCTCGATCGCGAATGTTCCGATCTTTGCCAAATCGGCGGTCGGGCCGGATACTGCCGGGACAACCCGCCACCCCCCCCAGGAGGACCCCGATGGCCGCCACGCACAACCCGGCAGAACTGGCCCGCGAATTCATGGACGCTACCGCGACCGGCACGCCGGTGGATCCGCTGACGACGCGCTTTCCCGATCTCACCGCTGAAGACGCCTACGGCATCCAATTGGCTATCGTCGAGCAGCGCGTGGCCGACGGGCGCAAGGTGATCGGTAAGAAGATCGGCCTGAGCGGGAAGGTGATGCAGGAACTGCTGGGGGTGGACGAACCCGACTACGGCCATCTCTTCGACGACATGATCGTGCCGGCGGGCGAGGCCATCGCCACCGACACGCTGCTGGCGCCGCGCTGCGAGGGCGAGATCGCCTTCGTGTTGGCCGACGACCTGCCCGGGCCAGGCGTCACCGTGACCGATGTCCTGTCGGCGACGGAGGGCGTGATGCCGGCTCTGGAAATTGTGGATTCGCGGGTGCGCGACTGGAAGATCAAGCTCGAAGACACGGTGGCGGACAACGGCTCCAGCGCGCTGATCGTGCTGGGCGGGGCGCTGACGCCGGTGATCGAACTGGATCTGCGGCTGGTGGGGATGCTGTTTTCGCAGAACGGCAAGCACGTGGCGTCGGGGACCGGCGCGGAGGCGCTGGGGCATCCGGCGGTGTCGGTGGCCTGGCTGGCCAACAAGCTGGCCGAGTTCGACGTGGTCCTACAGGCCGGGGAGATCGTGCTGTCCGGTTCGCTGGCGGGGGCGCCGTTCGCGGCCCCCGGAGACGTGTTCACGGCCGAGTTCGACCGGCTCGGTTCAGTGTCGGTGGCGTTCGAATAGCCAGACCGGTGGATCTCTAGCCGCGTCCGCCGGCGAGTTTGCGGGCCTCGGGCGAAGCCCGCAGCCGCAGCATCGCCGCCACTCCGAAAACCGGCCCCAGCGCCAGCAGCGCGAAGGCCCAGGACCAGCCGCCGGCGTCGACGATCTCCGGCACAACCTGGATGGTGAAGAGGGTCAGCAGGAAGCCGATGGCGGTTTGCAGGGTCAGCGCCCTGCCCAGGTATTCGGGCTCGCTCAACTCGGTGATGGCAGCCGAGAACTGGGCCGAGTCGGCGACGACGGTGAACCCCCAGACGGCCAATATCGCCACCAGCACGGCCAGCGGCGCGGCGACAAACAGCGCCGCCAGCAGGGCGGCGGCGCTGGCGGTCATGGCGGCGACGGTGATGGTGGTGCGGCCCCAGCGATCGGCGAGCGCGCCGGCGGCGACACAGCCGATACCCCCGACGGCGATGACCGCGAAGGCTACGACGCTGCCCAGCGCCGCCGGATGCCCGCGGTCGCGGGCGACTTCGACCATGAACACCGGCACCCAAGTCCACATGGCATACAGCTCCCACATGTGCCCCAGGTAGCTCAGGTTGGCCAGCCGCAGGGCGCGGTCGCGGAACATCCGGGTGGCCAGCGTGCCAACGACGAAGCCGATCTGCACCGACATCGTCAGCCAGGCTCCGGCGGACGCGCTGAGATTCCACTCTTCGCGGAGCGCCGAGACCACCGCCGAGGCGCTGAACCAGGGGGTCATCGTCAGCATTTCGGCGGCCGCCAGCAGCCCCAGGTTGCGCCACTGCACGGCGGTGTCTTCGATGTTGTGGGAGTCGTTCATGACCTATCGCGTCTTGCCGGTTCGCCGCCGGACACTGCAGTCCGGCGCCCCAATCCAGCGTCGCAGATCACCGCGCGATCCCGAAATCGGCTCGGGTGGATCAGGGCTCCCAGAGCTCCAGTGAGTACCAGGTGGTCCAGTCCGGGGGGCCGTGCACCTCGATGGCGTAGGTCCCGTCGGCGGGGAGGGTAAAGGTGAGATCGCCGGTGGCGGATTCGGCTACGAGGGCGCCATCGGGCCCGATAAGGCGCAGGATCAACTCGTCAACGCTGAGGTAGATGCGCAGCCCCTCGCCGGCCTGCCCGGCGTAGGTCCAGCGCTCGATGGTGCGCGGTCCGACCGATCCGGACTCGGCCACGCCCAGGGTCACCGCGCCGCGCTCGCGATAGCCGACGTCGTCCTGACAGAAGCGCCAGAGGCGGACGTTGTCGACGTTGTTGAGCATGTCCTCCCAGTAGGTATTGCCGTCGAGATCGGTGAAGAAGGAGCGGTCGCCGTAGAGGGCCATCCACTCGATGAACCGGGCCTCGATGGCGTAGGCCCCGCCCTCGGCCACGTTGAGATCAAACGCGCCGTCGGGGCAGTTGTGGCGGCGGTGCTCCGGGTGGACTTGGCGGGCCTCGTGGACCAGGGCGCGGACGTAGTTTTCCATCGCCGCGCAGGCCGACGTCGGCGCCGATCCAAAGATTGGTCGGCAGCGGTAGGACCAGGGGTTGATCCACATGTAGCGGGCCGGGTCGCAGCAATAGCCGGCGCCGCCGAAGTCGGATTTGAAGATGATGCCGTCGATGGAGGAGATGAACCAGTCGTAGAGGGACAGGTCGGTCCAGGGCAGCGCCCGCGAAAAGCTGATGCGCCGCAGCAGCAGGACCGCCTGGTAGGTGCGCTCCTGGATGAAGGTGAGGTCGGCGGTGTCGGTGCCAGTGTTGGTGTAGAGGCAGCCGTCGTCCAGGGCGGTGAAGGGGCAGTCGTCGGCGGCAGCCACAGGCATGGCCGCGAGGAGACCGGCCAGCAGCAGGACCAGCAGTAGCGTTCTGCGCATCAGGCCGATCCCTTCCAATCAACTGCCGCGACCGCGACACCGGTCACCAGCAGCAGACCCAGTCCGATCAGGCTGAACACGATCCCGGCCTCATAGCCCGGCGGCGAATAGCTGAACTCCACCTGGCTCGCTCCGGCCGGAACCGGCACGGCGAGCACGAGGCGGTTGGCGGTTAGCAGATCGACCGGCCGGCCATCCACACTCGCCGCCCAGCCGGGCAGGGCACTCTGGTTGAGCACCAGCACCCCGGACCCGCCAGCATCCACCGCGAAACTCCAGTCGCCCGGCTCTGCGCGTAAGACACGTACCACCGCCGCCAGCGCCGGGGCGGGCGGGATGCCCGGGTCGCCATCCAGCAGCACGATGCGCGGATCGGCGGCGAGGCGGTCTAGGGTGGCCTCCGTCGACTCGGCCGGGTCGTCGGCCTGCCAGTTGGCGGTCACGTAATAGTCGCCGCGCACGAATGGCAGCCCGTAGACAAAGACCAGTGGGCCCTCCCAATCGAACGGGATCGCCGCCCGGTGCGAAAAGGTGGCGAGACCCAAGAAATTGACCAGGTCGGTCCCGGCGATGAGGGTCGAAACGCCGAACGCGCCGAGCACCGGCAGGCGTTGGCGCAGCAACTCCGCCTTGGCCTCCTCGGAAAGTGAATCGTCGCCGGCGAACCCGGCGACGGTGGTCCGCTCGCTGCCCAGGTAGGCCAGCGCCTCGGCCTGCGTCTGGCTCATCAGGTTCTCGTAGCCGTCCAGGGAACGCAGACCGTAGCGCCCGGCCAGGTTCGGGGTCAGGAGCTCGCGGGCGAAGCGGTACTCGAGACGGCGGCGCTCGACCGGGGACAGCTCGCGGCCGGAGCCCAGGCCCAGCTCGGATTTATCGGCCAGCGAGCGGTACGAAAAGACGCGGCCTTCGCGGAGTTCGCCGACCGCCGACACCGTTACCGGCGTGGAATCGGAGACATCGGGGCCGAGAGTCGGGATGCCGTGGCCGGGAGAAAGCGAGATGTCGATTAGCAGCACGGCGGCCAACGCGACAAGCGCCGTCGGGGCCGCCAGCCGGCCGTCGCCCAGTCTCCGCAAGAGTAGAGCCCCCATCGCCGCGGTCAGAACTCCCAGCAGCGGGGGCCAACCGGACAGCGTAAAGGCGGTCTCCAGTCGCCCGCGCGCCAACGCGAAGGCCCCCAGCCAGCCGGACTCGTTGAAGAAGGCGTTTCGTCCACCAACGAATAGGCGGTCGATCGCGCGGTCACCGAACTCGGCGATGGCGCCGCCACCCTTCAAGAGCACTGTCCCGGCAATGAGCGCCACCATCAGCAACACCGCGTACCCACCGATCAATCGTCCGGCCTGACGCGCGAACCGGCGGTGGGCGTCGGTGGCACGGGCCAGTTCTTCCAGTCCGAACGCGGTCAGCAAAGCCAGCGCCAGGATGCCCGGCAGCAGGTAGCGACCGGGTTCGCGAAACAGGTCAAAGACCGGCAGTTTACGCAGCAGGGGGTAAACCGGTGTCGCCTGGCCGAATGCTAGTAGCCAGCTCAGCCCCAGCAGTACCAGCAGGAAGGCGACCCGGCGCTCGCGCCAGCGCCAAGTTGCGGCGGCAATCGCCAGCACCAACGCCAGCAGACCGGCGTAGGCCAGCGGCTCGGCGCGCAGCGTCCCGCCCGCCACCCGCGGCAGGTCGAACGCCGGATACACGTAGCCGAGCAGGAGACTCAGCGGATTGAGTTCCCCACCGGATGCGGTGGCGGGGTCCATCCCGCCGGCGCGGGTCGAGACCCCGGTAAGCACGATGGTGGGCAGCAGGCGTACGGCTCCGAGCATCAACCCCAGCGCGCCGGCGCCCAGCAGCAGGGCAATCAGGCGTCCGGCTGCAACCCAGCCATCATCGCGATACGTCCAGACGAGGCGGAACACCGCGAACAGCACCGCCGCGAAGGCCACGACCACGGCCACATGGGGATGCCCGGCCAGGATGACCACCGCCGCCGCGACCGCCAGCACCGGCACGTAGCGATAGCGCCGCCGAGCCATCCGTTCGATGGCAAGCAGGGACACCGGTAGCACCCAGAATATAGCGGTGAAATTGATGAACACCGACGTGGCAAAGACGAAGGGCGCGAATCCGTACAGGTACCCACCCACGAAGGCAGCCAGGCGGCCGAAGCCCCACGAGCGCCCGAGCCAGTAGGTCCCCAGCGCCGCCAGCAGCAGCCCGCTGGCGGTCTCGGAGTGGTACGCCAGTGGCATCGGCAGAAGCCCAAGAAACAGCCACGAAAGCGGGTAGAACCAGCCGAACTCGGAGAACGCAACCGGGAACCCGCCTAGATAGGTATCGGTCCATATCGGGATTTCGTTGTTAGCGATGCCTTGGTGCAGAATCTCAAAGCGGACCCGGCTGTCGACCAGGAAATCGAGGTCCAGCCAAGTGCGGCCTTCGAGCAGGAGGCGGCGATAGAGGATCAGCAAAGGTAGCAGGTATCCGACCGCCACGCGCACGCTGGGCGGCAGGCGCAGGAATCGATCCGCCGCAGCAGCCGCCCATGCCGCAGCCCGCCCCAGCTTCGCCCCCGATCCTGCCGACTGGTCGTTCATGGCACAATCCTACCCAGCCGGACTCCATCCGGACGACGTTAGGAAACGCGAGATCATTGGCGTTAGGTGATATTGGCGACAGGCATAGCCGGTCACATTGTCTAAATTCAGATTGAGTATGTGGGCGGCTCGGCAAACCGCGGGAACGTTTGAGGCGAGGTCGGGGCGACGACGAAAACAGGCGACAGTACTGATCGTCGGGGCTGTGCTCGCCGTTGGGCTGGCAACAACCTGCCAGTCGAGCACCACGCCGGCCGTACCCACCTCTCCGCTACCCCCGACCGCAGTGACGGTGCTCGTAGAGACGAAGAGCACCGCCGCGCGAGTGGGCCCGACCGCGACCCGGGCCCCTATCCACCGGATCACCACTCCGGGACCGGAGAGCCCTACCGCAGCGGACACCTTCGACCCGGCCGGACTGACGATTGGGACCCGGAACCGGTTCATCTCGCTTGACGAACCGGTCATGATCCCGGCCACCGACGCCACCTGGCTGCGGGATGACGAGATCGTGATGGGCCTAGTGGCCCACAACGGCGAAACCCGTGCGTTCCCTGTCCGCCAGATGGCCTACCACCACATCGCCAACCTCTCCGTCGCCGGGGTCCCCTATCTCGTCACCTACTGAGTAGTTTGCTCCTCCGGGGTTGAGTTCAACCCCTCCTGGGAAGGGACCGCGTACACCTTCGACGTCGCCGGCCTCTACAACGGGTTGTTCGTTATGGCCGACCGCCAGACCGGCTCCATCTGGACCCACTACGGGGGCTCCGTGCTGCAGGGTCCGCTGGCCGGCCAGGGCATCCAGCTTGAGATGTTGCCGACGTATCACACCACCTGGAGCCAGTGGCGCGACGCCTACCCGGACACGCTGGTGCTGGACTGGTACCCCGAGTTCGCGAACCGCTACCGACCGGTCGGCTTTGAGGTTGGGGGTGCCGGCCTCGGCCCAGATTTCCGGCTGACCATCCTGAACTGGGACGATCGCCTGCCTGAGAGCGAACTGGTGCTCGGGGTCAATCACCATGGCGAGCAACGCGCCTACGTGCTGGCCGACATGGACCCCGGGCCGCAGGTGATCGCCAACCGGCTTTCGGGAGACCCGATCGTGATCTTCGCCGACCCGGACGACACCTACGCGCTGGCCTTCGTGGCGGTGCTGGACGGCGCGGCCCTGGAGTTCCGCGTCGCGGACGGCGTAATCACCGATCAGTACGGCGTCGCGTGGGACCTCAGCGGCCACGCGCTGGGCGGGGACTACGCGGGCCGGCAGCTGCCGTTCGCCACGTCGTTCGTATCGGAGTGGTACGGCTGGTCGGCGTATTTCCCGGAGACGTCGATCTACAGGCGCCTGGCGGGCTAAATCTCGGCCAAGAACTCGGCGACGACGCGGGTCAGGTCGTCGGGGCGCTCTTCCTGGATGACGTGGCCGCAGGGGTCAAAGACCTCGAAGCGCACGTCGGCCAGTCCGCCGAGCAGGCGCTGCGTTCCGGCCAGGTCACCAGCGCGGTCCTCGGACGCCCAGACGACCAGGGTCGGGATCTTGTTCATCTGCACGATGCCGTTCAGCCCGGCCGGCGAGAGGTGCCGGCCGACGGCGGCGATTGATTCCCAGATGCCGGGGGTGCCGTAGGGCAGGTATTGCTCGTCGACGATCTCGGGCGTGATTCCGGAGGGGTCGCTGCGGCCGGTATGGTTGGCGAGCACGATCATCGGCCTGAACCCCAGCAGCAGTTTCAGCACCGGCCGCGCGAAGGGCAGCCGCAGCAGCCGCAGCCCGAAGGCGGTGTGCCGGCGGGGAGCAACGAAGGGAGCCACCATAATGCCGGCCGAAAAGCGGCGCGGAGTCCGGAACTGGGCGTAGAGCGCGGGGGCGGCGCTGGCCGAGTTGCACATCAGGATGCAGCTCTTGAGGCCCAGCGCGTCCAAGACCTGTTCGATCTGGCGCGCCTGGCCGATCCGCGAGTGATCGATGCCGGCGGGCTTGTCGGAAAGCCCATAGCCGAGGAAGTCGCAGCGGTGCAGGCGGTAGCGATTTTGCAGGCGCTCGGCCACCGCCCGCCAGGTGCGCGAGGTGCCCGCGAAGCCGGGCAACGCCAGGATGTCGGGGCCCTGCCCGAAGCTGTCTACATGAACCCGCCCGTCGGCAATCGGGACCAGCCGGCCGGAGCCGAGGTGGTCTTCGGGATCGACCGGCAGCGGCCGGATGCCCCAGCGGTGGAGCGGGTTGGGGCTGCGGGCGCGAAGGGCGGCGAGGGACTCTTCGTTCACTGGTGGGGGCGTGCCTTTGCTCGGGTGAATATCGCGGGGGAGAGCCCGTTCCTGTGTGTGATAGTATCCCAAACCGCCCGACAAGCTGATTACTACCTTTCTGCCCCCGACGTGACCGAGCCCGGCGCGATCGGCGGCAAACCCGGAGGAAGGACACCCCTTTTGCGCGAATACGAACTCGTTACTATTTTCCCGCCCGGGGAAGAACCCGAACTGCCCGCCGA
>JASLPR010000037.1 GCA_030744875.1 Chloroflexota bacterium
ACGGCGGCTTTGGCCGCGCAAGATTTTGCAGCTGCAGCATGCTCACGTTTCGGGCACCGACGAGCGGTCGGCCGGCGCCGGCCGTAAGCGGCCCCGGCGGTTGTGCTTTGTCCGCCGCCAGATTTCGCCGGCGAAATCATCATTCTCTAGAAGGATTTGCGAACCGAGCCAGACCGACTCCCAACCGATCACCCGACGATCCGGAGCCTCAAGGTTCTTAGCAGAACCCGCGAAGTGGGCGCCAGTCCCGAAGACCGTCCTTTTCCCCACCCAACTCCGCACTCTCATTCAATCACGGGCGCGCTCCTCGCTCGCTTCGAACTGTGCTACACGAAGTTGGCATCGGCCAGGCGGTCCAGTTTCGCCGACAGATCGTCGGGCAGCGCACCCATTTCGGCGGCTTCTAGCGCCAGGCTCAGGTGCTCGATCTCGGCCACGCCCACCAGCACCCCGGAGACCCCGGAATTGCGCAGCGCGTAGCGGATCGCCACCTGGGCCCGGGCGCCGTGCTCCGGTTTGAGCAGCGGCAGCACGGCGGCCATGCGGCGCTCGTCGGCGGCGACGTCGTTGTCCTTCACCACCCCGCCCTCGCGGCCGGTGCGGATGTCGGTGGGGATGACGCCAGCGGCGAAGACACGGATGGCCATCACCGCCACGTCGTGCTCGGCGGCAGTGGATATCAGATTCTGTTGGTCGTAGGCGTCCCAACTGGACAGCATCGCGCGGCCGGCGCTGGGGTTCAAGAAGTTGTAGTAGATCTGCGCCGAGGCGAAGCGGCCGCTGGCCAGCACGTCGCGCACCGCCGCGGCCTCGCCGGTGCCGGAGAACCCGACGTACCGCGCCAGGCCCTGGTCGACCAGGTGATCCAGCGCGTCGGCCACGCCGTTCTTGCCCAGCATTTCCTCGGGGCGCAGCGCGCGGGGGTTGCCGTTCCACGCCGCCAGCAGCGCGTTGTGCACCTGGATGACATCGACCGAGTCCATCCGGAGGCGCTCCAGGCTTTCGATCATCGAGCGCTCGGCCTGCCCGGCGAAGTCCCCGGCATCGGGATCGAACTGCACCTTGGTGGAGATGATCGGGCGCCGTTCTTCTGGTATCTCCGCCAGCAGCCAGCCGAGCGCGATTTCGGACTTCCCGTCGCCGTAGGAGGGCGCGGTGTCGACCCAATTGACGCCCCGATCCAGCGCCAGCCAGAGGGCCGCGCGGCGGGTGGCGTCGTCGGCGTTGATGAGCAATCCACCCACCGCCCCGGCTCCGAAAACGACCTCCGAAATCTGGAGCCCGGTCTTTCCAAACGGCCTTTGCTTCAACTATTCAACCTCGCTCGCGGGAGTACGGTGGGAGATCGGTACACGAACCCATAGGGTATATAAAAGAGCCCTAACGGGGAGCCCGAAGGCAGCCACAGGCTGCTCCTTCTCTGACTCGCCGTCGCAATCCCCGGCGGGCACCATTCATAGAGAACCCCGAAGGGGGGAGCTAGTCGAGGAGCTTTTTGATCTGGCCGGCCGCCTTCTGCGGAATCAGGTCGCCGCCACCGCCGAAGCCCATCACCTCAGCCGACTCCGCGTCACCGCCACTGCCGCCGCCCATGCCGAAACCCCTCCAGACGTTCACCGCCGCCGGGATGACGGCGGTGTCGCCGGCCGTGCCGACCGGCCCGAGTCGTAGCACCATCGCAAGTCCTCTCCTGCCCATCCGTCGCGGGGCCAGAGTATACGCCGCGCCCGACGGACTGAATCGGCGGCCGACGCTGGAGATGCTGCGCGAGCGGCTGGGATTCGTACCGGAGGTGCGGGACGCCGAGCTATTCGAGTCGCTGCCGACCGCCGGGGTGATCGGCGCGGAGCGCGCCCGGGAGAAGCTGGACTTCGAGACGCGGATTCACTGGCGGGACTTCCGCTAACGGTCCCCGGCCATCTCTGATGGTCTGAATGGTTGACGCTAGAGCGGCCTGGCGGTCACCGGCCATCCACGATGGCCTTCTTTCTGATTAGTCGCCGCGGGGGATTGGGCGGCACGACGGTCGCAGACCGCTTCTTTTCCAACCCGCAGTCGCCTATCGTCTTCCCGCGCGGGCTGAGAATCAGTTGGGAGAGAGTCCTCGAATGGAGCGCTGGTGAACGGCGACATCACGGTGGCCGTGGTCGGGATGCACTTTGGGGCCGAGTTCGTGCCCATCTTCCTCCATCACCCCAACGTCGCCCGAGTGGTCATCTGCGACAGCGACATGCAGGCGCTGGCCGCAGCCGGGGAGCGCTTCGGCGTCGAGGACCGGCGGGTAAGTCTGGAAGCGGTGTTGGCGGATGAGACCATCGACGCGGTGCACCTGGTGACCGCCATCCCCAACCACGCCGCGCACTCGATCGCGACGCTGGAAGCCGGCAAGCACTGTGCCTGCGCGGTGCCGATGGCGACCAACCTGGCCGATATCAAGTCGGTGATCGCCGCCCAGCGCGAATCGGGCCGGGTCTACATGATGATGGAGACCGCCGTGCGCACGCGAGAATTCCTGTGGATCCGGGAGCAACTTGAAGCCAGCGCGCTGGGGCGGATTCAGTTCCTGCGCGGCGCCCACTACCAGGACATGGAGAACTGGCCGGATTACTGGCTCGGATTGCCGCCGATGCACTACGCGACCCACGCCATCGCCCCGCTGCTGGCGCTGGCGGGCACGCGGGCGAAGCGGGTGCACTGCTTCGGCTCGGGCCAGATGCGCGCGGAACTGCGGGAACGCTACGGCAATCCCTACCCGATCGAGACGGCGATCTTCCAGCTTGAAGGGACCGACATCGCCGCCGAGGTGACCCGCTCCCTCTTCCACACCGCCCGGGCTTACTCGGAAAGCTTCAATGTCTACGGCGAGCGGGCGA
>JASLPR010000038.1 GCA_030744875.1 Chloroflexota bacterium
GACCGGTCCGGCGGTGAGCGGGGAGGACCCCGAGGTAGTACATCCAGCCGCGATGTCCGTCGTGCCCGACCATGACGGTGGCGATGAGGCGCTGGTCGGACTTACCGACGAGGATGTCGGAATCTGCCGATCCACGGGCGAACTTGATGTCCTGCGCGGGATCGTTCTGCGGCTTTGTCAGCTCACAGGCGCGCCAGAAATCGATGCCGGAATCTAGATCGCGCGGTTCCATCGGGCTGATGGCAGTGTCTGGTGGGTTGGGCAATGTCTCGGTTCCGGGAGCGGGGTCTGATGCCGGGACAGACTAGCGTCCCGGTCGCTGGTCCCGGTGCAGTGGTCGACCACGACACTTGTGGGACGCGGCGAAGGGGCCTTGCACGGCGCCTGGCGCGAATCGCAAGCGCCTGAATTGACCCTTGCGGCAGCCGCGCGCAAACTGGACGGACTCGCTCTGCAACGACACGAACCGAGGTCTCGCGTGCCGAAGGTTTTGATGGGCCGGCTGACGGCGGAACTGTGGCTGCCAAATCTGTTGCACAAATTCACCGACGCCGGCTGGGAGGTGGCGATCAGCAAAGCCGAACCACCGCTGACGGAGGAGATACTGCTGGCCGAGGTTGCCGGGGTGGACGCCGCGCTGGCCCACAACGCCGACGAGTGGACGGAGCGGGTGATGGACACGGCGACCGACCTGAAGGTGATAGCCCGCACCGGCGTGGGCTTCGAGCATGTTGACATCGACGCCGCCCGCGAGCGCGGGATCGTGGTGGCGACGACGCCTGGCTCGAACGCGGAGACGGTGGCCGATCTGACCTTCGCGATGATGCTGGCGCTGTCACGCAAGTTGATCGCCAATGACGCTACGTTGAAACGTGGGGAATGGGCGCCGATCCTGGCCAACAACGTGCACTTCAAGACCATCGGGGTGGTGGGGCTGGGGCGGATCGGCCGGGCGGTAGCGCGCAGGGCGGCGGCGTTCAGGATGAACGTGCTGGGCTACGACCCCTTCGTGGAGGCGGCCAGCTTGACCGAGGCCGAGGTGCGCGGGGTGTCGCTGGACGAGTTGTACGCGGAGAGCGATTTCGTATCCTTGCACCTGCCGGCGACGGCGGAGACGACGAACATGGTGGACGCGCGGGTGCTGGCCGCGATGAAGCCGAGCGCGTTCCTGATCAACACGGCGCGGGGTGCGTTGGTCGACGAGGCGGCGCTGGTGGCGGCGCTGCAGTCCGGGGAGATCACCGGGGCGGGGCTGGATGTCTTCACGACCGAGCCGGCGATTGATTCGCCGCTGATCGGAATGGCCAACGTGGTGGCGAGCCCGCACCTGGCCGGGAATACGAAGGAGACGATGGAGATCACCGGGGAGATGGCGGTGGACAATGCGCTGGCGGTGATCGCCGGGGACTGGCCGGACGAGGTCGTGGTGAACGGGGTGTACTCCGGGAAATGAACGAGGATCGATGAGCGGCAAGCGGCGGTGGGTCGGGCGGGCCGGGGTGGCGGCGGCGATCGCGCTGCTGCTGCTGGCGGTGACACTCAGAAACGTCGGGGGGCGGGAGGAGGGCGACGAATGGATTCGCAGCTACGACGTGCTGATCCAGATCGAAGCCGACGGCTCGCTGTTAATCGAGGAGACGATCAACTACGACTTCGGCAACGAGGTACGCCACGGCATCTACCGCTACGTGCCGAGGCGCTACGAGTACAACGCGGATTACGAGCGCGTGACGCCGCTGAAATGGCTGGATGTTGAGGGCTCGGCCGGGACGCCCGATGACTGGAAACGCGAGGCCACGGACTGGTTCGACGCGATCCGAATCGGCGACCCGGACGAGACGATCACCGGACTGCACAGCTACACGATCCGCTACCGGGTGGAGGGGGCGCTGAACGGCTTCGCGGAGCAGGATGAGTTGTACTGGGACGCGGTGGGGACGGACTGGGGCGTCGAAATCGAGCGGGTGACCGTGCGCGTCGAGACCCCGGGGGATGTGCTGGGAGTGGCCTGCCAGGCGGACTACACGAACAATTCGGGCCCGTGCCGGGCGGCGACGAAGTCGGGTTCGGTGGCGACTTTTGCGGCCGACTTCCTCTATCCGTACCAGGGCATCACGGTGGTGGTGGGCATGGCGAAGGGACTGGTGGCGGAACCGGCGCCGATCCTGGACAAGATCTGGAAGCTCGAGAAGGCCTTCGCGATTACGCCGCTGACGCTGGGGCTGGGCGGGATAGTGCTGGCGGGAGTGCTGGTCGGGCTGGGACGGCTGTTCTGGCTGCGCGGCCGTGACCGGCGCTTTGCCGGCGGGGCGGTGGAGGCGGCGTTTGGCGAGGCGGGCCAGGCCGTAGAAACGGTACCGATGTTCGATCGCACGCCGACGCCGGTGGAATTCGCGCCGCCGGAAGGGTTGCGGCCGGGACAGATGGGCACGTTGTTGGACGAGGCGGCGAATCCGGTGGACGTGACCGCGACGCTGATCGACCTGGCGACGCGCGGCTACCTGCAGATCGAGGAGATCGAGAAGGAGAACAAGAAGTCCAAGCCGAACTGGCTCCTGCGCAAGGTGAAGGAGCCGGACGCGGAACTGAAGGAGTACGAAGCGCTGCTGCTGGAACACCTGCTGGAGGGCAAGAATGAGGTGGGACTGGCGTCGTTGAAGCAGAAGTTCGCGGAGCGGCTGAACGAAGTGCAGGACGCGCTGTACGAGGATGTGGTGGCGGAGGGGTGGTTCGCAAGGCGGCCGGACAAGGCGCGGACGAAGTGGCAATTGCTGGGACTGGGCGGGATGCTGATCGCCGGCGCGGTGGTGGCGGCGGCGGCGCTGCTGACGAAACTGGCGCTGGTCGCAACGCCGCTGGTGTTGGGTGGATTGCTGCTGCTGCTGGGTGCGGGCCGGATGCCGCGTAAGACCGCCGGCGGCTACGGGATCATGCAACGATCGCTGGGCTTCAAACGCATGATCGAGACGGCGGAGACGCGCTCGGCGGAGTTCGCCGAAAAGCAGAACCTGTTCACGGAGTACCTGGGCTACGCGGTGGTGTTTGGCTGCACCGAGAAATGGGCGAAGGCCTTCGCCGGGCTGGCCGACGCGCCGGGCGGCTACGGGACGTGGTACGTGGCGGGCTCGACGCTGCACATGACTTCGCTGGTGGGGGCGCTGGATTCGTTCTCGTCGGTGGCGTCGAGCACGATCAGCGCGGCGACGGCGTCCACCGGCGGCAGTGGTTTCAGCGGGGGCGGCGGCTCGGTGGGCGGCGGGTTCGGCGGTGGCGGGGGAGGATCGTGGTAGTGATGATTCTCCCGGTTGTGACCACCGGGATTCGAGTTCTACTTCGAGAGGGGCAGCGCGGTGGCGGTTGACGAGGAGTTCAAAGATCAGGTGATGGATTTGCTGCTGCCGCTGGGCGACGTGACCGAGAAGAAGATGTTTGGCGGCTACGGTATTTTTGAGTCGGGGGCGATGTTCGCGTTGATGTCCGGCAGGGCGGTGTACTTCAAGGCGGACGACTCGAATAGGGCGCAGTACGAGGCTATGGACAGCGGAAGGTTCGGCTCGATGCCGTACTACCGGGTGCCGGACGAGGTGCTGGAGGAGGAGCCGAGGCTGCACCGGTTGGTGGAGGAATCGGTGGCGCTGGCGCACGCGGCCAAGAAGAAGAAGTAAGTCAAGGACGTAAGCAGGCGGACGTCCAGGGCTAGGCGGCCGGGCGGCGTGCGAGCAGCAGGAACAGCACCGCGCTGGCGGCGGCCGCAAACGCTAGGAACCAGCCCAGGGCGGTGAACCCGACCAGGTTAAGGATCAGTCCGCCCGCGGCCGACCCGAGCATGATCCCGGCGGAGAAGCTGACCTGGGCCAAACCGGTGACCGCGCCGCGATCGTCGGCGGCGATGTCGATCAGCAACGACCAGACGGCCGTGATCCGCAGGCCGTTGCCGAATCCCCAGATACCAGACATGAACGCCATGAAGAGCGGGGTAAAGGGGAAGGTAAAGAGGAGAAAGGCGGGGACGGCGAAGAGGATGGAACTGGTGACGAGCACGGGTATCCGCAGGGCGGCGGGCAGGCGGCCCCCGAGGATGACGCCGAAGACACTCATAACCGGGCCGACGGCGACGAGCATGCCGAGGGCGGCGGGCTCAAGCCCGTAGGCATCGGCGGCAAAAGCGCCGAGGAAGGAATCGACACCGTAGCCGCCGGTCACAAAGATGAAGTTGGCCAGCAGGAGGCGCACGATGAAGTGGTTGCGCAGGGCGCGGAGGGTGCCGGCGAATACAAGGTCGTAGAAGGACACCCGGCGGATGTCGCGGCGGTGGACTTCGGGGAGAAAGAGGGTCATGGCAAGGGCGGCGACGACGGTGAGGGCGGCCCCGGCGAGAAAGGCGGCGCGCCAGTCGAAGGCCCCGGCCAGGAACCCTCCGAGCAGCGGAGCGGTGATGAAGCCAACCCGGGAAGTGGTGCTGACCAGGGCGATGCGCCGGTCGCGCAACGGGGGTTCGTAGACGTCGGCGACGGAACTGAAGAGCTGGGGAAAGATGATGCCGTTGCCGATTCCGAGGAAGGCGGTGCCGAAGGCGAGGATGCCGAAACTGGGAGCGGTGACGACGATGGCGGACCCGAGTACGCGGATCCAGACGGCGGCGAGGGCGGCGCGGCGGCGGCCGAGGCGGTCGGAAAGCGGCGCCAGCAGGAAGGCGGCGATGATGGAGAGGAGGGTCTCGATGGTCATCATCTGGGCGACCAGCCCGACGGTGATGTCGAAGTCGGTAGCAATGAGGTGAGGAATCGGGCCGTAGATGCGGCGCAGGATTACGGTGGCGTAGGTCGCCAGCAGCAAGACGGGCAGGAAGGCGCGCCCGGGGCGGGAGGGTGAGGAGATTATTGGCAGGAGAGCGCTCAACGGCGGGGGCGATTCGGGGGGCTAATTGGGAGGGTTCCTGAGGGGACGCGGCGATGACGCGAGGCCGCAAGTAGGGTACTGCGGCGACCGGCGGCTGTCAGCCGGGGGCCGGAATACAGAAGGAATAGAATCACGGACGGCTTCCAGAATTAGCGAAAGGCGAAGCATGGCGGTACTGACGGTGCGCTTCGTGGGGCTGGGAGTGATGGGGTTGCCGATGGCGCGGAACGTGCTGAAGGGCAGGCATGCGGTGGCCGGATTCAACCGCAGCGCCGGGGCGACGGACACGCTGGCAGCGGACGGCGCGACGGCGGCGAGAACCGCGGCGGCGGCGGACGGGGCCGATGTGGCGGTGCTGATGGTGCCGGGACCGGAGGAGATAGAAGCGGTGCTGTTCGGGGAGGATGGGGTGGTGGCCGGGATGCCCGCAGGGGGCCTAGTGCTGGTGATGAGCACGATCGATCCGGCGACGGCGCAGCGGGTGAAAGCGCGGCTGCAAACAGCGGAATTGCGGATGCTGGAAGCCCCGGTGGCGCGGCCGGCCCAGAACGCGGTGGACGGCACGCTGGCGATCCTGGTGGGAGGTACAGAGGAGGATCTGGAACAGGCGCGTCCGATGCTGGAGTGCATGGGCTCGGACATCGTCTATTGCGGCCCGGTGGGCACTGCGGCGGCGATGAAGCTGGTGAACAACATGCTGTCGAACTCGATGCTCATTATGACGGCGGAGGCACTGGCGTTGGGTCGCAAGGCGGGGCTGGCGGTGGAGACGATGTACAGCGTGCTCGCGGGCACGGCGGCGAACAGCGCGTCGCTGGGGCGGATCGAGCGGCAGGCGGTGAAATCAAGGGCATTCGCGCCGGGGTTCATGGTCAAGCTGGCGCAGAAGGACCTGCGGCTGGCGACGACCTTCGCCTCGGAAGTCGGGGTGCGGGCGTCGCTGAGAGCGGCCGCCCACCAGATGTTGGCGGAGGCCGGAATTCGCGGCTACGCGGACGCCGATACCAGTTCGGTGCTGCGCCTGTATGAAGAAGCGGCGGGGGTGGAGCTGGGGTAGGCCGGGAGGATTGCTTGCCAATATTGCCGCAGTATAACAATATAATAATATTACATTGTTTGGCACTAAGGAGAAAATGTTGCCGACAATCAGAATCGATGACGATGTGTATGCCCACCTGCAGGAGCATGCGACGCCGCTGACGGATACGCCGAACTCGGTGTTGCGGCGCCTGCTGGGGTTGGAGTCGGCCGGAGCCGGCGAGGGCGAGCCGGTGGAAGCCGGCGGGCGCCGACGAAAAGGTCGGCCGGCCGGGACCGGACGCGGCGGACCCCGCGCGGGCGGACGCAGCCGGGGACGGAGCCGGGGAGTCGACGAAGGACCGGGCGAGGGACGGGGCGGGCGACGGGCTCGTTGAGCGGTAGAGGAGCGGCGCGCCGCCCAGGAGTAACCGGGGTTTGAGCGCGGAACCGGCGGAGCAGCGCCCGAACTACAAGTGGCTGGTGGCGGCGATTGTGGGTTCGGGCGTGTTCATGTCCACGCTGAGCCAGAGCAGCCTGAACGTGACCATGCCGACCATCGCCCGCGAGTTCGGGGTGGACCTGACGACCGTGCAGTGGCTGTCGCTGGGTTACGGATTAGGAATGACCAGCCTGCTGCTGTCGATGGCGCGCCTGGCGGACATCATGGGTCGCCGGCGGATGTACCTGATTGGTTACGTGATCTTCGGGGCCGGGGCAATCATCTGCAGCGTGATGCCGGACGTGTACCTGATTATCAGCGGGCGGGTCTTCCAGAGCATCGGCGCGGCGATGCTGCAATCGACCGGCGCGGCGCTGCTGGTGGCGGCGTTTCCGGCCTCGCAACGCGGGCGCGCGATGGGCATCATCGGCAGCTTCGTCTCCACTGGCATCCTGATGGGCCCGGTGGTCGGCGGACTGCTGACCGAGGTGGCCGGCTGGCGGGCGAATTTCCTGGTCGGGGTGCCGGTTGGACTGCTCGGGTTGATCGTCGGCGGGCGGATCCTGCGCGAGGCGCGCGGCGCGCGCGGCGAGTCGTTCGACTACCTGGGTGGGGTGCTGCTGGCGCTGTGGATCGCGCCGCTGATCTTCCTGCTGAACCAGGGTCAACAGGCCGGCTGGGACAGCCCCCGGGTGGTGGCTAGCGGGGCGCTGCTTGCGATCGCAGTAGTGAGCTTCTTTTATGTGGAGCGACGGCGCGTGCAGCCGATCGTCGACCTAGCGATCTTCAAGGTGCGCGAGTTCAGCCTGTCCGTCGGAATCGCGCTGATGACCAGCATGGCGCGCGCCAGCAGCACGCTGCTCACCCCGTTCCTGCTGCAACTGCTACTGGGCATCCCGGTGGGACAGGTGGGCTTCATGATGGCCCTGGTGCCGCTGGGCGGGATGCTGCTGGCCTTCGTGGGCGGGGCATCGGCGGATCGCTGGGGCCCGCAGCTGCCATCGACGCTGGGGTTGCTGTTCATGGCCGGCGGGATCGCCAGCCTGGGCTTCGTGGAAAGCACCACTAGCCTGGTGAACGTGGGCGCGCGCCTGCTGGTGGTGGGGATGGGGCAGGGGCTGTTTATCTCGCCGAATTTGAGCTCAATCATGGGATCGCTGCCGCGCAGCAAGCTGGCCATCGCCGGCGGCTTCGAGGCCTGGTCGCGGACCTTCGGGGTGTCGGTGGGGCAGGCGACCTGGGGGTCTATCTTCGCCGTGGTGGTGATCTCGGCCTCGGGCGCTTCGGTAGCGCTGGACGCGGATACACAGTTCCTGGAGCAGGGATTCCGGGCGGTCTACCTGAGCGCCGCCGGGCTGATGCTGCTGGCAGCGGTGTTGTCGTCCTTCCGCGGACGGGTGGACCACCCAAAGAAACGGGCGGCGAGCGTCTGATATGGTTCCCGGGCCGGCGGTCCGAACGAGAGAAATGGGGACGAGATGCGGATAACCGAGGTGGAGTCGATCGCGTTCACCGTGCCAACGGACACCCGCCGGACCCGCTGGGGATACGGGGAACGCGACGGCGCGGAACGCGACACGACAACCCGCATCCTGCGGATCGCAACAGACGAGGGCGCGGAAGGCTACGCGGTGGGCGGCTACGGGGCCTATTTCCCGGCGCCGGAACCGGCGGTGGTGGACGTGCTGCTGAAGCCGCTATTGCTGGGCGAAGACCCGCTGGATCGTGAACGGCTGTGGCAGTGGATGACGGCGCACCACGGCTTCACCGAGCGGATGACCTCCAGCGTGGACATGGCTTTGTGGGATCTGCTGGGACGGCTGAGCGGCCTGCCGGTGTACAAGCTGCTGGGCGGCTACCGCGACCGGGTGCTGGCCTACTGCAGCACCGCGCCGAACCTGGGGAGGCCGGAGGTCTACGCGGAGCACGCGCTGGAGGCGAAGGAGCGCGGGTATAAGGCCTTTAAGGTGCATGCCAACATCTTCTGGGACCCATACAAGCGGGAGCCGGCGCCGGGCAAGCCGGCGTTCCCGAAGGAAGACATCGAGATCTGCCAGGCGGTGCGCGAGGCGGTGGGCGACGAGATGGTGCTGATGCACGATCCCTGGGGCGTCTACACGCTGCAGGAGTCGCTGTGGGCGGGCCGCGAACTGGAGAAGCTGGGCTACTACTGGCTGGAACAGCCAATGGAAGAACGTCGCATGGAGGCCTACGTGGAACTGACCCGGGCGCTGGACATCGCGATCCTGGCCCCGGAACTGGAGGAGGGCGGGCCTTTCACGCGGTCATCGTGGATACGGGCCGGGGCCGCTGATATGGGGCGGATGGACGTGGGGCTGGGCGGGATCACCGCGACGATGAAGACCGTGCACCTGTACGAGGCCTTCGGTCAGCAGTGCGAGATCCACGTCGGCGGGTTCGGCAACCTGGCGGTGCTGGGCGCGACTACCGAAGAGACCTGCGAGTACTACGAGCGCGGGCTGACGATCCCCGGGGTCGACCGCGACGCCACCCCGCCCTACCTGCTGGCTCCGTGCGACCCGATGGATGAGGAAGGCTACGTCCATATTCCGACCGGACCGGGGCTGGGCATCGAACTGAACTGGGACTACATCGACGCCAATCGGGTGGAGGGGTAGCGGGAAGACGTACGACAAGAAGAAGGTCGTAGCGCCGCCACAAAAAGCCGTCGGCGAGAGCGGACATCGATGTGACGGCGGCTACGTTAATCGGGGTCGCCTACGGACCCGCGGGGCGTGCGAATGGCGCGCGACGACCGGTTGCCACCGGCGCCGGCAACGAATCTCCTACAAGCAGCGAACCGCTACCCGTCGACTATGTTGCGGCGCAGACGCCAACGAGCCGTCTCAGACCGACCGCCGAGCGTCACAGGCGGGTCACATATGGAACGGGCGGGGGCATAATGCCGGGGCGTCTCCACGGAAGGTGATTGGCGGGTAGGACATGCAACTGTCGCTCTCGGTGCGGATCGCCGAGAGGAGTGCGGGCGCCGCCGGTCGGCTATATTTCGGCCCACGAGGATGCCGGCCCCGAAACGAGCGAGGTGATGGTCGTGGAGCGAGAACCCGAGGTCCTGGTGGTGGGCGCCGGCGTGGTGGGCGTGGCTACGGCCTACGCCCTGGCGGAGCGCGGTCAGAGGGCGGTGGCGATCGATGCCGGGGCGGTCGGCGAGGGCTGCTCCTACGGGAACGCCGGGCTGATCGCACCGAGTTCCAGCATGCCGCTGGCGGCGCCGGGGGTGCTGTCACAGGGCCTGCGCTGGATGCTGGACAAGGACAGCCCCTTCTACATCAAGCCGCGCCCGGACCCGGCGCTCGTTTCGTGGTTGCTGCGCTTCCGGGCCGCCGCTAACGAGCAACAGGCCCACGCGGCGGTGCCGCTACTGCGGTCGCTGAAACTGGCCGGCCGCAAGCTCTATGACCGGTGGACGCAATTGGACGGGATGGACTGCGACTACGCCCGCGAGGGTGTGATCCACGTCTATTGTTCGCGGGCCGGGTTGGCGGAGGCGGAGGTGATGGCACGGCGCTTTCAGACGGACGGTCTGCCCTTTGAAGTGCTGGACGCCGACGCGCTCAAGGCGCGGGTGCCGAACCTGCGCGGCGGGGTGGCCGGGGGAGTGCTGTTCGCTGGGGACGGGCGGGTGAATCCGGCGAAGTTCGTGACCAGACTGGCCGGGCTGGCCGAGGCGGCCGGGGCAACCTTCCTGGAACGGACCGAAGCCATCGGGTTCACGACCAGCCGCGGTCGGATCACCGCCGTGGAGACGACGAAGGGCGAGTTCCGCCCGGCGCAGGTGGTGCTGGCGGCGGGGGCCTGGTCGCCGGGGGTGGTGCGCGACCTCCGTCTGAATCTGCCGATTCAGGCGGCCAAGGGCTACAGCCTCACCTTCCACCGGCCGGAGGGCTACCTGGATATCCCGCTGTTGCTGGCCGAGGCCCACGCGGCCATCAATCCCATCGGGCCGCTGGTGCGGGTGGCGGGGACGCTGGAACTGGCCGGGATGGACTTCTCGATCAACCGGCGGCGGGTGGCGGCGGTGCGGCGGGCGGGCGGGCAGTACCTGGAGGGATTCGAAGAACTGGACCTGATCGAAACCTGGCGGGGGATGCGTCCCTGCACGCCCGACGGACTGCCGATCATCAGCCGGACGCCGAACTGGGAGAACCTCGTGATCGCGACCGGGCACGCGATGATCGGGATGGCGGTGGGACCGGTCACCGGCGAGATCGTGGCGGACTTGATCCGCGGCGAGGAGCCGGGGTTTGACCTGGAGCTGATGCGTTACGAGCGGTTCGCCTAGGCGCAGACCTGGATGCCGCACCGGCGCCGCCAAACGACCCGGCGTTGGCGGCGCCGGTTGAGACCGCGCCACGCGACACGCTGGCCGCCCGAATGTGTGCCCCGGTCAGGCGATGCCGTGGAGCCGCTTGGCCTGGGCGACGAAATCGATGCCGGCGTCGTCGGCGAAGGCGTCGGTGAGTCGCTGGGTGACCGGGCCGGGGACCGCGTCGCTGAGCTGGTGACCGTCGACGGTGATGACCGGCATGATCGCAAAGGACGTGGAGCAGTAGAAGGCCTCGGCGGCGTTGTAGACGTCGTAGGCGTCGATGTTGTCCTCAACAAAGGGGATGCCCTGCGATTCGGCCAGCTCGATGATGGCCCCCCGGGTGACGCCGCGCAGGGTATTGCGCGGCTCGGGTGAGACGAGTTCCCCGTCGCGCACGATCATGAAGTTGGCGCCGGAGCCCTCGGTGATGAAGCCGTCTTCGTCGGTCAGCAGCGCCCAGGCCCCTTCCCGCACTTTAGCGGCCTGCAGGTCGGCCATGCGGTAGTGCATGCGGCTACGGTTCTTGACCTTGGGGTCGATGAGCCGCGCCGGCACCGAGCGCTGGGCGGTGATGATGGCATTGATACCGGTGTCGTATAGCTTCCACTGCACAGGCTTGGTTAGCGAGATGGGCCAGACGCTGATGATGACGGTGGGGCCGAATCCGTCGCGGGAGGCTTCGGCCTGGAATTCCATCGGCCCGGCGGAGACGTTGTGCCAGATGCCGTAATCGTCGCCGTCGGCAAGCAGGTGCTTGTTGCGCTCGAGGGTCTCGTTGGTGGCATCGTTCATCTCTTCCATGGTCATGCCGCAGTCGATTCCGGAGTACTTCATGGAGGCGAAGAGGCGGATCAGGTGGTGCTCCATGCGGAAAGGCTTGAGCCCGAAGGTGCGCGAAAACTCGAATACCATCTGCCCGTAGAGGACGCCCAGGTCGTAGACGGAAACTGTAGCTTCGGTTTCGGGACGGAATTCGCCACTGACGTAGGCGACACGAGTTTCGGCTGCCATCGACTTCGACTTGCCCTTCCATACCCGGAAAGTACTCAGCGACACGGTGCCCGGCCCGGGACCGCCGGTGGACCTACTATGGACTCGCCACCGGCCGGGTTCAAGGCAGGCCGGCACGGCCAGCAGGCGATTGAAGTTGAAACAGCGAAGGGAATCCGGATGGCGGACCGGCGGACAAGAGTGACGATCGCGGGGGAGAAGTGGCTGGTCGACGGCCGGCCGCTGCTGGCGGGACGGATGTATGCCGGGCGGTCGGTGGAGGGCCTGCTGCTAAACAGCCGCATGGTGCAGGCGGTGTTTGATGACGAGAATCCGATCACGCAACCGCTGTGGAAGTACCCGGATACGGGAAGGTGGGACGCCGACCGGAACACCGACGAGTTCGTCGCGGCGCTGCCGGCCTGGCGGGAATACGGCCTGGCGGGGATCACGGTCAACATGCAGGGCGGCAGCCCGACCGGGTACTACAGGGAAGAAAGCTTCCGGGAACGACTGCGGGAGACAGGCATCGCGGCGGCCGAACTGTCTGAGACTTCGCTGGGCAACCTGGCCACCGGTAACGCCGATCTGGGCATGCCGGCCGCGACGGCCAGCGCCCTGCCGGCGCTGCAGAACGTGAAGAGCCTGTGGGTCCCGTTCAGCCGGGCAGTGCAGACAGTCCTGACCGCCGAGGCGGGCAGCAACGAGATCAACACGGCGCTGGCCTACATCACCGCCAACAACAACGCGCTGTTGACGGCGTCGAACGACGCGGTGCCGGCGCCGGAAGATTAAGCGGTGGTGTCGATCGGCTAGGCGCCGAACGCGACCGAATCGCAAAGAGCCCCTCCGGCCGAAACGGCCGGAGGGGCTCTCTCGTATTCGCGGGACGCGGCCGGGGCGGCTAGTAGCCGGCGTCGAGATTGACGACGTTGCGCAGCGGCTCGCCAGCCCGGTAGTGGCCCAGGTTCTCGATGAACAACTCCGCCAGGCGCTGGCCGCGCAGCGGGCTGACCCCGCCCATGTGGGGGCTGATGACCACGCCGGGACGGGTCCAGAGCGGGTGATCGCGGTCGAGCGGTTCTTCTTCGACGACATCGACGCCGACGCCGAAGAGCCGGCCGGAGTCGAGGACGTCGACCAGGGCCGCCGTCTCCACCAGGCCGCCGCGGGAGATGTTGACGAAGATTGTGTCATCGCGGAAATGCGCGAAGGTCTCGGCGTTCATCAGGTGGTGAGTGGCCGGGGTGAGCGGAGCGGCGCAGATGACGACATCGGCGGTCGAAAGCAGCCAGGAGAGTTCCTTGACGTGGCGGACCTCATCGACGAGATCGGACTGGATGTCGGTATTGACGTCGACGCCGATGACCCGCATGCCGAGCCCCTTGAGACGCTGGGCGATCTGGATGCCGATAGCGCCGAGGGCGATGATGCCGCCGGTCTTGCCGTCGAGCTCGAAGACCTCGGGCCGGCTGCCCCAGTGGTGGGCGGCCTGGTTGCGGGCGGTCCAGTTCATGCCACGGGCGACGGCCATCAGCAGGGCGAGGGCGGTATCGGCCACCGGGATGGCGTGGCTGCCGGCCGCGTTGGTGAGCAGGATCCCGCGTTCGCGAATGGCGTCGAGCGGCATCCAGTCAACGCCGGCGCTGCCGTTCTGCATCCACTTGAGGTCGGGAGCGGCGTCGAGATAGTCGGCATCAAAGCGGCCGGCGAAGATGACTTCGGCGCCGGCGGCGGCGGCCAGGTACTCGTCGTGGGTGGCGGTGAAGACGACCTCGTCACCGGGTGAGGCTTTGCGGACCAGATCGACCTGCTCGGCGATCTGTGAACCGTCAATGAGGATTTTCATGAATGGCGCTCCCGGTGGTGGCCCTGCCGGCCGTTGCTTGGTTTTGGCGAGCAGCAGTGTAGCGCGAAGCCGGGAGCGCATCGAAATGGCTCGGGCTCAGCTGAACGGGGGTGGTTACAGGGTAGGAACCCAGCCAGAACCGTGCGCAGGGCGCACCTATCCCTTGACCGGGTAGCGATAGGTACTCACTATCAATTATCGGCAGGAACGCCGACATCTTTAGCCCCGGGGCACGGAACGCACCGAAAAAACATGAAGGATCATGGCTCTAGACCCCATATTCCCAAGCGCGCATTTGCGGAACTTGGTTCTTCTTGTATACCGCAATCGGCACCACCGGTAGCCTGGCGCGCAATCTCGAGTCGCCAGCCCAGGACCGTCGCCGGGCCAACGACCTGCGCAATCGAACCGCGCCGTTCGTGGGCGGCGTCACCAGCGCGGTGAACAGCCTCTTTGTGAAGCTCGATGCGCTGAAGGCCTCCGCCGGGGTGCTGGTGGCCAGCAACAACGAGGGCGTGTTCAGCCAGCGGGTGGGGACGACCTCGGAGTCCGATGTCATCACCGTGACCGTGGGCAGCCAGGCGGAGGATGCCTCCTACCGGCTGGTCCCCTCGCAGGTCGCGCAGACGCAGCAGAACGTGGGCTTCGAGTTTGGCGGCGCCGATGAAACCCGGCTGGCCCGCGGGCAGAACTTTTACAGCATCACCGGCGGGCGCAACTACTTCACAATCACCTCGGACGGGACGGCGAACTCGGTGTCGTTCGAGGTGACCGACTTCGGCGCGAGTCTGAATAGGTTGGAGTTGATCGCAACCGAAATTAACGTGGCCAACGTGGGGGTGACGGCGGCGGTGATGCACGACGACATGACGGTGACCGCTGTGCGCCTGGAGATCACGTCGACTATCAGCGGGGCCAGCGGCGGCTTCACCATCACCGACAGCGCCGGGAACTCGGTGGCGGTGACCGGCACCCAGACGGCCGGGCTGGCTGCCCAAGACGCCACCTATGCCCTGGACGGCGCGGTGGAGACCAGCCCCACGAACACCGTGAGCCTGCAGGAGGGCCAGGTGGAACTGGAACTCAAGCAGGGCCTGGGCCGGCTGGTGGAGGTGGAGGTGGCCCCGGACGGACCGGCCGTGGCGTCGGCGGTGGTGAATTTCGTGGAGGACTTCAACGACCTGCTGGCGCTGCTGGCCAACGGGACGCTCGCCCAGGCGAAGAAGGCCCGCGAGACGCTGGGTGAGGAGATGCTGGCAAAGTCAGCGGAGCTGGACCAGATCGGCGTGACCCAGGATCGCAGCGGGCGGCTGGCGGTAGATGATGACCGGCTAGAAACCGCGCTGGAGGATTCGACGGACGCGGTGGGCGAATTGCTCGGCGGCGAGGAAGGGGTGGTGACGAAATTGATCGCCAGCCTAGGCGGGTTGCCGAACACCGGGGTAGGGCGATTGCAGGCGGGGCGGGCGCTGACCGCCGGAGGTGACGGGCTGGGTCTGGGAGCGGCGTTCACGGACTCGGGTTTCGCGCTCGATATTGGGGCCTAGCGGCGACCCGGGCGAGCCCGGGATTGTGCTAGGATCGCCACCCCGTCACGGCGATCAGCGGGCGGGCGTTGTACGGCCCGAGACGGTTGCGAACAGGGAATAGCGGACGGGATGACGAGTTCTTTCAAGTCGATTATGGTAGCGGGTGGGGCGGGGTTCATCGGCAGCAATTTTGTTCACTACCTGCGCGAAGCGCATCCGGCGACGCGGGTCCTAGTGGTGGACAAGCTGACCTACGCCGGCAACATGGACAGCCTGAAGCAGTCGCTGGGTGACGAGGCGGTGGAATTCGTGGAGGGCGATATCGCCGACCGCGAACTGATGGAGACCCTGACGACGCGCTGCGACGCGGTGGTCAATTTCGCCGCCGAATCGCACAACGACCGCGCGCTGCTGGACCCGGGGCCCTTCGTGGAAACCAACGTGCGCGGGGCCGGGGTGCTGGCCTACGCGGCGGCGGCCCACGGGGTGGAGCGCTACGTGCACGTGAGCACCGACGAGGTGTACGGGCAGATCGCCGACGGCTCCTTCAAGGAGGGCGACGAACTGCGCCCGCGCAGCACCTATCCGGCGACCAAGGCCTCGGGGGAAATGATGATCCTGGCGGCGGTGGAGTCGTTTGGATTGCAGGCCGCTATCACCCGCGGGGTTAACAACATCGGCCCCTATCAGCACCCGGAGAAGGCACTGCCGCTGTTCGTCAGCAACGCCATCGATGACAAACCGCTGCCGGTGTACGGCGACGGGATGCAGGTGCGCGATCGGATGCACGTGCGCGACCACTGCACCGCGATCGACCTAGTGCTGCGGGAGGGCGAGACCGGCGAGTCCTATAACGTGGGCGCCGGGAACGAGTGCACGAACCTGTACATGATCGAGAAGATCCTGGAGCGGCTGGGCAAGCCGGCATCGCTGATGACCCACATCGAGGACCGCACCGGACACGACTTTCGCTATTCAGTGGACGCGTCGCACCTGCGGGCGCTGGGCTGGGAACCGGCCTTCGACCTGGACGCGGCGCTGCTGGACACGATCGATTGGTACCGCGACAACGAGTGGTGGTGGCGCGGAATGCGCAGCCAGGACTTTGAGGCCTATTACGAGGAACTGTACGGCGACCGGCTGCGGCAGGCGGGGCCGGGGTAGCTAGTCAGACTCGCCGGCGTTGGTGATGAGCCGGGAGCAGGGTAGCTAGTCGGACTCGCCGGCGTTGGTGATGAGCCAGGGGCCGTCGGGACCGGCACGGACCAACTCGAACCGACGCACGAGGGTGCGGTCGTGGAAGTCGAAGCGCACCGTGACGGTGGCGGTATCGCCGCTGACGACGATCTCATCGACCCCGCAGCCGGCGTCCGGCAGGTCGCGGACGGCGATGAACTCCCCGAGGGCTGAGCCCGGCGAGGCCGAGGCCGACTGGAGAACGGCGGCGCGGGCGTCGGGAGTGAGGCAATCGAGCGCGGTGCGGGCGGTGGCGCCGTCTTCTTCGTAGGGCGGGATGGCGCGGAGGGCATTGTCGACGAAACGGGTCACCGTCTCTTCAGGCGAGGCCGGATGCGTATCGGTGCGCAGCCCGGCTTCGAGGCCCAGGATGAGCCCGGCGCTCAGCAGCACGGAAGGGGCGAGCCAGCGGGCCGCTCGGGATGAGTCCATCTTCCACCTCCCACGCTCCTGCCCCGCCGACGTTGCTGGATTTGTGCCGGGCACAAAGCCTCACGATAGATGCTGGCCTGGAGGATTCACAACGGCGTCAAAATGGAGAGGGAAAGCGTCTCTGTGCGGTCAAATGGCCTCTGCGTCTACCGCGGGCCGGACTGCGGCCGGCTAGTAGGCCCCACGACCGCTAAGCACCACCCAGATGGTACGCCAGAGAATCATCAGATCGAGCACCGGCGAGTAGTTCTGGATGTAATAGAGGTCGAGTTCGACGTTGTCGCGCAGCGGGGCCTCGCCGCGGCCCTGGATCTGCCACCAGCCGGTCATGCCCGGCTGGACGGATAGCCGCTGGCGCTGCCAGGGTTCGTACTCCTCGACGACCCAGGGCAATTCGGGCCGGGGGCCGACGAGACTCATCTCGCCACGGAGGACGTTCCAGAGGTTGGGTAGTTCGTCGAGGCTGGTGCGCCGCAGGAAGCGGCCGACGCGGGTGACCCGCGGGTCGCCCTGACGCACGTCGGGGCCGGGCCGGTGGCTGAGGACGCCGCGCCGGCTGTGGCCTTTGTCCATCGTGCGGAGTTTGTAGATCCAGAAGAGGCGGCCGTTTTCGCCGACGCGCCTCTGGCTGAAGAAGACCGGCCAGCCGTCGTCGATCAGGATGGCGAAGGTGACCGCCAGCATGAGCGGGGCGCTGACGATGAGCGAAATCGAGCCGACGACGATGTCGAAGGTGCGCTTGACGAAGCTGTCGAACCCGGTGATGACCGGCTCGCGGATGCCGATCAGCGGGATCCCCCAGAGGTCTTCGGCGCGGGCGCGGACGCTGATCATGCTGAAGATGTCGGGGACGACGCGGATGCTCACGGCGTAGTCGCCGGCGTGGGTGACGACCTCACGAATACGCTCGTGGGCATGTGCCGGCAAGGCCACGATGACTTCGGCGACGTTTTCGCACCCGATCATCTCGCCGAGATGGTCGCAGGTGCCCAGCACCGGGAGGTCAGTGACCGTCACGCCCTGCTTGGCCGGGTCGTCGTCGAGGAAGCCAACAATGTCGTAGCCGGTCCAGGGCCTCTGCTGGAGGAGGCCGGCGACCTGCTCGCCGACCGGACCGGCGCCCATGATGACCAGGCGTCGCCTAAAGCCGATGGTGGAGCGCAGGAAGAGGCGCAGGATCCAGCGGAGGTTGACCAGCAGGATAAGGTTGACGCCGTAGAAGTAGGCGATCAGCAGCCGCGACAGGAATTCGATCTTGAAGATGAAGAGGTAGGCTAAGAGGGCCACGAAGGCGATGGTGACCGCCGGCAGCAGGACCCGTATCTCTTCGACGGCGGTGAAGATGCGGCGCGGTTCGTAGACCCGGAAGAACTGGAGTATGAACGCCCAGATGAGCGCGACGGCGACGTACTGCTGCCAATCCACCCAGCCGAGGTTGACGGAGTCGCCGAATCCGAAGGGGAGTTCGTGGCGGAGGAGGTCGGCGATGTAGAGCGAGGCCAGTGCGATGGCGATGTCGGCGAGATAGAGCAGCGCGGAGAGCCGGCGGGTGCGGCTAACCACGGGCCGAGTCTCGGGCTAGTTCGGTGTAGATGGCAGCGGTTTTCTGGACCATTTCCGCACGATTGAAGCGGCCGCCGACATCGCGAGCGGCGGCT
>JASLPR010000039.1 GCA_030744875.1 Chloroflexota bacterium
GACCGGTTGGTCGGCTTCAAGATCAGCCCGCTGCTCTCGAAGCGCATCTCCGGCGCGGTCGGGGCGGGGCGGGTGCAGAGCGTGGCGCTGCGCTTCGTGGTCGACCGCGAACGCGAGATTCGCAAGTTCGTGCCGGTGGAATGGTGGACCGTGGAGGGTTCGTTTGCCGGGTCGGAGGTCGATAAGAAGGTGTTCGGAGCGGTCCTGGAGACCACCGAAGAGAAGATCGACATCGGTAGCGAACAGAAATCCGACGAATTGATCGCGCGGCTCGAAGGCGCCGACTACCGGGTGGCGGAGTTGCGCGAGCGCCGGCAGCAACAGCGCGCCGGGGCGCCGTTCACCACGGCCGCCCTGCAACGGGCGGCTTCGAGCGAACTGAGCATGTCGCCGTCGCTGACGATGCGCATCGCGCAGCAACTCTACGAAGGCATCGACCTGGGCGGCGGCGAACGGGTGGGGCTGATTACCTATATGCGGACCGATTCGACGCAGATCGCCGCCGACGCCCGCGCCGAGGCCAAAGAGTTCATCGAGCAGCGGTTTGGCAAGGAATACATCCCCGAGAAGCCGAACAGCTACCGGACCCGCACGCGCAACGCCCAGGAGGCCCACGAGGCCGTGCGGCCGACCTCGGTCTATCGGACGCCGGACGAGATCAAGGATCAACTCGATGAACGCCAGCAGCGCCTCTACGGGCTGATCTGGCGGCGCTTCGTGGCTGGCCAGATGGCCCCGGCGCGGACCCGCACGGTGACCGTGCTGGCCGGCATCACCCGCCAAGGTGAGGAACTGCCGCTGCGCTTCCGGGCGTCAGCCACGGAAGTAGTGTTCGACGGGCATCGGGCGGTGTCGCGGACCCGCAAGACTGATGACGAGGCGGCGATCCAAGCGCGAGAAGTGATCCTGGGCCTTGAGAAGGGCCACGCGCTGCACCTGCGCGACCTGGCCGGCCAGCAGCATTTCACGGAGCCGCCACCGCGCTTCTCGGAGGCCAGCCTGATCCGGACGCTCGAAGAAGAGGGAATCGGCCGGCCGAGCACCTACGCGCCGACGGTGCGGATCCTGGTGAGCCACCGTTATTGCGAACTCGAGCGTCGGCAACTACGTCCGACCGAACTGGGCGAGTCGGTCACCGACGCGATGGTGGAGCATTTCGCCAGCATCGTGGACAAGAGCTTCACCCGCAATATGGAACTGGACCTGGACCGGGTGGCGAAGGGTGAGGAGGGCTGGATCGCCCTGCTGGACCAGTTCTGGAAGCCATTTAGCGAGACCCTGCAAGAGGCCGAGACGAATATGAAGTCGGTCAAGCAGGCCGAGGTGCCGCTGGGCGAGGACTGCCCGGAGGACGACTGCGACGGCGAACTGGTAATTCGCAGCGGTCGCTACGGGCGGTTCATCGGCTGCACCAATTACCCGGAATGCAGATACCGCCGCCCCTACCTGAAGAAGGTCGGGGTGAGTTGCCCGGACTGCGAAGAGGGCGACATCGTGGAACGCAAGAGCCGTCGCGGGCGGACGTTCTTTGGCTGTAGCCACTATCCGGATTGCGAATACACCACCTGGACGCGTCCGAAGCCGACCGATGAGGCTGGGGCGCCGGCGGCGACCGCTGAGACGGCCGACCCGCCAAAGCCGCCGGATGAGGTGGGCGCGGCGCTGCCGGAGGCCGAGGAGGCCGCCGGGGCGGAAGCCGCGGAAGTGACGGACGGCGACGAGGTGGACGAGAAGGTCGAGGTCGCGGCGGAGGGGTCCGCCGGCAAGTAATCGGCCATCGGGAACGGTCCCCGTAGGCGGCGCGGCTGCGGTATCATTCCGGGACGTGCCGTTTTTTGCGGCCGATCGATCACGCCATCCGACCAGCGAGTCCTGCCGGTAGAAGCCGGTCCTCGCAAAATGGGATGACGATGGCGGAAGTGAAAGGAATGGGTAGTAGTTTGCCCCTATTAGAAATGCGCGAGTTGCTCAGTGCCGGAGTGCACTTCGGGCACAAGACGCAACGCTGGAACCCGAAGATGCGCCGCTTCATCTTCGGCGCTCGTAATGGCATCCACATCATCGACCTACAACACACCGTGCGGGCGATCGACGAAGCGAATGCCATCCTGGTGCACATCGTCCAGAACGGCGGCCGCGTGATCTTCGTGGGTACCAAGCGCCAGGCGCGCGACGCGGTGCAGGCCGCCGCCGAGCAGTCCGGTCAGTTCTACGTGAACCAGCGCTGGCTGGGCGGGACGCTGACCAATTTCCAGACAATCAAGCACCGCCTGCAGCGGCTGCGCGAGCTGCGCGCGCTGCACCTGGACAGCGCGTTCGAGTCGCTGTCGAAGCGCGATATGCAGAAGCAACTGGTCGAATTACAGCGCTTGGAACGCAAGATGGGCGGGCTGGCCACGATGGCGGAACTGCCCGACGTGCTGTTCCTGATCGACCCGCGGCGCGAGCACATCGCGGTGAATGAAGCGCGGGTGCTGGGTATCCCGGTGGTGGCACTGGTGGACACCAACTGCGACCCGGACGAGGTGGATCTGCCGATTCCCGGCAATGACGATTCGATCCGCTCTAACCGGCTGATCCTGGGCAAGGTCGCCGAGAACGTCGCCGAGGCGTTCGAGCTCTACGAAACCCAGCGCATCGAGCGCGAAGAGAAGGAGCGCGTCGAGCGGGAACGCCAGGAACAGGCACGCCGTGAGATGGCGCGCAAGCGACAGGAAGCCGAAGCCCAGGCCCGGGCCGAAGAAGAACGCGCGGCGCGCGAGCAGCGCAGCGCGGCATCGGCGGCTCCGGTCGGTGCGCCGGCAACCAAACCGGCGGCGAAGCCGGGCGGTGCTCCGGCAGCCGCTCCGGCAGGCCAGGACCGGCCGCGCCGGGTGGTGCAGGCTCAGCCGGCGGCAAAGGCAGCCGCCAAACCGGCGGCAAAGGCAGCCGCGAAACCGGCGGCGAAGGCAGCCGCGAAACCGGCGGCGAAGGCCGCCGCGAAGCCGGCCGCCAAGGCCAAAGCAAAGAGCAAGACAAAGGCCAAGGCAAAAGCCAAAGCCAAGAGCAAGACCAAGCCGGCCACGGCCGACTAACCCGGTACAACCAACCAATAAAGGACGAGTAGCTGGAGATGGCTTCTGGAGTATCCGCGGCGATGGTCAGGGAACTACGCGACCGGACCGGCGGCGGGATCATGGACTGCAAACGCGCGCTGGTGGAAACCGGCGGGGACATGGACAAGGCCAGCGCGATCATTCGCGAGGGCGGCAAAGCCCGCGCCGCGAAACGATCGAGCCGCGCCACCAAACAGGGCGTAGTGCACGCCTACATCCACCCCGGGCGACCGCTCGGAGCGATGATCGAACTGGCCTGCGAGACCGATTTCGTGGCCCGCACCGACGAGTTCAAGAGCCTGGCCAACGAACTGGCGATGCACATCGCGGCCATGGGCCCGGAACGCATCACCGAGGAGGACGATGGGGAGGGCGAGGCCCTGCTCGACCAGGCCTACGTCCGCGACCCGGCCCGTACCATCGCCGAACTCATCCAGGAAACCATTGCCCGGACTGGCGAGAACGTGCGGGTCGCGCGCTTCAGCCGGTTTGAGGTGGGAGCGTAGCCGCCCAGGAAGACGGAAGCCCTTGACCGCGCCAACATACCGAAGAGTCCTGCTAAAACTCAGCGGCACCGCCCTCTGCGATGAGGGCGGCCATGGGATATCTCCGGAGCGGGCCCGCGAGCTGGGCCAGCACGTCGTGGAGGCCCACGGGCTGGGGGTGCAGCTCGGAATCGTGATCGGCGCCGGCAACATCTGGCGTGGGCACGAGGCCGAGGCCGCCGGCATCGATCGCTCGACCGCTGACTACATGGGCATGCTGGCGACCGTGATGAACGCGCTGGCGTTGCAGGACGCGGTGGAGTCACTGGGGGTCGCCACCCGCGTGCAGACGGCCATCGAGATGCGCGAGATCGCCGAGCCCTACATCCGCCGGCGCGCCGTGAAGCACCTGGAGTCAAACCGGGTGGTCATCTTCGCCGCCGGGACCGGCAACCCTTATTTCACGACCGATACGGCGGCGGCGCTACGGGCGATGGAGATCGGGGCCGACGCCTTCCTGAAGGCTACCCAGGTGGACGGTGTCTACGACAAGGACCCGCGCTCCCACCCGGACGCGAAACGCTTCGACTGTATCAGCTACCTGGACGCGCTGAACCGTGGATTGAAGGTCATGGACGCCACCGCGTTCAGCCTGTGCATGGAAAACGACATGCCGATCGTGGTATTCCGGCTCGAGGATCCGAACAGCCTGCCGCGGATTCTGCACGGTGAGAAGTTGGGCACGCTAGTAGGAGCGACCTCCTGATGTTGGACGAACTGCTTGATGACGCGAGCCGTCATATGGACCTCTCGCTCGGCGTTCTGGACCACGAACTGACGGGAATCCGTACCGGGCGGGCCTCGACCTCGTTCGTGGAGGGATTGATGGTGGAGGCCTACGACAGCCAGTCGCCGCTGAACACCTTGGCAACACTGGCGGTGCCGGAGGCACGCCTGCTGGTGGTGCAACCCTGGGACAAGTCGATCATGACCGCCATCGAACGCGCCATCGAAAACTCCGACCTGGGCATCACCCCGTCGAACGACGGCACCGTGATCCGGCTGCCCTTCCCGCCGCTGAGCGAAGACCGCCGTCGCGACCTGGTGAAGCTGGTGAAATCCAAGGTGGAGGAAGCCAAGGTGGCGGTGCGCAACATCCGCCGCGAAGCCCAGGACGACATCCGCGAGGCCGAGAAGGAAAAGATGTGCTCGCAGGACGACGCCCACAAGGCGTTGGACAGGCTTCAAGAGATCACCGATTCGAAGGCCGTCCTGGCTGAGGAGGCCGGCGAGCGCAAAGAGGCGGAAGTGCTTGAAGTCTAGAGAGGGCCGGACGAATTGAGTATGGGCGAATCAGACCGTCGCGCGGACGATTCGGCGGCGATTCCGCGACACGTCGGGATCGTGATGGACGGCAACGGCCGCTGGGCCGCCGGGCAGGGGCTTGGTCGCTCCGAGGGCCACCGGGCCGGGGCGATGCGGGTGCGCCCGATCGTGGAGGCCTGCATCGATCACGGCATCAAGTACCTGACGGTCTACGCGCTGTCCACCGAGAACTGGTCCCGGCCGCGGGAAGAAATCGACATACTGCTGGAACTGATCGGCAAGAGCCTGCAGGCGGAGCGCAAGGCGATCTTCGAGAACCGCATCCGCATTAAGGTGCTGGGCTCGCTGGACCCGATCCCGCCACCGTTGCGGATCTCGATTCGCCAGATGGAGCGCGCCACCGCCAACTTCGACCGGCTGACGCTGAACATGGCGTTCAACTACGGCGGCCGCGCGGAGATCGTGCGCGCCGTGAAGGGCCTGATGCAGGATGGAATCGACGCTGAGGACGTGACTGAAGACCTGCTGGAGCGCTACCTGTACACGGCCGGGCAGCCGGCCCCAGACCTCATCATCCGCACCGGCGGGCAGCAACGGCTGAGCAACTTCCTGATGTGGCAGTCGGCCTACGCCGAGTTCTACTGGACCGCGGCACTGTGGCCGGATTTCGACGCCGCCGAGTTTGGCAAGGCCATCCGCGATTTCTCGGGCCGCAAACGCCGCTACGGCGGCGTGGAAACCGGGACCGGCACCCCCGGCGCTCTTGGCGACGGCTAGACGCAATCTGCTGCTGCGCGCGGCCACTGTGGCCGTGCTGCTGCCGGTGGCGTTGCTGGCCGTGTGGGCCGGGAATCCGACGCTGCTGATCCTGACTGCGCTGATGGTATTGCTTGGGACATGGGAAATGCGCGCGATCGCCAACGGCACCGGCTGGGGCTTTGTGGCCTGGATCGCGCTGCCGCTGGCGCTGCTGCTGGTCCCGGCGCCGGTGGTGGAGCTGACGGCGGCGATCGTGCTGCTGGCGGTGGCCGCCGGGCTGGTGCTGGGTGGGGTGTTCGTGACGATGCGCGCGTCAGTGGCCGGAACGCGGGCACGCTTGCTGGCCAGCGTCGGCGCGGCGATCTATGTCGGCGGGCTGGCCGCGGCGCTGCCGGCGATCCGCGATCTGCCGGAAGGCCTGCGCTGGGTCGTCTTTCTACTGGCGGTGGTGTGGGCCTACGACATCTGCGCCTACGCGGTCGGGATGACCGTGGGGCGGCATCTCTTCGAGCCGCGACTGTCGCCGCGCAAGACTTGGGAAGGGGTTGGCGGCGGCCTTGCCGGCGCGCTGCTGGCGGGCGGTTTGATGAGTCTCTTGCTGGATGCCAGCCTGTGGCTGCTGCTGGCGGCGGCGGCGGCGACGGCCATCGCCGCGCAGGCCGGCGACCTCTTTGAATCGGCCCTGAAACGCCGTGCCGGGGTCAAAGACTCCGGGCGGCTGGTGCCCGGCCACGGTGGTATTCTAGACCGGATCGACAGTTTGTTGTTCGCCGGGCCGGTGGTGTTCGCGTTCGCGACGTTCTCAAGCGGCCCCGGCTAGCGGATCACGGTATGTCACGGCGCAAAGTAGCCATTCTCGGCAGCACCGGCTCGGTCGGTACCCAGGCTCTGAACGTTCTGCGCCGGCATTGCGACGCCTTCCAGATCGTGGGCCTGGCCTGCGGGTCGAACGCCGACCGGCTGGTGGCCCAGGCGGTGGAGTTCGACGTGCCGCTGATCGCGCTGGGCGATCCGAATGCCCGGCCAACCGCGCCGCTGCCGGACGGCATCCGCCTGGTGACCGGGCCGGAGGGCCTGTGCGATATCGCGGCGGGATCGGCGGAAGTAGTGCTGGTGGCGACCATCGGTGAGGCTGGGCTGCTGCCGACCGCGGCGGCGATTCGCGAGGGTAAGGCGGTGGGGCTGGCGAGCAAGGAACTGCTGGTGATGACCGGCTCGCTGCTGACCGAAATGGCTACCCGGCACGGATCGTTGATCCTGCCGATCGACAGCGAACACAGCGCCATCTGGCAGTGCCTGCAGGGCGAGGGCCACCGCCGCATCGCGCGCCTGCTGCTGACGGCCTCGGGCGGGCCGTTCCTGGACACGCCATTGGAGGAACTGGCCCGCGCGGGCCGGCGGGAAGCCTTGAACCATCCGAATTGGGATATGGGCCCGAAGGTGACGGTGGACTCGGCGACGCTGATGAACAAGGGCCTGGAAGTCATCGAGGCGCACTGGCTGTTTGGCGTTTCTTACGACCAGATCGATGTGGCGGTGCACCAGCAGAGCGTCGTGCATTCGATGGTGGAGTTCACCGACGGCGCGGTGAAGGCGCAGCTGGGCCGGCCGAGTATGGACCTGCCGATCGCCTACGCACTGGCCTATCCGGAGCGGCTGGTCGACCCGGAACTGGGCGGCGGCCCGCTGGACCTGGCGGATCTGAACCAACTGACTTTCCGGCCGCCGGACACCGAGCGCTTCCCGCTGCTGGACCTGGCCTACCGGGCGGGGCGGCGGGGTGGCTCGGAGCCGGCGGTGCTGTGCGGGGCCGATCTGGCGGCGGTGGAACTTTTCCTGGCCGGACGGATCGGCTTCCTGGACATTGCGCGGGTTGTTGGCGAGGCGCTGGCGACCACCGGGCACACAAAAGAAATATCGCTGGACGAGGCCCAGGCCTGGCACCAGGCCGGCTTTGAGGCGGCGATGAACGTAGGCGCCGCGCTGGCCTCGTGATCGGTTCCCCCCTGGAGGCCCTCGGCGGCGCGGTGATTGCCATTCCGGTGGCGATCGTCCTGCTGAGCGTGCTGATCGTCGTCCACGAGGCGGGCCACTATCTGGCCGCGCGGCGGGTGGGGATCGAGGTGCTGGAGTTCGGGCTGGGCTACCCGCCGCGCATCTTCGGACGTAGCTGGCGCGGCACCGTCTTCACCCTGAACGCAATCCCGTTTGGCGGCTTCGCGCGGATGCGCGGCGAAAGCGGCGATCCCGCCGAGCCGGGGAGCTTTGTCTCGAAATCGCGCCGCGCACGGGCCTTCGTGCTGATCGCTGGTCCGCTGATGAATCTGCTGGCGGCGCCCTTGCTGTTCGCGGGAGCGGCGCTGATCGCCGACCTGGACGGGGTCGAAATCACCCGTGTCGAGCCCGACACCCCGGCGGCTACGTCGGGTCTGCTGATGGGCGATGTGATCCGCACGGTGGACGGCATCGACGTGCCGATGCCGCCGGATGTGGGGGCGGCCGTCCGCGATCGGGTTGGCGCTGAAGTGCGTCTCGGAATCGAGCGCAACGGCGAACTGCGCAATGTCGTGACCACTCTGCGGACCACCTACCCGGACGACCAGGGACCGCTGGGGGTGGGGATCAACCTGCACCTGGCGTCGCGCCCGCCGTTGGAAGCGCTGGTGGCGGGATTCAAGCGCACCGGGGAATCGATCGTTATGCTGCCGGGGCTGATCTTGGAGACGGCCCGCTCGGAGGAGGGCCTGCAGGTGGCGGGGCCGGTGGGGATCGTGGAGATGGTCGGGCAGGCAGCCCGGCAGGGTCCCGAGGTGGTGCTGTTCCTGGCGGCGCTGCTGAGCACGCAACTGATGCTCTTGAACCTGCTGCCCTGGCCGGTGCTCGACGGGGGACGGCTGGTATTGATCGGCGTGGAGGCGGTGCGCGGCAAGCCGATGTCGATCGAGCGTGAGGGGGCGATCAATTTCGTCGGCATCGCGCTCTTGCTGTTGCTGGCAGTGCTGGTGACGGTGGGTGATATCCAGCGGATCGCCGGCGGATGAGGAGCGGGGTTGCGACTGGGATCGCGGGTTGGGTAACTTTGAGCGCCGTCTTCTGGAGCCGAGAGGGATTCCGCCACGAGTGAGATAAGCCGCCGGCGCACGTCGATCCCGGTGAACGTCGGCGATGTCCGTATCGGCGGCGGCGGCCCGGTGGTCGTGCAATCGATGACCACCACCAGCACGGCCGATGTCGAGGCGACTTCGAATGAGATCGCGCGACTGGTGGACGCCGGCTGCGAGATCGTGCGGGTGGCGGTGCCCGACCGCGAGGCGGCGGCGGCTTTGCCAGAGCTTCTACGCCGGCCGGCGGTGCCGCTGATCGCCGATATTCATTTCGATCATCGCCTGGCGCTGACGGCGGTGGAGGCCGGTATCCATTGTCTGCGGATCAACCCGGGCAACATCGGCGACCGCGACCGGGTGCGCCAGGTGGTTCAAGCCTGTAAGGAGCGCGGGGTGCCGATTCGCATCGGCGTGAACGCCGGTTCGATCCCGGAGGCCAGCGGACCCGACGGCCGGCCGAAGACCGGCGCCGCGCTGGCCGATGCGATGGTGGCGCATGCCATGGAGCATGTGCGCATCCTGGAAGAAGAGGACTTCGAGGCGATCAAGATCTCGCTGAAGGCCTTCGAGATCGACCCGACGGTGCGCGCCTACCGCAAGATCGCCGACATGGTGCCGTATCCATTACACCTGGGGATCACCGAATCGGGCACCGTTCGCACCGGCAGCATCCGCTCGGCGATCGGGCTAGGGATCCTGCTCTACGAAGGCATCGGCGACACGATCCGGGTGTCGCTGACCGCCGACCCGGTGGAAGAGGTCTTTGTGGCCTTCGAGATCCTGAAGTCACTCGATATTCGCCGGAAGGGCTCGGTGCTGGTTTCGTGCCCCTCCTGCGGGCGCTGCGAGATCGATCTGTTCCCGCTGGTGGGCAAGGTGGAGGAAGTGCTGGCCGGCATCGAGGAACCGCTGAAGGTGGCGGTGATGGGCTGTGTGGTCAACGGGCCCGGCGAGGCGCGGGACGCCGATATCGGCCTGGCGGGCGGCAAGGGCCGCGGGGTGATCTTCGCCGATGGCAAGATCCTGGAGACGCTTAACGAAGACGAGTTTCTGCCGCGACTCACGGCCGGCATCGAGCGGGTGGCGGCCGATCATCGCGCCGCTGCGGCGGAAAAGGACGCGCCGGTTCCGTAAACTGGTGAGGACGCCGTCCGAACCACCATCTTTCAGCCGGGAGCCGGTATCCGTTTGGCCGCCACGACGCCGCTGCGGCGGCAATATCTGGAGATCAAGAAACGCTACGCCGACGCGATCCTGTTCTTCCGGCTGGGCGATTTCTACGAGATGTTCGACGACGACGCAGTGATCGCGTCGGAGATCCTGCAGATCGTCCTGACCGGGCGGGAGATGGGCAAAGGGACCCGGATTGCGATGTGCGGGGTGCCCTATCACGCGGCAGAGACCTATGCCGCACGGCTGCTGGATGCCGGTCACAAGGTGGCCATCTGCGACCAGGTGGGCGAGCCGGGCAGCGGCCTCGTGGAGCGGGCGGTCACGCAGGTGATTACCCCGGGCACCAAGGTCGAGGACGGTATGCTGCGCCCGGAACGCAACAACTACCTGGCGGCAGTGGTGCCCGTGGAAGATCGCCTGGGGCTGGCGTTCGCCGATATCACCACCGGGGAGTTCGCCGGGGCGTCGTTTGCCGGCGAGGACCAACTGGCGCGCCTGCGCCGCGAACTGGCGCGCCTGGACGCCGCCGAGGTGCTGGTGCCGGACGCCCTGCTGGGTCCGCTGTCGGGCGGCGGGGTGCACGTGTCGGCGGCCGATGGCTGGATACCGGCCGAGGGTTCGGCGACCGCCATCCTGGATCGCACTATCGGCACCGATGGTGGCCCGGCGGGGCTGGACGCGGCGGCGACCGGCGCGGCGGCCACGCTGGTCGCCTACGTCGAGGCCAACCAGAGCCAGGCGCTGCATGTGTTTACCGCGATCCACCGGCACCCGGTGGGCGAGTTCATGGAGATCGACGACTTTACCTGGCGCAACCTGGATATCGACCGCTCCGTCGATGCCGATGGGGCGGCCTGCCTGCTTGACATAATTGACAGGACGCGCACGCCGATGGGTTCGCGCCTGCTACGCGCCCGCGTCGGGTTGCCGCTGCTGGACGTGCCGGCCATCGAGCGGCGCCTGGACGGGGTGGAATGGTTGTTGGCCGACGCCAGGCTGCGCTCGAATCTGGGCGATGAACTGCGCGCCATCGGCGACCTGGAGCGGACGGTGATCCGCATCCGCCGGGAAAGCGTACGCGCCCAGGACCTGCTGGGGCTGGGACGGATGCTGGGGCGGGTGGCGACGCTGGCGGACACGTTGGCGGCAGCGAGTGGGCTGGCGGAATCCCATCTGAGCGCGCCGGACCCGTGCGTGGACGTGGCGGCCTTCCTGGAACGCTCCCTGGAGCCCGACGGCGATCGCGTAATCCGCGCCGGTTACGACGCGAAGCTGGATGAGCTGTACGACACCGCCACCAACGCCCGGGCCTGGCTGGCCACCTACGAGGAACGCCTGCGCGAAGAAACCGGCATCAAGGCCCTGAAAATCGGCTACAACCGGGTTTTCGGTTACTACGTTGAGGTCAGCCGGCGCTACCTGGACGGGGTGCCGGACTGGTTTGAGCCGCGGCAGTCGCTGACCAACTCGCAGCGCTACGTGACTCCGGAGCTGAAGGAGCACGAGGTCGAGGTGCTGACTGCGCAGGATCGCGCCCGGGAGCTGGAGCAGACGCTCTACACGGCGGTGGTGGCGAGCCTGGGCGCACATGTCGATGCGTTGCTGGCGGCGGCGGGCGCGGTGGCGCGACTGGACGTGGCGCTGGCCGGCGCGGAACTGGCCGGGGCGCAGGGCTACGTGCGGCCGGAGTTCGTGGAGGACGGCATCCTGGAAATCGAGGGCGGGCGGCATCCGGTGGTGGAGGCGGCCGGCGGCGAACGCTTTGTGCCCAATGACTGCCGCCTCGGCGGCGACCACGGCCAGATCATGGTCCTGACCGGGCCGAACATGGCCGGGAAGTCGACGTTCTTGCGACAGGTGGCGTTGATCGCGCTGATGGCGCAGATCGGTGGCTTCGTGCCGGCGACAAGTGCCGGGCTGCCGGTGTTCGACCGTATCTTCACCCGGGTGGGCGCCCGCGACGACCTGGCCGGCGGGATGAGCACCTTCATGGTCGAGATGTCGGAAGTAGCGGCGATCCTGTCGCGGGCCACCGAGAACAGCCTAATCGTCCTCGACGAGATCGGTCGCGGGACCAGCACCTACGACGGCCTCTCGATAGCCCAGGCGGTGATCGAGTACCTGCACAACCACCCGCGGCTGCGCGCCAAGACGATCTTCGCCACCCACTATCACGAATTGACCGCGCTGGCCGAGCGCTACCCGCGAGTGCGCAATTTCAACGTGGCGGTCTCGGAGCAGAACGGCAATGTGGTGTTCCTGCGGCGGATCACCCCCGGCGGGTCGGATCGCAGCTACGGCATCTATGTGGGCAGGCTGGCGGGTCTGCCCGACGCGGTCACCCGGCGGGCCGAGGAGATACTGGCGACGCTGGAGGCCGAGTCGGGCGCGCCGAATCGGGTCCAGATGTCGCTGCTGCCGCCCGAGCGCCACCCGTTGCTGGATGAACTGGAAAAGCTGGAACTCGAAGGCACGTCGCCGCTGACGGCGCTGAACAAGCTCTACGAATGGCGGAGGATGCTGGACGAATGAGCGTGATTCGCCAGCTGCCCGACGATGTGCGCGGCAAGATTGCCGCCGGGGAAGTGATCGAGCGGCCGGCGTCGGTGGTCAAGGAACTGGTCGAAAACAGCCTCGACGCCGGGGCGACTGATATCCGGATTGCGATCCGCGGGGGTGGATGCGAGTTAATCCGCGTGCTCGACAACGGCGGCGGGATCGATCCGGAGGAACTTCCGCTGGCGTTTTCGCCGCACGCCACCAGCAAGCTGCGCGTCGAGGACGACCTGCTGAACGTGCGCACGCTGGGGTTTCGCGGCGAGGCGCTGGCCAGCATCGCGGCGGTGGCCGAACTCTCGATCGTCAGTTCCACCGGACCCGGCGAGACCGGCCGGGCAATCGTGCGGCACGGCGACGAGATCCTGCGCGATGAGCCCTACGGCGGGCCCGGCGGCACCGAGGTGACGGTGTCCAGGCTGTTCGCCAATTTCCCGGTGCGTTTGGAGTTTCTGAAATCCGAGCGGACCGAGCTGTTTCGGGTCATGGACATCACCCAGCACCTGGCGCTGGGCCACCCGCACGTGCGTTTCACGCTGAGCTCCGACGACCGGGTGTCCTTCCAGACCACCGGCGGCGGCAGCCTGCGCGACGCGCTGGTGGGTGTCTACGACGCGCGGCTGATCGACGACACCATCGAAATCCCGCCGGACGAGTTCATGGGCATCCACGGGTTCATCGGCCAGCCGGGCAAAGACCGGCCCAACCGGCGGCACATCGCCTTCTTTGTGAACCGTCGCTGGGTGACCAACCGGACGCTGCTGGGGGCGCTGACCGAGGCCTATCGCGGGATGATGCCGTCAGGACGGCACCCGATCGCGATCATCCACCTGACGGTGCCGCCAGACAGCGTCGATGTGAATATTCACCCGACCAAGACCGAGATCCGCTTTCGCGAGGACGGGTTGATCTTCGGCCGGGTGTCGAAGGCGATTAAGCGGACGTTGATCGAACGCGGCGACTACGTGGCGGTGGAGACGGGGCCGGAGGCGGTGGTGGACTCGTTCTTCGTGCCTTCGCGGATGCCGACGCAACCGCGGCACGACGGCTTCCCGCCCGATCCGGTGGCCGGGCCGCCGGGGGACAACGGCGATTTCGCGCCGGCCGATCCGGATAAGCCGGTCGAAGGGCTGCAATCGCCGACGATCCGGCCGCTCGGGCAGATTGGCTCGACCTACGTGGTGGCGACCGGGCCGGATGGGCTGTACCTGGTGGATCAACACGCCGCCCACGAGCGCGTGACCTACGAGCGGCTGCTTAGACAGGATCAGGCGCCCGACCTGCAACCGCTGCTGGCGCCGCTGACCGCCGACCTGGCCAGCGATGCCTCGGCTTGGGTCGCCGACAACCTGGAGCGGCTGGGCGAACTGGGCTTCGATGTCGAGCATTTCGGCGATAACACTTGGCTGATCCGGGCGGTGCCGGTGGTGGGTGCGGATCGCGACCCGCAGGCGCTGTTCGCCGAGATTGTGGCGGAGATGCTGGAGGTAGCCGTGAGCCGCGCCGGGATGGCCGAGCGGCTGCGCTGGTCGGTGGCCTGCCATAGCTCTATCCGCGCCGGCGACCGGCTGTCGATCCCAGAGATGCAGGCGCTGCTGGACGAATTGGCGCGCTGCGACCTGGGTCGCACCTGCCCGCACGGAAGGCCGACGATCCTGAAGTTCACCCGCGAGATGCTGGACCGGCAGTTCGGCCGGACCTAGCCGGCGCCGGCCTCGCGGAGCAGCTGGGCCAGATTGCTGGCGAGGATCGTGTTGGTGAGCGGGCCGACTCCGCCGGGCACCGGTGTGATGGCCGCCGTCGAGGGCATGACCGAGTCGTAATCGACATCGCCGATCAATTCGTCGCCGACATAGTTGGTGCCGACATCGACGACCACGACCCGGCTGCCGACGTGCTTGTAACCGACGAAGTTTGGCCGGCCCATGGCGACGGCCAGGATCTCGGCGCGGCGAGTCTCGGCTTCGAGATCCTCCGTCCGCGAGTGCAACAGGGTGACGGTGGCGTGGCGTTGCAGGAGCAGCATGGCCAGCGGCTTGCCGACGGTGTTGCTGCGGCCGAGGACGACGGCGCTCTTCCCCTCGATGGGGATCTGGTAGTGATCGAGCAGGCGCATGACGGCGGCGGCGGTGGCGGGAGCGAAGGTGCTGGACCCGGCGAAGAGCGCGCCGAGGCGGGTCGGGGTTATGCAGTCGACGTCTTTGGCCGGGGAGAGGGTGCCGGATACGAGGTCTTCGGGTATCTGCGCGGGGTAGGGGGTGGGCACGACGACGCCGTGGACGGCGGTGTCTTGGTTGAGACTTGTTAGCTCATCTTCGAGGTCAGGCGCGGGGATGGCGACAGGCAGTTCGACGACGATCGCTTCGAGGCCAACGCGTTTGAAGGTGCGCACGATGCTGCGCGTGTAGCCGGCGGCGGCCGGGTCGTCGCCCATCTGGACGATCCGCATGCCGATTTCACCGACCCGCTCGGCGTGCTGTGCGAATTCTGCCTTGAGTTCGCGGCGCAGCGCTTTGGCTGCTTCCGCGCCTTTGAGCATGATCGGTTCGGGCATGTACAAATCGCTATCGCTTCTGCTCGATCAGAGTTGGCGGTCGACGGTGGTATCCGCCTGGCGCAGCGCCTTGGCTGCGGCTTCAAGACGGATTTCGGTGTCCTGCACGAAGGCGTCATCGTCGATCATCCCGACGTTGGCGGCGATGTTGAGCTGGCAGATGCGCAGCGCGCCGCGGGCCAGCGAGCCGCCGCCGGCGGCGTCGCCGACCAGGTTGGGGTTGCCGATGCGGCAGGTCTGCTCGCCCAGCACGACGACTTCGGCGCACAACTCGGCCAGCTCCAACGGTACCGCGGTAGCGGCGTGGGCCGCTTCGGCCAGGGCGGCACGCCGGGCGACCTTTTCCTCGGGGGACTTACGCGGCAACTTCATGGCGGCGGCGAAGCCGGCGTAGGCGGTGGCGTCTTCCGCGGCCAGGGCGACGGCGCGGGCGGCGATGGCTTCGCAACGGCTGACGATGGCGACCAAGTCGGCCTCGACGGCGGCGTACTTCTTCTTACCGATGGAGTATCCGCCGGCCATCTGGATCATCGCCGCGCCCAGCGCCAGCGCCACGCCGGCCGCGGCCCCGCCGCCGGGGGCCGGTTCGTGGGAGCCCAGCCGGTCGATGAAGTCTCCGATTGCGGTGTCGGCGAGTTGCGCTATCTTGCACCCATCCCGGGTTGGTTTCGCTTGTCGAACGCAGCATAGATGCCGCGATGGAGGAAGCGCAATTCAGGCGGCCAATCGGGACGACTTGGCCGCGCCGACCCGGCAGGGACTTTACATAAGTATGGATACAGGACTTTTGATCGAGACCCGATCAGCACAATGACTGGCAACGCCGGACTCCCGCCGCTCATCTGCGTCGTGGGGCCGACCGGTACCGGCAAATCGGCGGCCGCCATTGCCCTGGCGCATCGGTTTGACGGCGAGGTCGTCTCGGCCGACTCACGGCAGGTCTATCGCGGCATGGACATCGGCACCGCCAAGGTCGGCGACATCGAACGCGCCGCTGTGCCGCATCACCTGCTCGACATCCGCGCGCCGGACCAGCCGTACTCGGTGCACGAGTTTGCCCGGGACGCCGAGGAGGCGATCGCCGCGATCCGGGCGCGCGGGCGGCTGCCGATTGTAGCCGGCGGCACCGGGCACTACCTGGCGGCGCTGACGCGGGGATTCCTGCCGGCGGCGGTGGAGCCGGACCCGGCATTGCGAGCGGAACTGGAACGGCTGCAGGAGGAACAAGGCGTGGCGGCGCTGGCGGAGCGACTGCGCCGGGTGGACCCGGTGGTGGCGGCGGACATCGACTTGGAGAATCCGCGGCGGGTTGTGCGTGCCATCGAGGTGAAGACGGCCACCGGGCGCTCGATTCGGGAGATCGAGTCCGCCCGACCGCTGCGGTGGCGCTCGCTGGCGCTGGGGCTGAGCATGGAACGGGAAGCGCTGGCGGAGCGGATCGCGGAGCGCGCCGCCGGGATGTTTGGCGGCGGGCTGCTGGACGAGATTCGGCGACTGCTAATCGGGGGCTACGGGCGGGGCTCGGTCCTGGACCGGTCTATCGGCTACCGGGAGGGCCTCGCGCATCTCTTCGGGGATCTGAGCCGCCGCGAGGCGATTGCGGCGACGGCCACCGCGACTCGCCAGTACGCCCGCCGGCAGATGACCTGGCTGCGCAATCGAGAATCGGCGCAATGGTTCGAAGTGGGCAATAATCTTGAGGACAAACTCGCCCTGGCGGTCGAGGACTTCCTGGCCGCCGCTTCGGCAGGGAACTGACTTTGCACTTCACCAAGATGCACGGGACCGGCAATGATTTCGCGCTGGTCGACACGCGGGTCGAGGAAGAGCGCGACTGGGCGGCGCTGGCGGTGCCGCTGTGCGATCGCCATTTCGGGGTCGGCGCCGACGGCTTGATTCTGATCCGTGAGACCGCAGACCTGGGCTACCAGATGGTCATGTACAACCCGGATGGCTCCCGCGCCGAGATGTGCGGCAACGGCATTCGGTGTTTTGCGAAGTTGCTCTACGAGGCCGGTGACATCGGCCGCGAGCAGGTGCAGGTGGTCACCGACGGCGGCCGGCGCTGGGTGCGAGTGGAAGACAACTGTCCCGACGACTTCGTGGTGGCCGTCGGCATGGGAGTGCCGGAGTTTGACCCAAGCCGCGTGCCGGTGGACCTGCCGGGAGCGGCGGTGCTGGACCACGCGCTGCAAATCGAAGGCACGGAATTCGCGATCAGCGCGGTGTTGATGGGCAATCCCCACGCGGTGGCCTTCGTCGATTCGGTGGACGGAGTCGATCTGCCCCGGGTCGGCCCGCTGATGGAGCACCACCCGGCCTTCCCGGAACGGATCAATTTCGAGATCTGCCAGGTGCTCGGCCCGGGACAACTACGCATGCGGGTGTGGGAGCGCGGGGTGGGGATCACGCTGGCCTGCGGCAGCGGCGCGGCGGCGACCGTGGCGGCGGCTATCCGGACCGGCCGCGTGGCCCCGGGCCAGTTGCGGATGACGGTGGACGGCGGCGAACTGCGCTTCGACTGGCCCGGCGAGGGGCGCGAACTGGTAATGACCGGACTGGCCGCGACCGTATACGATGGCGTGTGGCGGCGCTGAACATATCCTGATTGAGCCGGTTTCGAGTCGCCGCCACCAACCCTGAAGGCAGGCCACCTACACCCATGGACTTCAAACCCGCGGATCGTATTGAAGAATTACCGGCCTACCTGTTCGCCCGGCTCAACGAGGTTCGTGACGCGAAGATCGCCGAGGGCGTGGACGTAATCAGCCTGGGCATCGGCGATCCCGACCTGCCGACGCCAGAGGCCGTCACCGACCGGCTGGCGGCCGCCGGGCGCGACGCCGAAAATCACCGCTACTGCGATGACGGCCTGCCCCAGTACCGGGCGGCGGTAGCGGCCTGGTATCAGCGCCGCTTCGACATAACCCTCGATCCAGCGAAGGAGATCGTGCCGCTGCTGGGCTCGAAGGAAGGGATCGCGCACCTGCCGGTGGCGCTGATAAATGCCGGCGACTACACGCTGGTGCCGGACCCGGGCTACCCGGTCTACGCCATCGGCACGGAACTGGTGGGCGGGCAGGTCCACTACATGCCGTTAACGCCCGAAAACCGCTGGCTGCCGGACCTGGACGCGAT
>JASLPR010000040.1 GCA_030744875.1 Chloroflexota bacterium
CAGACAGGCAGTTTTCAGCTCGAAGACATCGTTCGCATCGTAGTTTCGCACCCGGCCACCGGTGAGAACCTGGCCGAAAAGCTAGTGAAGTTCTTCGTGCGTCCGGATCCGCCGGCCGACCTCGTGCGGCGACTGGCGGCCGTCTACTACGACGGCGGCTACAGTATCAGGGCGATGATGCAGCACCTCCTGCGATCGGCGGAGTTCAGCTCGGAAGCGGCCTATCGGGCTACGATCAAGAGCCCGATCGAACTGATTGTAGGTGGGCTGCGGACGCTGGGCGTCACCGAAGCCGACTCGCAGATCACGCGCCTGCTGGTCTCGCTGGGGCAGGCGCTTTTCAGTCCGCCCAGCGTGAAGGGGTGGGACGGTAACCGGGATTGGATTGGCGCTTCCACCCTGTTGGCCCGCTTCAACGCGGGACTTCAACTCCAGCGCCGCAATGTTGGCAGTGCCGAAACGGTCCTAGCGACGTCGGGCGGCAGCAATCCACCGGACAGTCATCTGGAATCTGACTGGCCACCACCGGCGAGTGTCGATCCCGAGACTGCCGTGGGGCAGGTGCTGGATCGGCTCTTGGATGGCGAGGCGTCCGCCGGCACCCGGTCAGCACTTAGGGGTTACGCCGACAAGATGCGGGATAGCCCTCCGGCGTTGCTGCGCGGGCTGCTGCGTCTGGCTATGACGGCTCCCGAATACCAGCTCAACTAGCGAGGGCTTCTTACGATGAAAATACTGCGACGACAAGTGTTGAAATGGGGCGCGGCCCTGGTAGCGATGGGGCCGACAGTTCCGGGCTTTGTGAATCGCACCGCCTACGCGGCCAGCGCGCGAAACGATGCCACACTGGTGCTGATCCAACTTATCGGCGGCAACGACGGACTCGCCACCGTTGTGCCGTATTCCGATCCTGCATACGCCGATTTGCGGCCGGAGATCGCCGATCCGCTCGATTCGCTCGTGACCCTGACCGACGAGCACGCGCTCCACCCGGCGATGGCCCCGTTGCGTGGACTGTGGGATGAAGCTGCGCTAGCGATCGTGCAGGGAGTCGGTTACCCCAACCCGAACCGTTCACACTTTCGCTCGATTGAAATCTGGGACACCGCGCAACCGGATCGTATCGACGATGCCGGTTGGCTGGGACGCTACCTCGACCACGTGAATCCGGGTTCCGCACTATACGCGATCAACGTAGGCGATACTGCCGCCGCGGTGACCCGGCGGACGCGCCAGCCGGTGCCTTCAGTTCCGGACTTGGACACCTTCTCGTTTAATGTCCCGGACGTGCCGTTGGACGCCGCGGCGCAACTGGCGGCCATCGAGCGAATCTACGCTGAGGCAGGGACGGTCACTCCCCAGGAGGAGTTCTTGCGCGGGGTGGCTGCCACCGCGATGCAGGCGGCCAGCGACCTCCGGACAATGGGCGCCGGCTTCGAGTCCGCCGCCGAGTATCCATCGGGGGCCTTCGGCGACTCGCTACGCTTGGTTGCTCAGTTGATCGCCGGCGGATCGGGGACTCGAGTGTTTACCACGACGCTGGGCGGATTCGATACCCACTCCGGACAGCAACCGCAGCACACACGCCTGCTCGAAACGCTGGCAGTCGGGATTGTCGCGCTAATGAACGATTTGCGCGATCACCGTGTGGCTGAGGATGTGGTGATTGCCACCTATTCAGAGTTTGGCCGGCGGCCGCGCCAGAATGGCAGCGACGGAACCGATCACGGCACCGCGGCGCCACTCTTCGTGATCGGCGAATCGGTGCGCGGCGGGATGTATGGCGCAACGCCATCGTTGACCGATCTGGACGCCGAGGGAGACCTACGGTTTACGACCGACTTTCGCTCCGTCTACGCGACCCTCCTGGATCGCTGGTTGGATGCCCCGTCCGGACTGGTGCTCGAAGATTCGTTCCCGGCGCTGGACTTTCTTGATTGACATCCGCGTGGCGGGAGCGGCCCTGTCGTATGAACCGTGGGAAGGGCAGGTGCCATCGATACCCGACGCCGGTGTGCCAGCGCAGAACTCCGTGCGAGGATGTGCCAGTCGACACCACTCGGGATGACCTAGCTTTCGTGCTCGAGGTTCGGCGCAGGTTGACGAGTACCTCGTGCTCGGCAATGCTCGCCGACCGCACGCGAAAGCGCCGATAGAGGTCGTGGATCTGACGGAAGTGAGGGGATTCGCGAAGCTCCGAGAGCGGATGAACCGTTCGATTCCGCTGGCCACCGGGCGCGTTCGGCGAAGGTTTGAGCTATGTCGATTCGTGATTGGGAATCTGACCGACGGATCGCCGGGTTACTTTATTTATCGAACGTGCGCCACCTTGGCAAGAAGCTCTGCGCCCGGCTATTGGAAGTGACGAAGACGGCGTTACAATGCGACCGAGAGGGATCGTTGTCTGTCGCAGAGATGGTCTACAACCAGACGATATCAACCGGCGGCACCGCGTCGATCAACCCTGCTTCGTGAGCACGGCGGAACAGCTCATTTAGCGCCTTCTCGCCGTCCTCACCCATATCTACCGTAAGTTGGTTCACGTACATCTTCGCGAATTTCTCGCCCCGCTCGGCGTCGATACCGCGCCCGAACTGCAGCGCGTAGTCCACCGCCAGGGCATTGTTGTTGAAGGCCGCGTCGATGCTGCGTTGCAGCGCCTTTCCGAGCGCCACCTGCCATTCCTCGCCCAGGTCGCGCCGGACGCAGTCCAACCCCAGCGGCAGCGGCAGGCCGGTTTCCTGGTGCCACAGTTCGCCCAGATCCAAGATCTTTGTCAGACCGGCATCCACATACGTCAGCTGACCCTCGTGGATTACAACCGCCGCTGCCATTTCGCCGGATTTCACCGAATCCATCACCTGGTCGAATGGCAACTGTACCGCCTCCACCGGCGGGAGGAAGATGCGCGATAGGAGGTACGCCGTGGTATTCGGCCCCGGCATCGCCACACGCCTTCCCTCTAGGCCCGCTAGATTCAATGGGCCATTCGTCACCACGATCGGACCGTATTTCAAGCCCATCGATGCACCGCACGCCAAAATGCGGTACTGGTCCGCCACCTGCGGGTATACCGCCGCCGAGATAGCCGTCATCTCCAACTCACCGCGCAGGGCGCGTTCGTTGAGGTTCTGGATGTCCTCTAGCACCTCCTCGTGGCCGGCGGGCTCTGGCCCGTCCAGGTCCACCAAGCCGTGGGTGATCGCATAGAACATGTAGGCATCGTCGGCGTCTGGGCTGTGGCCGATGCGAAGCTGGCGCATTGGGGTCAGGCCATCACTTTCTTAGGGGTTCGAATACTCGTTGAATCTCGTACAGCGTATTGCGGACTGCCGGCGTGAAACCGGCCTCACGGATCAGCGTCTGGACTTCTTCCTCGTCGGCGCGCAGGAAGTGTCCCGCCTCCTGCATCACGTTTTCGTCCAGCAGGGTACCGCCGAAGTCGTCGGCTCCGAAATGCAGCGCCACCTGTCCCGCTTTCTTGCCCTCCGAAAACCAACTTGCGTCCACGTGCTCGAAATTGTCCAGGTACAGCCGCCCTACTGCCAGCATCCGCAGATAGCGATTCGGCCCTGCGCGCCGGTTGGCGACCTCCCTACCCAGCGGCGTGTTGTCCGGACTGAAACTCCACGGCACGAATGCTGTGAATCCGTGGTGCTCGTCTTGCAGATCGCGGATGCGATCCAAGTGCTCCACGATGTCTTCATTGGTCTCCACGTGTCCGTACATCATGGTCGCCGTGCCTCGAAAACCCACTTCATGAGCCGCCCGCACCACCCGAATCCACACGTCCGCGCTGATCTTCAGTGGGCTGATCCGGTTGCGTACCCGGTCCGACAGCACCTCCGCCCCGCCGCCCGGCAGGGTCCGCTGGCCGGCGTCCCACAGGGCCTCAAAGACCTCCGTAAACGTCTTCCCCGAAACCTCGGCGATGCCGGCGATCTCCGGCGGCGACCAGAAATGCGGCGTCACGTGCGGGTAGGCCGCCAGCGACGCGCGCACCATGTCCGGGTAGTAGTCGAAGGGCAAATAAGGGTTAATCCCGCCCTGCATCAGCACGGTCGTGCAACCCCGGTCCCGGGCCCGCCCGATAGACTGCATCACCGCGTCGATGCTGTGGGTATAGGCGGTCGGGTCAGCGTCGCCGCCGCGATGCGGCCGGTAGAACGCGCAGAATGTGCAGTATGCGTTGCAGATGTTCGTGTAGTTCAGGTTGGTGTCCAGCACGTAGCTAACCAGCGGTTCCGGATGGTGACGCAGGCGCGCCTCGTTGGCCAGCGCCCCGACCTCCAGCAGATCGGCGTCGCGTAGCAGGTACAGGCCCTCGGCGGAATTCAACCGCTCGCCGGCGTCCAGTTTCTGGCGGATGGTCGCGATCATGCCGCGTTGCCCCGGCGGCCGAGCGCCGCGTCGAGGGCGCGGAACTCTTCCAGGCCGGCCAGCGACGCCGGGCTCAACTCGAACTCGAAATTGGCGATGTAGTCGGTAATCGCCGTCGGCGTCATGCGCAGGTCCGGTCGCCGTTCATGGATCGCGGTCGGGTCGGCGTGATTCGCGGCCAGGCTGCGGCGGAAATAGTCCACCACCGCGTCGGTGGCCTCCACCGCCAGGTCGGCCCGCGCCAGCCACAGCGCAAACACAAACGGGTGCCCGGTCATTTCCTTCCAGGCGTGGCCCAGGTCCACTACGTGGGGGTACGCCGGCGTCGGGCTCAGGCTTGCCAGCGCCCGGTCGCCGATCACCAGCTGCCCCGACTGCCCGTGTTCCAGGTCTTCAAAATGCAGGTGGTGAGGCACCTTGTAGTGGTGCGCCAGCAGCACCCGCAGCAGCCGCACCGAGGTCGCGGTCTCATTGATGATCCCGATCCGCGCGCCGCGCGGCAGGGCGGCGATTTTCACCGTTGAGCGGAAGATCACCGTCCGGGCGGGTCCGTCGCAGGCGATCCCCATCGGGCCGAGGACGCGAAACCGTCCCGGGTGGTCGAAGTGCGCCACCACCGGCAGCGGCGCGATATCAATATCGCCCGCCAGCGCCATCTCCAGCGTCTGCCGTGGCGGCGCCGCGACGCTGTCCGAGCGAATCGCATCGCTCATGAAGAACGGCTCGGTGTTGAGGTAGGAAATGCGGCCGATGCGCGGTTTCAGTGCGCCTCCATACCCCCGTAGACGGCATCGCGTTCCACCGGTTGCTTGCCGGCGTCGCGAATCAGGTTCTCCATGTGCTCGCGCGCGATCCCCAGCGGGCTGTCAGCGTCGGCCGCGTGGGCGATCCGTTCCTCGCCAATCGTCCCGTCCATGTCATCGGCGCCGAAGTTCAGCCCGATCGCTGCCGTCGCTTCGCCGCTCATCACCCAATACGCCTTGATGTGCGGGATGTTGTCCAGCACCAACCGCGACACCGCCAGTACCCGCAGGTCGTCCAGCGGCGACACCGGCCGCGCCACCAGCTGCGTCCTGCCCAGCTGGTACTGAAGAGGAATAAAGCAGGTGAAGCCGCCGCTGCGATCCTGCGCCTCGCGCAGGCGCGCCATGTGCGTCACTCGTTCCGCCAGCGTTTCCACGTGCCCGTACAGCATCGTCGCCGTCGACCTCAGCCCCCGGGCGTGCGCCATTTCATGGATTTCCAGCCAGCGCTCGGCCGGAATCTTGCCGCGAAACAGAATCCGCCGCACCCGCTCTGAAAACACCTCCGCCCCGCCGCCGGTCAGCGACACGTGGCCCACCACCGCCAATCGGTCGAAGACCTCGTCGATGCTCAGCTTCCAGCGCTTCGCGAAGAAGTCGATCTCTGGCGCCGTAAACGCCTTGACCTGCACCTTCGGGCGCTCCTTCTGAATCGTCCGCAGCAAATCCTCGTACCACTCAAACGGCAGGTCCGGGTGATGCCCGCCGACTACATGCACTTCGTTCACATCGGGATGAATGCGCGCCAGAATGTCCTCCACCGACATAACGTAGGCGTGGTCGTCGCCTTCCTTTGCCGCGAAGTCGCAGAACGCGCAGGACAGCACGCAGATATTTGTCGGATTCACGTGTAAGTTCAGGACGTAATAGACCCGGTCGCCGGACACCCGCCGGGCCGCGAAATCCGCCATCCGTCCCAGGTTCAGCAGGTCGGTGGTCTCAAACAGCGCCAGCCCGTCGGCTTCGTCCAATCGCGTGCCCGCTTGGACCTTCGCCCAGATGGGCGCCAGCGCCGCGTCGCGGAAGCGGATATCGGGGATCTCCAACGCGCTAGTGGCCATTGGCCGGCACCCCTGGTGCCACGCCCACGCTGCGCAGCAGCAACGCCCGCAGCGCCGGTACTTCCGATTCCAGATCCGTCGGCTCGTCGTCGCGCAGCCAGGCCAGCACGATCTCGTTGATCGCCCCGAACCACGCCACCGAAACCAGCCGGGTGTTCACCGGGTCAATTGCTCCCAGCTCGATTGCCTCCTCCAGTTGCACTTTGATCAGGCGGCGAAAGCGGATGCGTATCTCGGCCAGCGTGTCGCGGAAGCCCGGCCCCGCCCCCACCAGTTCCACCAGCGCCAGGCGGGCCACCCGGCGATGTCCGGTAAAGGCATCCAGCACGGCCGCCAGGGCTGCGTCGAGGCGCTCGATCGGGGTCGTCTCAACCGCGATCGCCTTCTGCACCTTACGTTCCAGGCGACCGGCGAGACGACCCAGCACCGCCTTGAAAATGTCACCCTTGCCCGGGAAGTGGAAGTAGGCCGCGCCCTTCGATCGGTCGGCGGCCCGCACGATATCATCCATCGAGGCGTCGTGATAGCCCTTGCGGCTGAAAATGTTCTGGGCCGCGTCCAGCAGCAACTGCCGCGTCTTATCGGCCCGTGATTGCCGGGTTGGCTCCCTTACCGCCATCGCTCTCCAAACGAGATCAAAACAATACCGACTGGTCGGTCGGTTTATACGCCCGCTGGGTGCCGCTTGTCAATCATCAGTAGGGAGAATTTGAGCCAGCATCCCGGCCTCCTCGCGGGCCGGGCCACGGCCATGCAGGGGCCTTCGTTTCGGACTGAATGAGCGCCGGCCGGCGTGGGGCGCGACTACGGGTCGCGGTAACGAGTTAGAGAGAAAGCCGTCTGTGACGGCTAGACCGGCCGCCGCATCAGCGAATACAACTGCCCCGTCGGGCCGCCCGGCGGCCGGGTCACCATCCAAAGCACATGCTCCGCTGCCTCCATCGGGGTCTTGGCCCGTTCGCTCGGGTTCTCCGGCGAAGGCCGGTCGGCGAACTGCCGCGCTATTTCATCCTCATCGTCCAGGTGCATCGCCCAGGGCAGCATCACGGTCGCCGTCGGGCCGGGGATGAACTCATTCACCTCGATCCCGCGCTCCCACAGTTCCAGCGCCATGCACTTCGTCAGCATGCTCAGGCCCGCCCTGCCGACCCCGTAGGCCGAGCGTCGGGCGACGGGAACGTGCCCGTTGCCCGAGCCGAAATTGACGATCCGCGCACCATCTTTGAGGTGCGGGATGAACCCCCGGCTCACGAAATAGGGACCGATCACATTGGTGATCGCGGTCTTCGCCCAGGCAGGCGCGTCCGAATCAGCGATGTTGTCAAGGTCGGCGCCGGCCGCCGCATTGTTGATGAGCACGTTCACCGGACCCAGTTGCGCCGCCACCTCGTTCGCGAACGCCTGCACCTGTTCCCACTCGGTGATATCGACGGTTTGCGAAACGACCTTTGTGCCGCCGGCGCGCAGTTCTTCCGCCACCGGCTCCAACTGCGTCGCGGTCCGCGCGCAGATCGCCACGTCCGCTCCCTCGGCGGCGAACAGCCGCGCCATCGCCCGCCCCACCCCGCGGCCGGCACCGGTTACCACCGCCACCTGCCTGGCAAGACTTCCTTCGGCCACAGTCAGTCCCTTTCGCTTAATTACAGGGGGCGTCGCGCCAGCGAGAACGTCTGCCCGGTCGGTCCGCCTTCAGGTCGCAGGGCCATCCACAGCGCCAGTTTGCCCACCTCGTCCGGGTGCTTCACGCGCTCGAACTCCGGGAAATGCGCCGGCGGCGCCTCTGCGAATCTCGCCAGGATGTCCGCGGTCGGCGTGCGAGCGCTCGGGTCATCGCGATTGAACGTACTGGTCGCCACCGGGCCCGGCACCAGGTTGTTTATGTCGATCCGCCTCGGCCACAGCTCGTTCGCCAGACACTCGGTGAATATGTGTACGCCGGCCTTCGCCACGTTGTAGGCGCTCGCCTGCATCCCGGCCTTCAGCCCCATCCCCGACGACACATTGATGATCTTGCCGCCGTCGCTGATGTGCTCCAGCAGCGTCCTTGTGAACAGGAACGTTCCGAACAGGTTCACCTCCACCGTCCGTCGCCAGAGATCCGGGTCGGCCTCCGCCACCACCGCGCGCTCCAGTCCACCGCCGGCGTTGTTCACCAGGATGTCCACCCGGCTGTAGTGGTCCACCAGCCCGGCGCAGAACCGTTCGACGGCCGCGCGGTCGGTCACATCGACGACTCCGGTGAAGCAATCGCTCCCGGTTGCTTTGACCTGCTCCGCCACCTCGTCCAGTTCCGCCTGCGTCCGCGAACACACCGCCAGGTCCGCCCCCGCCCCGGCCAGCGCGATCGCCGTCGAGCGGCCGATCCCACGCCCGCCTCCGGTCACCAGCGCCACCTTCCCGGACAGATTACCCATCATTTCGCTCCTCTGTGATTGCGTTCAAAGCTCTTTCGCGGTCCCTAAAACGGCCTTCGTGCCAGCGAGAACGACTGCCCCGTCGGGCCGCCCGCCGGCATCGACGCCACCCACAGCACCAGTTCACCCAGTTCATCGGGATGTTTCACCCGTTCGCTCGGCGCGAACGGCGGGCTCTTGCCTTCGAACTCCGCCAGCACCGACTCCACGCTGCTGCGGTCCTTGGCCCAGTCCACATTAGTCGTGGCCACCAGGCCCGGGATGATGTCGTTGACATCGATTCCGCGATCCCAGATCTCCAGCGACAGACAGCGCGTCAGCATGTGCGCGCCGGCCTTCGCCGCGCTGTACGACGAGTTGCCGGGGCGCGGTTCGAGCCCCATGCCCGAGGTGATATTGATGATCTTGCCGCCGGCGGGGATGTCGTCGAGGCAGGCGCGGATCATGTGATAGGTGCCGAAGAGGTTGATTTCGACCGCCTCCCGCCAGCCCTGCGGAGTGCTCTCGGCCAGCGGCGTGACCTCGAACCCGCCGCCGGCGTTGTTCACCAGGATGTCGATCCTGCCGAACTCTGCCACCACCGCGCGGGCGAACGATTCCACCGGTTCCCATTCGGCCACATCCACCGCCATCGCCAGCGCCCGGCGTCCCAGCGCCCGCACCTCTTCGCCCACGGCCTCAATCTCGCCATTGCTTCTCGAGCACAGCGCCACGTCGGCCCCGGCGCGCGCCAGATAGAGGGCGATTGAGCGCCCGATCCCGCGGCCGCCGCCGGTCACCACCGCCACCTTGCCGGCCAGGTCCTGCTCGCTCATGAATGCCTCCGGGTTTCCTGCATGTTCGATTGCTCCATTACAACGGATGTTGCGCCAGTGAGAAGAACTGCCCCGTCGGCTCGCCCGTGGCAAAGCGCGCCACCTGTAAAACCAGGTCCGCCACCTCCCGCGGGTGCTTCACCCGTTCGCTCGCCCCCCAGGGCGCCTCGCGGGTCTCGAACTCGGTCACGATCGCGTCCACGTCGGCGTGTTCCGACCAGTGCACGCCCGGCGTGGCAGTCAGCCCCGGGTTCACGTCATTCACCAGGATTTGCCGATCCCAGATCTCCAGCGCCAGGCAGCGCGTCAGCATCGTCTGGGCGGCCTTCACGGCGTTGTAGGCCGCGTCGTTCGGGTTCGCCTCCAGGCCCTGGCCCGAAGAAATATTGATGATCTGCCCGCTGGCGGGGATGTGCGGCAGCGCCGGGCGGATCATGTTGTACGTGCCGAAGAGGTTGATCTCCACGGTCTGCCGCCAGCCCGTCGGATCCGAATCCGCCAGCGGTCCCGGCTCGAAACTGCCGCCGGCGTTGTTGACCAGACGGTCAATCTGCCCGAACCGCTCGACAACGTCCCCCACAAGAACACTCACCTGCTCCCAATCCGCCACGTCCACGGGTCGCGCCAATACGTCGCGATCCAGCGCCCGGATTTCGTCGGCCAGTGAGTCCAGTTCGACGATCGTCTGCGAGCACACCGCCAGGTCCATTCCGGCGGCGGCCAGCGTCGTGGCGATGAACCGGCCGATACCCCGCCCCGCCCCGGTGACCACCGCGACTTTGCCGGTCAGATCGGTCGACATCAGTGGCATCGGGCCCCCGGTCCGCGATAGGTGGCTGGTGGGCTCGTATCTTGGTGGAACGCGACCGCGAAGACAACCCCGCCGGTTCGCGGCAGGACCCCGTTCTGAGGCAAAATAGGTTGCTTCCCAATTACTTCGATGGCGAGGAAGCAGCGCCCGTCTGGTGCGCCATCTAGGAAAGGCCTCGAGATGAAACTCTCCGACCGTGTGTTGAATCTTGCCGAATCCGCCACCATGGCCGTCAGTGGGCGGGCCGCCCAGTTGCGCCGTGAGGGCAAGGACATAGTCAGCTTCGGCGCCGGCGAGCCCGACTTCGACACCCCCGACCACATCAAGCAGGCCGCCATTGACGCCCTCCAGGGCGGCGCCACCAAGTACGCCACCCCTTCCTCCGGCATCATCCCGCTGAAGGAAGCCGTCGCCGCCAAGCTCTCCCGCGAGAACTCGCTCGACTACGACCCCTCCCAGGTCATCGTCAGCGTCGGCGGCAAAGAGGCCCTCTACCTGGCCTTCGCCACCCTCCTCGACGAAGGTGACGAAGTCATCATTCCCGCCCCCTACTGGGTTTCCTATCCCGAGCAGGCCGCCCTCTGCGGCGGCGTGCCCGTGTACATCCTCGGCGACGTCAGCAACTCCTTCAAGATCACCCCGGCCCAGCTCGAATCCGCCATCACGCCCAGGACCAAAGCCTTCGTCTTCAACTCGCCCAGCAACCCCGGCGGCTTCCTGTACACCCCGGCCGAGGTCGACGCGCTGGCGGCGGTGCTCGAGGGCAAAGACATCGCCGTCTTCAGCGACGAAATGTACGACCGCATCATCTTCGGCGACGAGACGTTCAAAAGCTACGCCACCGCCTCGGCGCACGCCTACGACCACACAATCACCTTCAACGCCGGCTCCAAGACCTACGCCATGACCGGCTGGCGGGTCGGCTACGCCGCCGGCCCGGCGGACATCATCAAGGGCATGGCCAAGATCCAGACCCAGACCACCAGCGGCACGTTCACTTTCGGCCAGCACGGGCTCGTCGCCGCTCTAAACGGCGACCAGGCCTGCGTCGAGGAGATGCGCCAGGAGTTCCAGGTCCGGGCGAACCACATTCATGCGCGGCTGAACGCGCTCGATGGTGTCACCTGCCCGCGTCCGTCCGGCTCCTTCTACGCCTTCCCCGATGTCTCCGGCACGTTCGCGAAGTTGGGCGTCAGCGGCTCCATCGAGTTCGCCCAGCGCCTGCTGGAGGACTCCCACGTCGCGGTGGTGCCCGGCGAGGCCTTTGGGGTTGATTCCGGCGTCCGCCTCAGCTTCGCCACCAGCATGGAGATGATCGACAAGGGGCTCGACCGGCTGGAGAGCTTCCTGGCCTAGGCGTTCCGCCACAAATTCTGCGCGAGGACCCGCCTCCGCCAGGCGGGCCTCCGTCGGCTAATTCACCTTGTCCGGCGCCGCTTCGGGGTTAGCCTCGGGGAATGAGACTCGGCGTAAGAACGTTATCCGCCCTTGCGGCGCTGCTCGGGCTGGTCGTGCTGACCGGCTGCGGGCAAGAAGCCGCCGTCGAGCGCGACGGGGTCTTACCTGGTCGGCGCCGGCGAGGAGTTGCTGGATAAAGACATCGTCCAGGCCAGCTACGGCCGCGATTTCCTGCGCCCGATTTACGATCCCCAATTCGTCAACGCCGCCGAAGCCGATCTCGAGCCGCTCGATATCGTCATGGGGCTCCAAATTGACGGCGACGCCCGCGCCTACCCGGTCCGTCTGCTCAACGTCCGCGAGATGGTCGACGGTGTCGTCGGCGGCATCCCGGTGCTCGTCACCTGGTGACCGGTCTGCTACACCGGTCTCGTGCACGACCGGCGAGTCGATGGGCAAACTCTGACCTTCGGCAACCGCTCCCAGCTCTACAAACTCAACATGATCTGGTGGGATCACGAGACTGAGAGCGTATGGGCGCAGCTGCTCGGTGAGGCGCTGCTCGGCCCACTGGCCGGCACCCGTCTCAATCAGCTACCCGCTTTCACCGGCCCCTGGCAGAGCTGGCACGATGAGCATCCTGACACCCTGGTGCTCAAGGAGCCCGACGAGAACTACGCGGCCGAGAATCCGAAGGAAGAGCTCATCGTCGGCGTCGCCGACGGCGATTCTGGCGTCGCCTTTTACTTCCTCCCCCTCGCCGCCGCCGGCGCCGTCAACCAGACCGTCGGTCACCTGCCCGTCCTGGCCGTCGCCGCCGCCGACACCCGCGTCATCCGCACCTTCTCCCGCAGCGTCGACGATCGACTGCTGACCTTCGACATGACCGCCGGCCTCCTCACCGACCGCGAGACCGGCACCACCTGGGACCCGTTCAGAGACGCCGCCATCGCCGGTCCGCTCGCCGGCCGGCGGCTCGCCCAGGTTCCCCACACGCTTTCCTTTGACTGGGCCTGGCAAATCTTCTATCCCACTAGTATGTACCTTCCCGGATACGGGCAGTGGGAGACGGCACCGGGCTAGTGGCGGGCGGCGACCGCCACGTTGATAAGATGCTACGCCTCACGACCGGAGGGTCTCCTTGAACACAGTCACCACCGAATTCCTGGCGCTGCTCGTCAAGCCGGCGTCTGCACACTGCAACCTCGCCTGCGACTACTGCTTCTACGTCTGGAAGCTCGAAGAGGACGGCGCCCTCAGCGGCGACGCCGGCCAGAGGATGTCCAAGCGGGTACTGGCCACGTTCACCAGGCAGTACTTGGAGATGGCTGGCCGCGACCCGAGCATCGCCTGGCAGGGTGGCGAGCCGACCCTGATGGGGCTCGACTTCTTCAAGCAGGCCATCGAGTACCAGGCCAAGTTCATCCGCCCCGGCCAGTGCGTCGGCAACGCCCTGCAGACCAACGGCACGCTGATCGACGAAGACTGGGCGAAGTTCCTCAAGGAAAACGGCTTCCTGGTGGGGCTCAGTATCGACGGGCCGGCGCTGCTGCACGACCACTACCGGGTCAACAAGGGCGGCAAGGGATCGCACCAGAACGTCGTCCGCGGCCTGAAGCTGCTACAGGAGTACGGCGTCGACTTCAACGCCCTGATCGTCCTCAATGACGTCACCGTCAAGAAATGGCGTGAAGTCTACGACTACGTCTACAGCCTGGGCGTCCGCCACTTCCAGTTCATCCCGATCGTCGAATCCGGCGAAAAGCCCGGCGAGGTCCTGCCCTTCTCGGTCAGCCCGGAGGAATATGGCGAGTACCTGAAGGGCATGTTCGACATCTGGTTCAACGACGGCCAGCCCAACATGTACGTCCGCGACTTCGACGACTTCACCGTCGGCTTCGCTGGCCTCGGCCATCCCTCCTGCATCCACCGCGACCGCTGCATGGACTACGTCGTCGTCGAGGGCAACGGCGACGTCTACACCTGTGACTGGACGGTAGAGCCCAACTGGAAACTGGGCAACGTAATGCGCGAGCCTATGCGTAAGATGGTCGAATCGGGCCTCGCCAACAAGTTCCTGAACGGCAAAGCCAACCTTTCCGACAAGTGCCGCAGCTGCAAATACCTCAACTACTGCCAGGGCGGCTGCCCCGTCCATCGCCGCGTCGTCGCGGCCGACGAGACGCCGCAGCCCAGCTACTTCTGCGAGGGCTACTACGCCTTCTTCGAGTACGCATTTGAGCGCATGTCGAAGCTGGTCGAATACACCGCCCGTCGCCAGCGCATCCCCTACGCGCCGCCGCCGTTGCTGGAGCCCGCGCCCGCCGAAAAGGCGTAAGGCAGTCCGGTTCAGCCGAGAGCCGCGGTACCGCCGAGCCGGTCCAGAAGGCCCAACGCCTCCGGCCGGGCCTGCCTAACCGAAGCCGCGGAGCGGCCGCCTAGTACGGCGCGATCCGGTCCGGCGAGCGGCCGTCGGTGTTGATCAGCTTCAGCAGCAGCCGGTTGCGCATGTCCTGCAGATCACCGGCCGCATCCGGGTCGCCGGCGCGATTCACGAACTCGTCCGGGTCCTCGCGCCGATCGAACAGCGCCTCCTCGCCCCGCTCGTTCACCCAGTACTTGTGCGTCGCCGTCAGCAGCGTCTTGCTGCTCTCGCCCTCCGGCGTCGCGTACTCCACCAGCACTCCGTCCGAACCGGCTTCGCCGACGCCCCTCACCGCCGCCCAGCGCGACTCGCCGTCCACGCTGCGTGGGATATCCGCGCCCACTGCGTCCAGCACCGTCGGCATCAGGTCCACCCCTTCGATCACCGCCTCCACCGCTGATCCGGCCGGCACCGTCGCCGGGTGACGCACGATCGCCGGCACGTGGATCACCGACTCGTAGTTGCTCTGGTGCTTCGCCATCATCCAGTGGTCGCCGGCCATCTCGCCGTGGTCCGAATAGAACACCACCAGCGTGTTGTCCAGTTGCCCGCCCTCGCGCAGGTGCTCGATCACCCGCCCGCAGTGGTGGTCGAGCATCGAGCACGAGGCATAGTAGTAGCGCCGAAAGTCCTCCCAGGTGTCCTCGTCCTCCGGCACGAATCGCGCCGCCAGATCCCGAAACACCTGCGGCTTGTCGTCCAACTCGCCTTCGCGCAACAGCGGCTCCGGAATATCCGCATCCTTGTACAGGTCAAACCAGCGCTGCGTCGGATTACACGGCGCGTGTGGCAGGTACAGACCTGCGATCGCGAACCACGGCCGGTCCGGATTCGAGTCGATGAACCGGATCGTCTCGTCCGCCACCCACGCCGAGTAGCTCAATTCTTCCGACGCGTCGAAGACCCACCTATCGAAACTCCCTCGTGGCTCCGTTGCCGGATTCGGCACCCGCACCTTCGCCTCCATCTCCGGCGCCACCTCGTGGATCCACTGGATGTAGGCGTCCGGGTAGCAGCCCGGCTCGTCGGCGTTCACCACCACGTGAAACCCGTAGTCCGGGTGCGGCAGGTCGTAGTCGCGTCCCGAGTGCGGCAAGAAATGCAATTTGCCCAGATTCCCCGTGACATAGCCCGCCGCCCCCAGCGCGTGGGCGATATTGGGGATTGATTCCGACAATGGGATCCCGTTGCAGGTCACCCCGTGGTTGCGCGGATACTTCCCCGTCAGCAGCGAGGCCCGGCTGGGCATGCAGACCGGATTGTTGACATAAAACCGCAGCAGATTGGCCCCTTCCGCTGCCAACCGGTCCAGATTTGGAGTCTGCACGAAGCCGTCGCTGTTCACTCCTAGGCAGTCAAAGCGCTGCTGATCGGTGGTGAGGAACAGGATGTTCGGTTTCGGGTCAGGCATGGCGTCTCACTTTCATCGGCCACTGGGCTCGCGGGGTCATTCTTCGCCCAACCGGTGCCGCTGGCAAGTTCAGGAGTGGTCTGTTTGACCGACAATGAGGTCACAACCTGTATTGCGCTGTGGCCCTGGTGTGGGACAATTCCCTGCGACGCGAATCGGCCCCAACCGTTCGCCGGCCACAACGCAAGCCACGAACTGAGCCCCGCGGAAAAATGGCCAACGAAGACCCGATGGCGCAATTGGCGGTCTACGAGGAGATCGATGTCTCCGTCGTGTTCGCGATGCGCACCCCGGTGGACCTCACCGATAGCAGTGGAGCGAGCGTCGAAGGCACCATCATCAGCGCCCCGGACGATCGCCTCATCATCTCGCTCGAACAGGACGTGGTTCTCGGTGAAGGGCTGCAGGTAGGCGCCGAGCTGACCATCGAGGCCGCGTCCGACGGAGTCGACTACAAAGCCAGTTGCAGTCTGCTCGAGATGGAAGAACTGGCCGCCGTTTGTCTGGTCACCTCCCGGCCCACCGGCGTCCGCCGCCAGATACCGTTGGCCACCGCGCCCTGTTCTACAACCATGCCCGTCCGCAGTCGCCGGAGGCCGTCGCCGACGCCTTCGGCCCGCTAATCGCCGACGGCTGGACGGCCGCCAAATTCATGCCCGTGCCGGCCGAGCCGGATGCCGAGGGTCGCCCGCGCATGGATGCCGCTGATTCCATCCGCAAAGGTGTTGCCATCGTCGCCGCCGCCCGCGATTGCGTCGGACCCGAATTCGAGTTATTCATCGAGACCCACGGCCGCTTGCGGCCGGTCGAGGCCATCGAACTGGCGTGCCGCCTTGAGCCCTACGACCCGATGTTCATCGAAGAACCCACCCGCCCCGAGGCGATGGCCTCTTTCAAGCTGCTCCGCGAGAAGATCCGACTCCCCATCGCCACCGGCGAGCGGCTCTACTCCCGCTGGGCGTTCCAGCCGCTGATCGAGGCGGAGCTGGTCGACTACCTGCAGCCGGATATTGTCCGCTCCCACGGGATCACCGAGGTGCGCAAGATCGCCGACTACGCCGACACCCATCTCATCAAGATGGCCCCTCACAACCCGCAGAGCCCGGTGAACACCATGGCCATCCTGCACCTCGACCTGGTCATGCCCAACTTCGCCAGCCAGGAAGTCATCTGGCCGTTTCCGCGCTTCTTCCGCGAGCTCTTCGACGGTGTTCCCGAGATCAAAGGCGGCCACGCCGCGCCGCCCTCCGCCCCGGGGCTCGGCATCACGCTCAAAGAGGACCGCGCCCGCGAGATCGAGTACGAGCCCTCGGCCATCGACGAACTGATGCTCCTCGATGGGACCTACACCGACTTCTAGTCGGGGTCTTCGTCGCCGGCCGGTAGGATGTCGGCGAACTCAAATCCGTCGCGACGCACGACTTCCCCCGACTCAATCGGGATCGGGCGGGCAAGCATCGGCCCAGCGTATACAAACGTGTGGAATTCGCCGTTTTCGCCACAGGGGTCGGCGCCTTCCGGTAACTCCGATAGCAATTGCGCGTCCCACCGCGGTCGGCGAACCCGACATCGATCTGTTTCGGGTCCACGCAGGTGATCCGCGCGCGCAGGCCGGCGGTCTGCATTTCCTTCGCCAGCGCCGTCGTATTTAACTTCCAGAGCGGAAACACGGACTCGATCCCGGTCCCGGCCATGCGGTCCAGTCGGTACTGGCGCACGTCCTCCAGGTAAAGATCGCCAAACGCCACCGCGTCGATCCCGGTGGCCTTCGCCCGTTCCATCGCCTGGCCCATCGCCGCCCGGTACTGCTCGTCGGAGCAGGGATGCGGTAGCTCGATTGGCCGCAGGTCCAGGCCGGTCGCCGCTGCTTGCATCTCCAGCAGCGAGTGCCGAACCGCGTGCATCGCCACCCGATCGAATTCCGAGTTCAGCGACGTCAGCAGCCCGACCACTTCGCCCCCCGGATTCCGGCGCAGGCGGTAGAGCGCCTAGGCGCTGTCCTTGCCGCACGACCACGAAAGCAGCACCTTCTTCATCGGTGAATCATCCCCCCAAAGCGAAACGGCGCGAGCATCATACTCGCGCCGCTCGTTTTCGAAGCCAAGCAGGGTCGCCGGCCGGCGACCCCAGTATCGCTATTCGGAGATGTCCTTCAGTTCCGAGCTGCTGTAGGACTGCACGAACTGAACTTCTTGGTGCGCGTCGTCCGGCCCGCAGGCCTCGTCCAGCGGCACTCCGGCGTCGGCGTTGGAAGCCGTCACCAGGCCCGCCTCGATCAGGTAGGCCTCGACCTCTTCGCCGCTCACGTCGGCCAGGATACGGCCGTCGATGCGCATGCTGGGCTGGAAGCGCTGCCCGGTCATCGTCACCATCTCAAAGAAGTTTCCCGGGACGTTGATGATGTCCTTGTCCTCGTACTCAAGCTCGTATTTGGCGAACACGGCGCGCACGCCGTTGCTCCATCCACAGGACGGCTTCATCCAGGCGGTGATCTCGGGTTTCTTGGTGGTATCTGCCAACGCTCGCTCTTCCTTTCACGCCCGTATGCATGGTTCAGGCGCTTCGACTGCCCCTGTTCGGCAGTTAATTGTATTTCCTCGGTCCGCAACCGCCAAGGTCTTACTCGCTAGTCCGTCCCCTCGGGACCGGGTAGATCGGCCGGGCTGAACAGCCCCGGATTCACCTGCGCGCCGTCGACCGGGATCGTCGCTCCGGTGATCCACGACGCCCTGGCCGAAACCAGGAAAGCGATCACGTCGCCGATCTCGTCGGCCCGCCCCAGCCGCTTGAACGGGAATTGCCGGTTGGCGAAGTCCGCCATGGCTTCCGGCTGCTCTTCCAGGCGTCGCGCCCAGCCGCCGCCCTCGAACATAATCGACCCCGGCGCGATGGCGTTGATCCGCACGTTGAACTGCGCCAGTTCCATCGCCAGCGCCGAAGCCAGGTAGAGTTCCGCCGCCTTCGCCGCGCCGTACTGCGCCGGCACCGACGCAACCGCGCCGGTCACCGACGACACCACCACGATCGAGCCGCCGCCGCGATCCTTGAAGAAGGGCGTGATCGCGCGGATCGACCGGACGGCGTGCAGCAGATTGATGTCCAGCGTGAACTGCCAGTCCTCATCGGTCGATTCCAGCAACTCGCCGCCCATCTGGCCGCCGGCGTTGGCGATCAGGATGTCCAGCCCGCCCAGCCCCGCCGAGCCCTCGGCCATCATCCGGCGGATGTCGTCCGGGTCGGTCACATCGGCCTTGATCGCAATCACCCGCACCCCGGTCTCGCGCAGTTCCGCCGCCGTCTTATCCAGCGTCTCCTGGGTCCGCGCTACGATCGCGATGTCGCAGCCCTCGCCGGCCAACGCCACGGCCGCCGCCCGGCCCAGCCCCCGGCTCCCGCCGGTAATCAGCGCCTTCTTGCCTTTTAGCTCAAGGTCTATTGGGTTCTCCCTGTCGCTGGAGTTTGGTTCGGTTCGCGTAGTTCAAGCGCCCGGTCGGGCAAGTCAGTCGTCAATCGTTCTACGCTGCACCGGAAGAGGCGGCGCAGATCGGCCGGTTCGTTCACCGTCCAGGCGCCGACCTCGCAGCCGCGCTCGCGGATCGCCGCCACCGTCGTCTCGTCCAGGTCGCCGTAGCTCACCAGCACGATGTCGGCCCGCGCGGCGCGGGCCATCCCGGTCAGTTCGTCGGCGCGCAGCCCCGGGTCAGCGGGCAGGCGCGGATTCGGCGCGAACAGCGCGCCCATCCGGAATTCCGGCGCAACCTCATGCACGTCGCGCAGCACCGTATGCACGAACGAGGTGACGATCGCCCGATCCGCCAACCGCCGCTCGCGCAGCAACGCCACCACTTTCCCCGCCAGGCCCGGCGTCAGGCCCTTGAGTTCAACCTGGATCTCGACCGCTCCGCTCGGCAGGTCCAGTACCTCGGCCAGCGTCGGAATCCGTTCACCCCGAAACTCAGCCGTTAGATGCGACCCGGCGTCCAGCGCCCGAATCTGGGCCAGGTCCATTTCATCCACCGGACCGTTGCCATCGGTAGTGCGATCTAGCAGGCGATCGTGCAGCACCACCGGGTGGCCGTCCCGGGAGAGATGGACATCCATTTCGATGCCGTCGATGGGGAACTCCAGTGCGCGGCGAAAGGCCGCCAGGGTGTTCTCTGGCCCCAATCGCGGCGCTCCGCGGTGGGCGATGACGCGGGTGGGCACGATCGAGCTAGTCGGCCGTGAAGCCGCCGTCGACGTCCAGCATCTCGGCGTTGATAAAGCTCGCGCCGGGCGAAGCCAGGAAGACGATGGCGGCCGCCACCTCCTCCGGTCGCGCCAGTCGCCGCATCGGGTTCATATCGCGCATCGAGTCCACCTGCTGGTCGGAGAACTTGGAAATCATCTCCGTCTCGGCGGTGTACGGGCAAACGCAATTGGCCGTGATGCCGTGCCGGCCTACGTCGCGGGCCAGCGCCTTGGTGAATGACAGCAGCGCGCCCTTCGAGGTGCCGTAGTGGATGCCGGCCATAACCCCGCCGACCTTGCCGGCCAGCGAGGAGATATTGATGATCCGGCCGTAGTCGGTCTCCATCATCCCCGGCAGGACCGCCCGGGTCACCAAGAATACGCTCTTCAGGTTCACCGCCATCATGAGGTCCCACTCTTCTTCGGTGACATCGAGGATGCTGCCCAGCATCAGGATGCCGGCCCCGTTCACCAGCACGTTCACCGGGCCCAGTTCGCGTTCGACGGCGGCGCGCATCTCCTCCACCGCGGCGCTCGACGAGACATCGATGGCGATCGCCAGGCTCGGAACCCCGTGTTGCACGGCCACCTCGCTGGCCGTCGCCGCGGCGCCGTCGGCGTCGATGTCTACCACCGCGATCCTCGCCCCCATCTCCGCCAGACGGTGCGCCGCCAGGCGGCCCAGGCCGCCGGCTGCTCCGGTCACCAGCGCCACCCGGCCGCTCAGTTCAGCCATCAGTGCGCCTCCCGGGTTCCGTCGCGCTGCCGCCTACCCACGCATCTGGGCCAGGTAGTGCTTCGCGCCTTCGGCCATGAATAACGAGTCGCCGCCGACGTTCACGAAGGTGTAGCCCTCGGAGACCCGGCGCTGGCCCATTTCCAGGGTGCCGCAGGAATATCCGGCGAACTTGCCCAGCTTCTTGCACACAGCGGCCACGTGGGCTACCGCCTCGTCGTGCCGCGGGTGGGTGCCGATGTCGGCCAGCGTCAGCCCCATCGTCAGCGCCATGTCGGCCGGGCCCACCCAGCAGCCGTCCACGCCGTCCGTCGCCAGGATTGCCTCGGCGTTCTCCACCGCCATCGCCGACTCGATCTGCACCGCCAGGAATACCTGGTCGTTGGACTCCGCCGAGTAGTTGTCGCCGTGAATTGAGGTTAGGTAGGGCGTCGCGTACGAGCGGTGCCCGCGCGGCGGATAGCGCATCGCGTCCGCCGCCAGTTCCGCGTCGGCCACCGTGTCCACCATCGGCGAGATGATTCCCAGCACGCCGTCATCCAGCAGCCGATTGATCATCCCGAAGTCGTTCTTCAGCACCCGCACCACCGGCGTCGCCCCGGCCTGCGTGACGGCCAGTATTCCGGTCCGCAGCGCGTTCGTCTCCCAGAGACCGTGCTGTGTGTCCATCAGCACCCAGTCGAAGCCCGCCGCCGCCATCGCCCCAGCCGCCCACGGCGAACCGTAGCCCAGGCTCGTGCCGATGGCCGGCTGGCCCTTGTCCAGGAGTTCTTTGGTGCGATTCGCTTGCACGGCTGATTCCCTTTCTTTGTGGTCACCGCCTACCCGGCGGCGCTAGCCCGCATATGCTTCAATGATCTCCGGTTGCTCGTTGTCGGGCAACACCTGCACGGCGTACCCGTAGCCCTTCTCGTGGGCGAAGAATCCCAATTGCGGGACTCCCTTCAGATCATCGATGGATCCCACGATCTCGTCGCCGACGATGAACACGTATTGCCCGCGATGGGTGGTCAGCAGTTCATCCTTCAGGCGCAGGTAGGTTTGTGAAGCCGAGCGCGCCGCCGCGAACATCGCGTCGGTCGCGTCTGCCGGGAAGGCCACGTGCGTCTCGAACTGGTAGCCAAACGACTCGGGCGAAGGCCCCACGACTTCGATCTCGTTCGGGTCGATCGTCCCCAGCCCCGCCGCCGCGCACAGCTTCACATGATTCTCGGCCGTCTCAAACGGGTGCGTCGGGTGGTTGGCGGCCGGGTCGTAGCCCATCACCCGCATCGCCACCGCGTCGGTCGCCACGTGATCGTGACCGGCAAGCATGACCTCGGTCTCGTAGGCCTCGCCCTCCATGGTGTAGTTCGCACCCAGGATGCCGTCGATCACCGCCAGGTCCGGCTTGATCGTCGTCGCCAGGTCCACGAAGAACCGCATCAGCCGAAACGGATTCTGATGCAGGAAATTGCGGTTCATGCTGCCGTAGTGCGACGCTGGCACCAGCCCGAACAGGTTCTTCGTCGACAGGGTTATCCCGGCGTTCTGGTGGCACTTGATCTTCGCCACCGAGATCACCGCATCGGCGTTGGCGATTTCGGCGCGCATCTCGATGAAACGCCGGATCAGTCCGCCGCCCGGCACCGGTACGTCCACGATGTCGCCCTCGTCGGTGTGAATCAGCTCCACTCCGTAATTCTCGCGCAGCGGCCGGGCCTCCATCAGTTCCCAGCACTGTTGCGGGTCCCAGTCGTGGAATTTATCCAGCCCTTCGGCCACGTAGATCGTCGCGCTCGGATTCGCCGCGCGCACCAGGCTCACCACCGCCTCGGTCACCTGCGGATCGGTGTCATTCACCAGGCGGCCACGATGGCGCTTCACCTGATCGGGCGTCTCCGCCACCAGGATTCCCACCCAGTTCGGCTTGATGACGATTGTCTTCGCCGTCAGGACAGCTTCGGGCATTCCCCCGGCCGCCGCGATCGTCCGCGCAACCACTGCCCGCACCTGTTCCTGGCTCGCGTCGATCGAGCAGGTCTGCAGCGCTACCTTCGTTCCTGCCATTGGTCGCCAATCCTTCCCCCGGGCACTCCCGTTGCTCTTGCCACGCCGCTCCGGGCCGGCCGTTTCCTCCCGGATTGGATCGCCCGCAGTTTAGCGTCAATCGACGGGCCGGATGCGCCCGCGGGCCGCCGTTGTGAGCACGGGCCCATACGGCCCGCGGGCGCATCTGATTCCATCGCAGGGTCGACCGCCGGGTCCCGCCGGGCGACCGACGACCCGGGTCCGAAATAGGCTCGCGCACTGGCCGGAGGTGGGGTAGTCTTTACCGATTCTGAATTCCAGTGAGCAAGATCGACGCAGGTAGAATCATGCCGTGCGAGCCTTTGCCGGGGCCCATGCAGGCGCGACACGCTGGCGGGTATTGACCAGATGGTTGTGAACAGACTCTCTTGGCTGATCGGAGGGGCGCAGGGAAGCGGTATCAACGTCTCGGCGGAAGTGTTCGCCCGGGCCTGCAAGCGCGCCGGCCTCAACGTCTTCTCCAACATCGAGTACCACTCCAACATCACCGGCAAGCACGCCTACTACCGCGTCCGCGTCAACCAGAAGAAGATCCACTCCCCTGTCGACCGCGTCGATCTCCTCCTCGCCCTCGACCGCGAGACCCTCTTCGGCGACGTCGACGCCTCCCACCAGACCCACCGCGGCCACGTCCGCCAGGTCGAACCCGATGGCGGCATCATCTACGACGCCGAGGTCGGCGTGACCCCCGAAGAAATCGGTCGCGACGATGTCCGCCTCTACCCGGTGCCCTACGGCGAAGTCATGAAAGACGGCCTCGCCGCTGGCGGCGTCGACTACGAACCCCGCCGCCACGACATCATGCGCAACATGATCTCTGTCGCCGCCTCCTTCGCCCTCCTCGAGATGGACCTCGATGTCATCGTCGACATGCTCCGCGAGCGCCTTGGCCCCGACCGCCAGCACCTCGTCGGCCTCAACGAACTGATTCTCAACGCCACCGCCGAGTACGTTTACCGGGAATACGGCACCGATTTCCCGGTGAACCTCGAGGGCCGGGAAGCCGGCCAGGACTCGCTCCTGATCCGCGGCTGCGACGCCGCCGCGCTGGGCAAGATCCACGCCGGCTGCTCCTTCCAGAGCTACTACCCGATCGCGCCGGCCACCGAGGAGAGCGAGATTCTCTCCTCCGTTCAGAGCGAATACCCGATCACGGTCCTGCAGGGCGAAGACGAGATTGCCTGTATGAACATGGCCACCGGGGCGGCGCACGCCGGGGCCCGCGCGGCCACCGCCACCTCCGGCCCGGGCTTCTCCCTGATGGGCGAGGGACTCGGCTTCGCTTCCATGATCGAGACCCCCGGCCCGGTCCTCAGCGTCTACCAGCGCGGCGGACCCAGCACCGGCCTCCCCACCCGCCAGTCGCAGGGCGACCTGCGCTTCGCCATCCAGCCTGGCCACAGCGAGTTCCCCCACGTCGTCATGGCCCCCGGGGACGTGCAGGAGACTTTCTCGCTCACATTCAAGGCCTTCAACTACGGCGACCGCTATCAGGTCCCGGTAATCGTCCTGATGGACCGTTTCCTCGCCAACAGCTTCTGGACGATGGACAAGCTGGACACCGACGGGCTGGTCATCGACCGCGGTGAATTCTTCGATCCCGAGGACGACGATTACAGGCGCCACCTGGTCACCGAATCCGGCATCAGCCCGCGCAGCATCCCGGGACAGGCCGGCGGCCAGTTCGTCACCAGCAGCGACGAGCACAACGAGTACGGCAAGATCAGCGAAGGCATCCTCAACCGTCACGACCAGGTCGAGAAGCGCATGCGTAAGCTGGCGCGGATTGACCAGGAATCCCCCGCCACCGACCGCTGGGAACTGCATGGCCGCGAAGACGCCGAACTGACAGTGGTCGCCTGGGGCTCCACCAAGGGCGCCATCCTCGACGCCATCCCGGCCGTCAAGCGGATGGGCATGACCGTCAACTTCCTGCAGATCAAGATGCTCTGGCCCTTCCCCCGCGAAGAGGTGCGGCCCATCCTCGAGCGAGCCAACATCCTCGTCCTCCTCGAGGACAACCACGACGGCCAGCTCGGCCAGCTCATCGCCGAAGAGACCGGCATCCTCATCGACCGCAAGCTCCTGAAGTACAACGGTCGCCCCTTCTCGCAAAACGAAGTCGAGGTCGGCCTCTGTGACGCCGCCGAAGGCGAAGCCGAACGCATCGTCGTCAGCTCCGAAAGGATGGCGGTCTAGATGCCGGCGCAGACCTCCCGAATCAAGGCGGCGCTCCGATGACCACCGACCTTGAGGTACGCCCCTCCGACTACCGTACCTCCGCGCATCCCGACTGGTGCCCTGGCTGCGGCGACTTCGGCATCCTCAACGCCATCCGCCAGGCCTTGGCCGAATTGGGTTTGCATCCCCACAACGTGCTCGCGGTGTCCGGGATCGGCTGTTCCGGCAAGACCCCGCACTACATCAAGTCCTATGGCCTGCACACCCTGCACGGCCGCGCACTGCCGGTGGCCACCGGGGCCAAGCTCGCCAACCACGAACTCACCGTCCTCGCCATGGGCGGCGACGGCGACGGCTACGGTATCGGCGCCGGCCACTTCGTCAACTCCGGCCGCCGCAATCTCGACCTGACCTACATCGTCTTTAACAACGGCGTCTACGGGCTTACGAAGGGCCAGTCCTCGCCCACGCTCCATCGCGGCGTCAAGACCCGGTCGATGGCCGAGCCTTCCTTCCAGGACGCGGCGAACCCCCTGGCCGTCGCCATCTCCTCTGGCTACACCTTCGTCGCCCGCGGCTACGCCATGGACACGAAGGCCATGAAGGAAATCCTGGTGAGGGCTATCCGCCATCGCGGTACCGCGATGGTCGACGTGCTCCAGCCCTGCCCGGTCTACAACAACGTCCTGACGGTCAGCTGGTACGCCGGCCGCGACCTGGCCTCGGCGATTCCCCGGATCTACAACCTGGAAGAAGAAGAAGGCTTCGACCCGCGGGTCGCCGACCCCGATGACCTGGACGAGGTAAACGCCAAGAAGATCACCGCCATCGCGCGCTCGTTCGAGTGGGGCGACCGCATCCCTACCGGAGTCTTCTACGACATCGACCTGCCCACGCTCGAAGACGGATTCCGGAGCCACCGCCCCGATGCTCCCGACAGCGCGGTCTACAAGCAGGCCGTTCCCGGCCAGGATGTCACCCCGCTCTTCAACCGTTTCCGCTAATCCGCGACCCATTCGGGTCCGCCGTGAGAAGATAGCGCCGTCGGCGAGTTCTACCGGGCACCAGAAAGGCAGCGTGACATGATACTAGCAACCACCGACTCGTTGGCCGGGCACGAGATCACCAACACCCTGGGCGTGGTGCGCGGTAGCACCGTCCGGGCCAGGCACGTCGGCCGCGACATCCAGGCCGCCCTGCGCAACCTCGTCGGCGGCGAAGTCGGCTCGTACGTGGAGATGCTGGAGAACGCCCGCGAAGAAGCCACCGAGCGCATGGTCCGTCAGGCCGAGGGACTGGGGGCCAACGCGATCGTGGAACTACGCTACGCCACGGCCGGTGTCATGCAGGGCGCAGCCGAGATTCTGGTCTACGGCACCGCCGTGGAAGTCCGCAAGCTCTAGCCCGCGGTCTCCGCCTAGCGATACTCTCCGGTCAGCAACGCGCGCAGCCGGTAATAGGGCAGGTACAGCAGGCTCCGCCGCTGGTTGTGCAGTCGATCGCCGATTGACGGCCCGTCGTAGGCAATCTGCGTCCGCGCCGCCGCCGTCGTGCGATTCTCCAGCGCCGTGCGCACGTCGGCCGCCGTCGAACCCGGGAACAAGGTCACCACCCTTCCCACATCGCCGAAGTGGGCGTCGGTGCCCCCCACCGCCGCCCCCAGCCGGTCGGCGTGGTCGCGGTAGAACTCGACCAGCCGTTCGCGTCGCTCGATCGACAGGTACTGACAGTCCAGTTCGATCCCGTCGAACGTCGTCTCGTCAAGCCAGCGCCGGATCCTGTCCCCCGAGGTCGCCCCGGGGTACCGCAGGAAGGGGTGGGCCACGATCGCCAGCCCACCCTGGTCGCGGATGCGCCGCACCGTCTCCGGCACCGACTTGAAGATCGGTACCGCTTCCTGGAGGTACAGGCCAACGATGTGGTGCTGCCGCCGGGTGGTGATTTCCTGGCCGACCACGGTCTCGATGCCGTGGTTCGCCGCCACCTCGGCCCCGTGCCGCGCCGCGTCGATCATGTCGTGGTCGGTCGTCGCCACTACCGCCAATCCACGCGCCCGCCCCAGGGCGAAATTCTCCTGCACGGTGCGGGTTCCGTCGCTGTGGAGAGTATGGCAGTGCAACTCCGCCGCCGCGTAGCCAGGCGGCAGCACAACCTTGCCGTCGCCATCCACCGCCAGCGGCTCGCGCCGGTACGGCCCATTCTCCATCGCTTGGTTTTCCTCTCTCTTCCTGCATAGCCACCTGCGATCCTGCCGGGGTGACGGCATAATCTATCCGAGCGCGATCATCGGCGCTCAAAGGAGGTACTCTTGGACGATCCCGGTGCGCGCCGTCAACTCGACCAGTTCTTGCAGTACCCGGCGGCTTACAGCCGCCAGGCGCTCGGCTACGCCGAGGCGCTCGGCATCGCGCCCGAGCGCGTCGCCCGCGCCGCCGACACGGTAGCGGCGGCCGCCCACGGCCGTACCGCCGAGCCCGGCTTCGCGCAATTTCTACGCGGCGCCGCCCCTGTCCCCGACGGCCCGCGCCGGCCCCGCCCCGCCCCACTGGTCATCCGCGACCGCACCTTTGCGTGGGGCGCCCGTACGCATGTCATGGCCATCCTCAACGCCACCGACGATTCCTTCGCCGGCGACGGTGTCGCTGGCGACGAAGCCGCCATCCGCGCTACCGTCCAGGCCGCCATCGAAGGCGGCGCCGATATCATCGACATCGGCGGCGAGTCCACCCGCCCGGGCGCTACGAGGGTCTCCGCCGAGGAAGAGCTGCAGCGCGTCCTGCCGGCGATCGCCATCGCCCGCGAGATCACACAATTGCCGCTGTCAATCGATACCTACAAGGCCGAAGTCGCCCGCCAGGCCCTCGAAGCCGGCGCCGACATGGTCAACGATGTCTGGGGCGCCACCGCCGACCCGGCGATGGCCTCCACAGTCATCGCCGCCGGCTGCCCGCTGGTCCTGATGCACAACCGCCCCGCCCCGCCGGCCCACAACGAGCTCGGCGGGCACTTTGAAGGCGTTGAATACGGCGACGTCGTCGCCGAGGTCCACGCGCAACTCAGCGACCTGCTCGACGCCGTTGAAGCGGCCGGGATTCCGCGGGAGCGTCTGATCGCCGATCCCGGCATCGGTTTCGGCAAGACTCCGGCCCAAAACGTCGAATTGCTCGGTCGTCTGGAGGTCTTCAACGGGCTCGGCCAGCCGCTTTTGCTGGGGGTCTCGCGCAAGTCAGTCATCGGCCACGCACTCGGCGATGGCGCCGCCGACCGGGCGGCGGGCACCATCGCCGCCAACCTCGCCGGCATCGCCCAGGGCGTGGATATCCTGCGCGTCCACGATGTCGCCCTGGCGGTCCAGGCCGCCCGGGTCATGGACGCCGTCCTGGCCCGCCCCACCCTACCCGACCCCGCCCCGAGCCGCCCGCTGCCGGCCATTGAGTAAACTGCCGTTGGCGCCAATCACCATCGAGGGACGGTCCCGCTCATGAGCAACCGCGAACCCGGCCTGCGACTGACGCTTCTGTGGCTCGGGATTTGGGCCATCGGGCTCGGCGTCCTGGCCATCTTCGCTCCCGGCAAGATCACCAACGCCCTCGGGGCTGCCGACGGCAAGGCCGACGATCAGAGCCTCTTCTTGGTCTCCATCATGGGCTCGTTCATGCTTCCTTGGGGCGCCGGCCTGCTGTTAGCGGCGCGCTCCGATCACGCCCGCCGCCTGTGGACCGCGCTGGCGCTGTCGCAGGCGCTGCTGGCCGCGGTGGTCATCATCTTCTACCTCGGCCGCGGGGCCATCGACACCTCCACCGGCGTCATCCTGCTCATCGTCTTCGTGCTCGGGGTGGCCGGCATCGGCGTCTTCGGTTCCGACGAACTCCGCGGTCGCGGCGCGCGCCGCGCCGAAATCGTCTTTCGGGACGATCGTAACGCCGGCTCGCAGAAGCCCTACACCGTCAACGTCGACGATCCTGGCCCGTCCGGCGACGCGTAGCCCTTAGTTTCCCGGGACCAGCGCTTCGATCACTCTTGTCAGACCCAGGGCGTTGCTGCCCTTCACCAGCACCAGGTCGCCGTCCCGCAGTTCCTCGCGCAGCCATTCCGTCACTGCCGCGACCCCGTCGCGCGACGCCTCCAGCGACTCAAGTCCCGCCGGGAAATGCCGCCAGCTACCTGCGTCCAGTCCCGCCGCCACCGCCTCCCGCCCGACTATCTCTGCGTCGGTGCCGATTGTGGCTAGTCCGTCCAGGAATCCCGCCTCGCGGCCCACCGCGGCGTGATCCGTCGGCGAAAATTTGCCCAGTTCCAGCATCTCACCCAGCACCGCCAACCGCCGGCCCGCCGGCCGCGTCCGCCGCATTTCGCCCAGCGCGTAGCGGCACGACTCGCGGTTGGCGTTATAGGTGTCGTCCAGGACTACCGCCCCACCGAATTCGTGCACCTGCATCCGGTGGGGCATGGGCTGAAATTGTCCCAGGCCCTCCAGCAGGCGCCCGAAATCCAATCCCAATCCCAGCCCCAGCGCCACCGCCGCCGCGAAACTCTCGCCCAGATGCCCGCCGATCGCCGCGATCCGCACTTCGCCAGAATCCGCCCCGGCCTCAATCCGCACCGTCTGCCCCGAGAAGTCCGGCGCTGTCTCTACCTGCGCCGTCACTCCTTCTCCACCGAACGAAACGATTCGCGCCCGGCTCCGCGCCGCGATCGCCGCCGACGCCGGATCGTCGGCGTTCAGCGCCAGCACCCCTTCGACCCCCAGGTACTCACCCAGTTCGCCCTTCGCCCGCGCAACGTTCTCCGGGGAGCCGAACAGCCCCACGTGCGCCCGCCCAACGTTGGTGATGACCCCATGCTCCGGCTGCGCGATTTCGCAGTATCCGGCGATCTCGCCCACCACCTGCGCGCCCAGTTCCACCACTGCGAAATCCGTCTCCGGGCCGATCTCCGCCAGCGTCACCGGCACCCCCAGTTCGTTGTTGAAGCTCCGCTGCGACCTCACCACGCTGCCGGAGGTTGCCAGCGCCGCCGCCATCGCCTCCTTGGTGCTTGTCTTCCCGTTGCTCCCCGTCACCCCGATCACCGTCGCTGTCGCCCGATCTCGGAAATGGCGCCCCAGCGCGGCCAGCGCCGCCAGCGAGTCCGCGACCAGAACCTGCCGCCCGGCCGGCTGTCCCGGATCGATCCGCTCCACGATCGCCGCCTGCGCGCCGCCGTCGAACGCCGCCCCGACATACCGATTCCCATCTCCCGTGGCCGTGCTCACCGCCACGAACAGCTCCCCCGGCGCCGCCTGCCGCGAGTCGAACTGGATACCGTTCAGCCGCACCACTTCATCGCCAGCTTCGGGCGACTGCCCGAGCGCCGTGCGGATCTCCGCCAGGCTGAACTCCGCCATCCGATCCGTCCCCGCTACCCGATGCCGAGGTCGGCGAAGAGCCCGTGCAGGTATTCCAGGTCCGCCCGCGTCGCATGGTCGCGGTCACCGCTGCCCGAATACTCGATGCAATACGGCCCGGCGAAGCCGCCCGCCGCCAGCGATCCCACCAGCCGCCGGTAGTCCAGGTCGCCGCCGGCCAGCGACCAGTGGTAGTCGAACTGGCCGTTGATTTCGCGGCAGTTCTTCAGGTGCGCGTAGGTGACGTGCTCGCGCAACTGATCCAGCGCTTCTTCTGCCGGCTCAGCGTGGGCCACCGAGTACATGTTTCCGGCGTCGATATTGACCCGCAGGTGCGGGCTGTCCACGGCCTCGACGATGCGCAGGGTGCTGGCGGCCACGTCGTGGATCGTCTGCATGTGGGTTTCAAGGGTGATCTGCACGCCGGCCCGCGCGGCCGCCTGCGCCAGTTCGCCGCAGAGCTTGATGGCCCGCTCGAAATGCCCTTCCGTTGCCAGCGCCGAGCCATCGCGACCCGCCGCGTCCGGCGGCAGCCAGCCGATCATCGCGTTCAGCGCCGGGATTCCGAGCCTGCCCGCGGCGGTCACCAGGCCCACTGCCGCCTCGGTACGCGCCGCCACCTCGCCGTCGGCAACGGTCAGCAAATCCACGATCAGCGGCGCCACCATCACCGGCAGCCCGCCGCGCTCGCCCACCGCGCAAAGCTCCTCCAGTCCCCCGACCGGATCGAACGCATCCGGGAAATGCCCGCCGTAGACCTCGATGCCGTTGTAGCCAAATCCGGCGCCACGAGTCACCGCCGTCGCGAACGTGTCATCGCTGTAGTTCCAGCTATGCGCGTAAACCTCGGGCATCGTTTTCAACTCCTCGGCTAGACCCGCGGCACCCGCGGCAGCAGTTGCGAAATTACCTCATAGGGAAGCGTACCGGTCGCCCGCGCTACAGCGTCTACCGCAACCGGCGAATCCGTTCCGCCGCCGATCAGGGTCACCTCGTCACCGGGGCGCGCTCCCGGGATCGCCGTCACATCGATCATGAACATATCCATGCAGATGTTGCCGACGATCATCGCCGGCTGACCGCGGATCACCACCTGCCCCGCGTTGTTGGGGCCGTGCCGCAGGCCGTCGCCATAGCCGGCCGCCACCACCGCGATCCGCGTATCGCGCTCCAACCGCCCGGCGTCTCCGTAGCCCACGAAACCGCCGGCCGCGACATCCTTCACCTGCGCCACGCGGGCCTTCATCGTCAGCGCCGGACTGAAGCCGTCCGGCAGTGGGCAGGTTTCGGCCGGGTCGATCCCCAGCAACGCGATGCCGCAGCGCACCGCGTCATAGCGGGCCCGCGGCATCGTCAGCGCCGCCGCCGAGTTGGCCGCGTGCACCAGTCCCGGCGCGATACCGGCGGCGTGAA
>JASLPR010000041.1 GCA_030744875.1 Chloroflexota bacterium
CGGGTGCTGGTGTTGGGGACGGACTCGATTGCGGAGCCGGTGGCGCGGACCGGAATCGCGGTGGTGCGCAAGCTGGGCAAGGAGCCGGTCGATGCGGTGGTGCTGGGAATCGACACGAACTTCGCCTATCGCCACCTGACCCAGGCGCACCGGGCGATCGAGCGCGACGGGGCGATGCTGGTGGCGCCGAATAACGATGTGTCGTTCGCGACGGCGGCTGAATTGCTGGTGATCGGCGACAATCTCTATTCGGACGTGGGCGGGGCGAAGGCAGCCGGGGCCCGCTCGGCGCTGGTGCTGACCGGAGTGGATTCACGCGCGGACGCGGACGCGCTACCGGCGGCGGAGCGCCCGGACTACATAATCGAGCGGCTGACGGAGATTCCGTTTGACGCACCGGCGGCGGCCGGACCGGTCGCCGGGAGGGAATAGGAGCGATGCCAGAAACGGATGGCCAGGAATTGAGCCGGTTGGAGATCGTGGAGTGGGTGGGGCGGACGGGAGCGGTGGTGATCATGCGCCGGTTGGAGCCGGAGCTGACCCTGGGAGTGGTGGAGGTGGTGCTGGAGGGCGGGATGGATGTGGTGGAGGTGACGACCGACAGCGCCTCGGCCTTCGCGACCATCGGCGAAATCCGCGAGCGCGTGGGCGACCGGGCGCTGGTGGGGGCGGGGACGGTGATCCACGCGGCGGCGGCGATCCAGGCGATCGACGCCGGGGCGCAGTTCATCGTGGCCCCGAATACGGACGAGGACGTAATCAAGGTCTGCGACAATCTGGATGTGCCGGTGATGCCGAGCGGGTTTACGCCGACCGAGATCACCCGGGCCGCCGAACTGGGGGCGGACGTGGTGAAGGTGTTCCCGGCGAGGCTGGGCGGGCCGAAGTACATTTCGGACGTGCTGGCGCCGCTGCGCGGGTTTCGGCTGCTGCCGACCGGTGGGGTGTCGCTGGAGAACGCCGGGGACTACATCCGGGCCGGCGCCTTCGCGGTGGGGATCGGGAGCGCGCTGGTAGGCTTGGAACTGGTGGAAGGCCGGGACTGGCCCGGCATCACGGCGGCGGCGCGTCGCCTGGCCGACGGCATCGCCGCGGCGCGTAGCTGAGAGGTTCGACCGAATGGCGTTTCGAGATTTGCGCGAGTTCCTGAAACTGCTGGACGAGCGCGGCGAACTGCGCCACGTGACGGCGGAGGTGGACCCGGAACTGGAGATCACGGAGATCACCGACCGGGTGGTGAAGGCGGGCGGCCCGGCACTGCTGTTTGAGAATGTGAAGGGGTCGCAATTCCCGCTGGCGACCAACATCTTCGGCTCGGCAGCGCGGATGAGCCTGGCACTGGGCGTGGAGGAGTGGGGCGAACTGGAGCATCGCCTGGAGGAACTGCTGGACCTGGCGATGGGCCCGCCGCCGAAGGGCATCCTGGGCAAATTGGGCGCGCTGGGGGACATCATCAAGGTTGGGAGGATCGGACCGAAGGAAGTGAGTTCGGGCGCGTGCCAGGAAGTGGTCGAGACCGAGAACCCGTCGCTGGCGGAGTTGCCGATCCAGAAGTGCTGGCCGGACGACGGCGGCAAGTACATCACGCTGCCGCTGGTGTTCACGCATGACCCGGCCTCCGGACGGCGAAACGTGGGGATGTACCGCCTGCAAGTGTTTGATGACCGGACCCTGGGAATGCACTGGCAGCTGCACAAGGGCGGGAGCGAGCATTTTCGGCAGTCGCGGCAGGAAGACCAACGGCTCGAAGTGGCGATCGCCGTGGGCACGGACCCGGTTTTGACGTATGCCGCGAGCGCGCCGCTGCCGCCGGATGTGGACGAGATGGTGTTCGCCGGCTTCCTGCGCGGGAAGTCGGTGGAGATGGTGCGGGCGAAGACGGTGGACGTGATGGTGCCGGCGCACAGCGAGTTCGTGATCGAGGGCTATGTGGACCCGGCGGAGGCCCGCACCGAAGGGCCGTTTGGCGATCACACCGGGGTGTATTCGCTGGCCGACGAATATCCGGTGCTGCACGTGACCGCCATCACCCGGCGCGAGGATCCGATCTATCTATCGACGATTGTCGGCCGCCCACCGATGGAAGACGCCTACCTGGGCAAGGCCACGGAGCGGCTGTTCCTGCCGCTTATCCGGCTGATGATTCCGGAACTGGTGGATATCCACCTGCCGGTGGATGCGGTGTTCCACAACTTCGCGCTCGTGTCGATCAAGAAGCGCTACCCGGGGCAGGCGCGCAAGGTGATGCACGCGGTGTGGGGCCTGGGGCAGATGATGTTCACGAAGTTCGTGATCGCGGTGGACGAGGATGTGGACGTGCAGAACCTGCGCGAGGTGCTGTGGCGGGTGGGGAATAACGTGGACCCGTCGCGGGATGTGGAGATCGTGACCGGGCCGACGGACACGCTGGAGCACGCCTCGGCGGAGCCCCACTACGGCGGGAAGATGGGAATGGACGCAACGACGAAGTTGCCCGAGGAGGGGCATCACCGAGACTGGCCACCGGATGTGGTGATGAGCGCGGAGATTCGCGAGCAGGTGGACCGGCGCTGGTCGGAACTGGGCCTTGACTGAGGAGGGCTGGTGGGCGGTGGGGTTGCCGACGAGGGGCGGGAGCGGTTGATCGCGCGGGCCGGGGTCTACCTGGAATCAATCCGCTTCCAGCACACCATCTTCGCGCTGCCGTTTGCGTTCGCGGCGATGCTGCTGGCGGCCGACGGCTGGCCGGGTTGGGGGGTGGCGGCGCTGATTACGCTGGCGATGGCGGGAGCGCGGACCGGGGCGATGGCGGCGAATCGGCTGATCGACGCGGAACTGGACGCAAGAAATCCGCGGACCGAAATGCGGGCACTGCCGGCGGGCTCGATGCGGCGGTGGGAAATGCTGGCGCTGGGAGCGGGCGGGTTCGTGGTGCTGGGGCTAGCCGCCTGGGGGCTGAATTCGACCGCGCTGGCGCTGGCGCCGGTAGCGGCCGTGCTGGTGTCGGCCTATCCGTACTTCAAACGGTTTACGTGGCTGTCGCACTGGTTCCTGGGATTGGCGGACGCGATCGCGGTGGCGGGGGCGTGGATTGGGGTGACGGCCGGGCTGGACGGAGCGGCGGTGCTCCTGACGCTGGCGATGATGTTCTGGATCGCCGGCTTCGACGTGATCTATGCCTGCCAGGATGTGGAGGTGGACCGGCGCGAGGGGCTGCATTCGGTTCCGGCAAGGTTCGGGATCGGACCGGCGCTGTGGTTTTCGCGAGGGTCGCACCTGGTGGCGGTGGACTGCATGGTGGGGCTGGGGGTGGTGGCGGAATTGAGCCCGGTCTATTGGATCGGAGTGGCGACCGCGGCGGCGCTGCTGGTGTACGAGGCGGGGATGGTGCGCGCGGATGACCTGCACCGGCTGCAGAAAGCCTTCTTCGACATGAACGGGTACGTCTCGATCACGTTTATGGCGTCGGTGATCCTGCACTTCATAATCGGGGTATGAGTTCGAAGGCGGATCGAGAAAATGTGGCGCTGGCGGTGTCCGGCGCGAGCGGGTCGGTGATCGCGCGGCGCTTTGCGGCGGCGGTGCTGGAGCAGGGGTTTCACCTGCAGTTCGTCTGCACCCGCTACGGGCGGCTGACCTGGGAGCATGAGCTGGAGGAGTCGCTGGACGACGCGCTGGCGGAGTTGGGCGCGCTGGGGAAATTGACGGTGCACAAGCCCGGAGACATGGCGTCGGCGCTAGCGAGCGGGTCGTTTCCGGTGCGGGCCTACGCGGTGATTCCGTGCAGCATGGCGAGCGCGGCGGCCATCGCTACGGGGGTCGGGACGAGTCTGGTGCACCGGATGGCCGACGTGGCAATCAAGGAGCGCAGGCCGCTGGTGGTCATTCCCCGGGAGGCTCCGTTGTCGCCGATTCATTTGCGGAATTTGCTGACGTTGAGCGAGGCGGGGGCGACGGTCCTGCCGCCGATGCCGGCGTTTTACCAGCGGCTGGAGTCGTTGGAAGAGGTTGTGGGAGAGATCGTGCAGAGGGCGCTGGCGGCAGTGGGGTTGATCGGAGAGTTGCCGCAAGGAATGCAGTGGGGCGGGGGTGAGTAGTGCGGCTGGAGGCGCTGATATTCGACCTGGACGAGACAATCATGCCGGACAACCCTTCGGCTGAGGGGGCGGCGGTGGCGGCGGCGGAGATCGCGGCGGAACGGCACGGGATCGATGCGGAGGCGCTGGCGGCGAGTCTGTTCAAGAGCGCGCAGAAGGTGTGGCGGGCGTCGGATTTCGGCGCGCATGCGAAGGCGCTGGGGGCGAGTTCGTGGGAGGCGCTGTGGGGGAATTTCTCGTATCCCGATCCGCGGCTGGAACCGCTGGCGCGGTGGCTTCCGGAATACCGACTGGAGGCCTGGAGCGGGGCGCTGGCGGACCACGGGATTGAGGATGCAGCGCTGGCGCTGGAGCTGGCGGATGCCTTTCGACGGGAGCGGCGGACGCGGCACCTGGTGTACCCGGAGGCGCTGCCGACGCTGGACGACCTGGCGCGGGACTACCGCCTGGCGCTGCTGACGAACGGCTCGCCGGATGTGCAGAACGAGAAGATCGACGGGGCGCAATTGCGAGGGCGATTCGACCCGATCGTGATTTCTGGCGAAGTGGGGGCGGGTAAGCCGGAACCGGCGGCGTTCCGGCACATCCTCGCGTTGATGGGACTGGAACCGGAGCAGTCGGCGATGATCGGCGATAGCTTTCGGCGGGACATCGTCGGCGCGGCGGAACTGGGTATGTTCACAATCTGGCTAAACCGGTTTCGAAGCACGTTGCCGGCAGATGTGCCGGACGACCTGCCAGAGGCGGACGCGACGATCTACGACCTGGGCCAGATCCGGGCGGTGCTGCCGGAGTAGGGCGACCCGGGGGTGTTGCTAGGGCGGGGGTTCGGGGGAGAGTTGCCCGGCGAGGGCTAGAGGAGGCCGGCGCTGGCTTCGCGGATGGTGGCCATCTCGTCGTCAGTGAGCTTGACGGCAGCGGCGGCGACGTTGGCGCGGGCCTGGTCGGGCGATTTCATGCCCGGGATGGCGCAACTGACCACCGGGTGGGCGAGAACGAAGGCCAGGACGATGTCGACCATGGAACGCTCGGGCGTGACCAGGGCCTTGACCTTTTCGGCGGTGGCGATTTCGCGCAAGAAGAGCTCGTGGCGCTCGCCTTCGTTCCAGCTGCTCCGAACGGCATCGGTGAACCGCGAGTCGCGGCTATAGCTGCCGGTGAGTACGCCCTGGCCGAGCCCGCCGCGGATCTGGGTGCCGATGTTGCGCTCGGCGCAGGTCTTGAGAGCGCCTTCTTCGGGGCCGCGGCGGACGATGCTGTAGTCGATCTGGACGACGCCGCAGTTGCTCATGTGGTCGAACTTCTCGATGACGCCGGGATTCATGGTGGAGACACCGTAGGCGCGGATCAAGCCCTGCTCGATGAGCTGCTCGAAGGACTCGACGAAGAGGTCGGAATCCTCGGGACCCGCCTGGTGGCACAGCAGCACGTCGATGTAGTCGGTCTGGAGGCGGTAGAGGGCGGCGTGGACGGAGTTGATGATGTGCAGCGGGTGGGTGTAACGGGCGTGGTGGCCGTGGCGGCGGAGGAAGTTGCCGAGCTTGGTGGAGATGAACACATCCTGACGATGGCACTTGAGGGCGGCGCCGAGGCGCTGCTCGGCGACCAGCGGGCCGTAGCCATCGGCGACGTCGAAGAAGTTGACTCCGGCGTCGAGGGCAGCACGGACCGTGGCGGTCGCGCCGGCTTCGTCGATGTCGCCCCACTGGCCGCCAAGCGTCCAGGCGCCCATGCTGATTTCGGAGACTTTGAAGCCGGTCTTGCCGAGGGTTCGAAGTTCCATTGTTGCCCCTATTCGGAGTTGCGTGGGGCCGGGGTTTGGCTAGTTAGGGAATCCGTCGCGCTGCAGGCGGGCGATGGCGCTGAGTTCGTCGTCGGCGAGCGGGCGCATGTTGCCGACGCGGACGTCTTCTTCGACGTGCTTGGGCCGGAAAGCGCCGGTGAGCGCCACGGATACGCCGCGATTGGCAAGGACGTAGAGCAGCGCGGCCTGTGTGATGGTGCGGTCTTCGCTGGCGAGGAAGGAGAGCTTGGCGGCGCGGCGGATGAGCTCTTCGACATCGGCGCGCTGCATGCAGCTGCGTTCGTCGTCGGAGCTGAACTCGTCCATGCTGTCGATGGTGCCGGTGAGCAGGCCGTCGGCGAGGACGCCCTGGGCGACGATGCCAACACCCTTGGAGCGGGCCAGGGCGAAGGTCTCGGCGTTGCCGGCTTCGAAGATGTTGTAGCGGACGCCGACGACGTTGACGCGTGCGTCGAGGAGCGGGGCGAGATCGGCGTCGGAGTTGGAGATATCGACGCCGACGAAACCGGCTTTGCCGGTGCGCTCGATGCGCTGCAGGGCCTCAAGGCAGGCGCCGTCGTCGAGTTCGGCCTGGGTCGGGTTGTCGAGCATGAAGAGGTCGACATCGTAGCTCTTGAGTCGCTCGATGCTGGCGTCGAGGCCGGCGACGAGGGTGTCGTAGGAGAAGTCGCGCTTGAGGGCGCCGTCTTCGACCTCGAGCCCGCCGAGCGCGCCGACGACCCAGTAGTCGCGGTCGCGGGCGATGACCCGCCCGACCACTTCCTGCCCGTGGCCGTCGCCGTGGGCGGGGCTGGTGAGGATGAAGTTCATGCCGAGGTGACGGGCGCGGGCGATCGTCTGGACGGAGGTGTCGTCGTCGGCTTCACCGAGGCCGTAGGGGACCGGCTCGCCTTTTTCACGCAGCCAGACGGTGCCGCCGATTTCGCGGGTGCCGAAGCCGATTTCGGATACCCGGAGGCCGGGATGTCCGGGGGCGCCGAGTTCGCGATAGCGCATGAGATTCTCCAGTCGAACGGGCGTTTTGGGCCTTCTATTGTTATCGCCCACCGCCTGCGGGGCAAACGCTAGGCGGAGTCGGGTGGGATGGCGCGGACGCCACGCACGCCGGGGATGCCCTGGAGTTGGCCGTGGGCGCAGTGGTCGAGCAGGAAGCAGGAACCGCAATCGGGAGTCTTGCGACAGGTGGCTTTGCCGTGCTGGATGATGAGAGCGTGGAGTTCGGCGTATTGCTTGAGGTCGGGCGGGAGCGCGGCCATCACGGTTTCGCGGAGGCGTTTGCGCGAGATGTCGGCCGGGGCGATGCCCAGGCGGTCGAGCAGGCGGACTGTGTAGGTATCGATGACGAAAGATGGTTGATGGGCAGCGTAGAGGATGATGGCGTCGGCGGTTTCGGCGCCGATACCCCAGATGGCAAGCAGCTGTTCGCGGAGCGTGTCGAGGGACAGGCTGAGGAACTTGCCCAGATCGCCGTCATGGTTGTCGAGGACGTGCTCGCAGAAGGCGGCGAGCTTGGCGGCCTTCTGGTTGTAGTAGCCGGAGGGACGAACGAGTTCGGCGAGTTCGACCCGGGAGAGGACCGCGATGCCGGTGATCGAGTCGGCGCCGCGAGCTTCGATGTTGTCGAGGGCGCGGCGGGCGTTGGCCCAGGCGGTGTTCTGTACGAGGATCGCGCCGGCGCACATATCGAAGGAATGCCGGGCAGGCCACCACTCCTGCGGGCCGTACTCGGCGAGGAGTTGCCGGTAGAGCGTGCCGAGACGCTCGCCGAGACGCGGCGGGTGGAACCAGTAGGTGTCGGCGGCTTCGGGATCAGGCCGGGTCGTCGAAGCCGTAGCCCTCCGAGCGGTCGGCGGCCACGGAGGTGGCCGCGGCGATGAACTGATCGATGTCCATGGCGCCGAGATCCTGCTCGGAGCGGAGTCGGACGGAGATCTGGCCGGCTTCGATGTCGCGGTCGCCAACGACGAGCATGTAGGGGATCTTCTGCACCTGGGCGTTGCGAATCTTGCGGTTCATGCGCTCGCCGCGGGCATCGACTTCGACACGCAGCCCGGCGGCGTGCATGCGCTCGGCGGCTTCGTGGCAGTAGTCGTGGTGGCGATCGGCGATGGGAATCAGCATGGCCTGGACCGGGGCGATCCAGACGGGGAAGGCACCGGCGTAGTGCTCGATGAGGATCGCGACGAAGCGCTCCATGGAACCGAGCAGGGCGCGGTGGACCATGACCGGGCGCTTGCGGGAGCCGTCTTCGTCTTCGTATTCGATGTCGAAACGTTCGGGGAGGTTGAAGTCCACCTGGACGGTGGTGAGTTGCCAGGTGCGGCCGATGGCGTCGTGGACCTGGGCGTCGATCTTGGGCCCGTAGAAGGCGGCCTCGCCGGGGACCCGGGTGTAGGAGAGCCCGGCGGCATCGAGGGCCTGGACGAGGCCGGATTCGGCGAGTTCCCACATCTCGTCGGCGCCGACGTATTTGTCGGAGCCGTCCTCTTCGCGAACGCTGAGATCGATCTGGAGCTCGCTAAACCCGAAGGTGCCGAGGATGAAGCGGGCGATGTCCAGCGCGGCGGCGACTTCTTCGGCGAACTGGTCGGGCCGGCAGAAGATGTGGGCGTCGTCCTGGGTGAAGCCGCGGACGCGGAGCGCGCCGTGGAGGACGCCAGAGCGCTCGAAGCGATAGACGGTGCCGAGTTCGCCCATGCGAATGGGCAGGTCGCGGTAGCTGCGCGTCCGCGACCCGAAGATCTTGACGTGGAAAGGACAGTTCATCGGCTTGTTGATGAAGGACTGGTGCTCGAGTTCCATCTCGGGAAGGAGCCCCTCGGCGTACCAGCGGGTATGGCCGCTGGTTTCCCAGAGCTCTTTGCGGCCGATGTGGGGTGTGTAGACGATTTCGTAGCCGCGCTTGCGGTGCTCGGCGCGCCAGAAATCCTCGATGATCTCGCGCAGGACGCCGCCTTTGGGGTGCCAGAGGACGAGGCCGGCGCCGACCTCAGGGCTGATGGAGAAGAGGTCGAGATCGCGGGCGAGGGTGCGATGGTCGCGGCGGAGCGCCTCTTCGCGCTGGTGGAGGTACTCCTTGAGGTCCTTCTTCGAAGGAAAGGCCGTGGCGTAGATGCGCTGCAACTGAGGGCGCTTCTCGTCACCCTTCCAGTAGGCGCCGGCGATGGAGAGCAGCTTGTAGACGCCGACGCGGCGGGTGTCGGCGACGTGGGGTCCGGCGCAGAGGTCGAAGAAGTCGCCAGACCGGTAGATGGAAATGGTCTCGCCGGTGGCGGCGAGGTCGCGGATGGCTTCGACTTTGTAGGTCTGGCCGGCGTCGCGAAAGAGCTTGAGGGCGTCGTCGCCGGAGATCTCTTCGTAAACAAAAGGGTCGGCAGCTTTGGTGATGGCCCGCATGCGCTGTTCGATCTCTTTGAGATCTTCCGGGGTCAGCGGACGCGGGAGATCGAAGTCGTAGTAGAAACCGGTGTCGATGGGCGGGCCAAAGCCGAACTGCGCGTCGGGGAAAATCTGCTGGACAGCGGTGGCCATTACGTGGGCGCACGAGTGGCGCAGGGTTTCGAGTTCGGTCATTGCCATGGGTTGGTCTCCGGCGTGATTGTAGGAATGGTTGGCGGGTGCGACGGGACCCGGTCGCGCGGGCGGGGAACCCCTCCTCGACGTCCCGGCTAGCGGGGGCGGCGTCGGGAGGGGGCGGTAGTGACGGTGGGGCGGCTGGCTGGAAGCAAGATTGGCTTTCCCGGTTGTGAGGACATCGACGGCCGGCCGGCCGCGGATAATTCAGCGTAGCACAGGGAATTGGCGGCTTCGCCCTCTGGCGATGGGAGTCCGTGAGGCTCCGACCGGCTTGCATCTTGCCGGCGCAGGTTCGATAGTGACGGTCGCCCCAGGATCCCACCACCTTCGTTTTCGAGTCCTCCGCTTGATCTACCTGTTCCTTCACGTCGCCGCCGCGAACACCTTCGCGTTGATCACCCGGTACGCCCACGGGGTGACGATGACGTATTTCACGGTGGGGGCGGTGAATTACGCCACAGCGATGGTGGTGGCCGTGACGTGGGCGATGGTGGATGGGGGCCTGGTGTTCGAGTGGCCGGCAGTGGTGTTCGGCCTGGTTCAGGGCCTGGTTTACCAGTCGATGTATATCGTGCTGTTCTGGATGATCACCCTAGGTGGACTGAGCGTGTCCTTCACGATCAACCGGCTGGCGATCGCGATCCCGATCGCCGGCGGCATCCTGCTGTGGGGCGAGGCGCCGTCGGCGTTTCGATTCGCCGGGATCATGGCTTCGTTTGTCGCCCTGCCATTGATTGGCTCGGATGCGCAGCGGGTGGCGCGCCGCACCGGGGCGAGCAGCCGCCTGATGCCCCTTTTGACCCTCTACTCGATCGTTTCTCTGGGAATCAGCGGATTGGCGGCCCGGGCGTTCGTCGAGACGGCGGTGGAGGCGGAGGCGATTGATCTGAGCGCGTTCACGTTCATCGCGGCGACGGCGTCGTCGGTGGTGACGTGGCCGCTGGTCGGCCGGCTGGCCCGGGGACAGGCCAGGCGGCAGGGGTACCCGGCGCCGCGGGCGAGCCGGCGGGCCCAAACGCGGGCGGTGGTCGTCGGAATGCTGCTAGGATTGTTGAACCTGGCACAGAGCTTCACGATGGTGATTGCGCTGTTCGATCTGCCGGCATCATTTGTGTTTCCGTTCATATCGACGGCTGCCCTGTTGATCCTGACGGCGGTGGATTACCTAGTCTGGAAGCAGCGATTTGGGCGGCTGACGCTGATCGGGATGGTGCTGTCGGCGTTCACGATCGTGGCGATCAATCTGTGAGGCGGGGTGGGGGTGCTTTGCGGCGGCTGGCGGTTGATAGTAGGCTCGGTGGGCCCGCGACCGGCCCGGCCGGGCGGTCGTGCTCTACCACCAAGAAAGTTCCTGAGGATTGCGATGTACCGGACAAGAAAACCTGAGCGGCGTTCACGGCACGTGATGTTGGGCCTGCTGAGTGCGCTGGTCCTGACGGCGGTCCTGGCGGCGTGCGGCGGCACGGCCGATGAACCCGAGTACGGATCGGACCCGTCGGCCGCCCCGAAGGTGGCGGCGGCCGCGGCGCCGGCGAGCGTTCCGGAGACTTCGGCGCCGGCGGCGGAGGCAGTGGCGACTGAGGCGCCGACCGAGGGCCCGGCCGAGGAGCCGGCAGCGGCCGGAGCGGTGGATGTGGCGGCGGCGGAGAGCCTGTTCATGGGGCGCGGCTGCGGGGCCTGTCACAAGGTGTCGGGCATTCCGGCGGCGGAGGGGACGATTGGTCCGGAACTGGACGGGATGGCCTCACGGCCACAGATCGCGGAATCGCTGGACATGTCAATCGAGAACATGAAGACCTGGCTGACCGATCCGCCGGCGGCGAAGCCCGGCACGGCGATGCCGAGCCTGGGGATGAGCGCGGATGACGTCGACCTGCTAGCCGCCTGGTTGATGACGCTGCAGTAGGTTCGATTCTGTACGGAATATGACGGCGGGAAGACCCGCCGGGAACGAGAATCCCGATATGCCTACCTTGCGGGACAGCGATTTGGGATCGCGGCTAGTGAATCGCCGGCGCCTCCTGGGCGCCGGTGGGGCGATCGGAGCGCTGGCGCTGGTGGGCTGCGGCCCGGCGGGGGGCGCGGCGAATGAAGCGGCGGGTGCGGCGGCCCCGGCGGCATCTTCAGGGGAAATCGGGCTGGCGATCGGCGATAGGCTGCCGGAGTTCGAGGTGGAGTCACTGGCGGGGGGGACCCACAAGCTAGCGGACTACGCGGGACGGCCGCTTTTCCTGAATTTCTGGGCGACGTGGTGCGGGCCCTGCCGGATCGAATTGCCGGAGATGGAGGCCATCTGGACCGAGAAGACCTACGGGGACCTGGTGATCGTGGCGATCAGCGTGGGCGAGCGGCGGGATACGGTGGAGAAGTTCGTGGCCGAGGAGATTGCGCTGAGCTTCGATGTGGGACTGGACCCGGAAGGGGACTCGACGAACCGTTACCGGATCGTGGGGATGCCGACGAGCTATTTCGTGGACCGCGACGGTGTGGTCCGGGACGTGAACATCGGCGGCATGAACGGGGAACTGATGGGCCGGCGAATATCCAGTATCGCGGACCCGGCCTAACCAAACGCGGGCAGCTACTCGACGGTGACGCTCTTGGCGAGGTTGCGCGGCTGGTCGACGTCGCAGCCGCGGCGGACCGCGATGTGATAAGCGAACAGCTGCATGGGCACGGACATGAGGATGGGCGAGAGGAGGTCGGTGGCAGGGGGAAGCCCGATGAAGTGGTCGGCCAGCTCAGGGAGCAGCTTGTCGCCCTCGTAGCCGAACGCAACTAGCTGGCCCTCGCGAGCGCGAGCCTCCTCGATGTTACCGATCATCTTGTCGTAGACGGGCCCGGCAGGAGCGAGTGCGACGACCGGCATGTCGGCGGTGATTAGAGCGATTGGGCCGTGCTTCATCTCGCCGGCGGGATAGCCCTCGGCGTGGATGTAAGAGATCTCTTTGAGCTTGAGGGCGCCCTCGAGGGCGACCGGGTAGTTGAGGCCACGGCCGAGGAAGAGAAAGTCGGAGACGTCGGCGTAGCGACGAGCGAGCTCGCGGATCTGGTCGTCGAGTCGGAGGGCCAGCTCGATGCGCCCGGAAAGGCGGGCGAGCTGCTGCATGAGTTCGGTGGCGCGGCCGGCGTCGAGACGGTCGCGGATGCGGCCGAGCTGGATGGCGAGCATGTAGAGGGCGGCGATGATGGTGGTGAAGGTCTTGGTGGAGGCGACGCCGATTTCGGGTCCGGCATGAGTGAGGAGCACGCCGTCGGCTTCGCGGCTGAGGGTGCTGCCGGGAACGTTGCAGATGGCGACGATCGGGGTGCCGAGTTCTCGGGCAGCGCGCATGGCGGCGAGCGTGTCGAAGGTTTCGCCGGACTGGCTGAGGGCGACGACCAGGCAGGATTCGTCAAGAACGGGCTTGCGGTAGTGGAACTCGGAACCGTAGTCGACTTCGGTGGGGATGCCGACCAGCTCTTCGAAGTAGTACTTGCCGATGAGCGCGGCGTGCCAGGAGGTGCCGCAGGCGAGCAGGAGGATGCGCTGGATGTCGCCGAGCCGGGGCTCGAGGTCGACCAGGTTGTCCAGATACAGGAGGCCGGACTTCTCGGAATAGCGGCCGCTGATGGTGTCGGCGAGGGCGCGGGGCTGCTCGAAGATTTCCTTCTGCATGAAGTGGCTGTAGCCGCCCTTTTCGGCCAGCGCCGGGCTCCAGGGGATTTCGTCGACAGCTTTGCTGAGTTCCTTGCCGTCGGCGTCGGTGACGAGGATGCCGGTGCGGGATAGGCGAGCGATTTCGCCGTCTTCGATGACGATGACCCGGCGGGTGTACGGAAGCAGCGCGGGCACGTCGGAGGCGGCGAAGAACTCGTCATCGCCAAGGCCCAGGACAAGCGGGCTCGCGATGCGCGCGGCGACGATGGCGTCGGGGTCGCCGGCCCACATGACCGCGATGGCGTAGGCGCCGGATAGCTCCGCGAGGGAACGGCGGACGGCCTCGTGGAGGTCGTCGGTGTCACGCAGGTGCAGGGCGATGAGCTGGGAGATGACTTCGGTGTCGGTTTCGGAGCGGAAGTCGAAGCCGAGGCTGAGGAGGCGATCGCGGATTTCGCGGTAATTCTCAACGATGCCGTTGTGGACCACGACGACCCGGCCGCTGGAGTCGCGCTGGGGATGGGCGTTGACTTCGTTGGGGCGGCCGTGGGTGGCCCAGCGGGTGTGTCCGAGCCCGATGGTGCCGGCAAATTCCTGGCCCTGGAGCGAGTCTTCAAGCTCGCGAAGCTTGCCGGCGCGGCGGTGGACCCGGACCTCGCCATCTTCGAGAGAGGCGATGCCGGCGGAGTCGTAGCCGCGGTACTCGAGCCGCTTGAGCCCGTCCATCAGGACCGGCACGGCGGTGCGACTGCCTACGTAACCGACGATTCCGCACACGTTCTGGGCAAGCCTTTCGAGCGTCGAGGATTTGTCCCGGTTCGCCGGGCCACCACCCGGATTTTATGCGCTTCGGCCGGATGGTGAAGGCGGAACCGGGCAATCCGGTGAACGGCGGAGTCCGGCACGCGGTTACGCGGGCGGGTTATTCCTCGAGTTCGGCCTCGGGCGGATCGGCGGCATCGCTGCCGTTGGTGGTGGCGCCGTCACCGTTGGGCCCGCCGTTGGGCGAAAGCAGCCGCGGGGCGCCTTCGCCGGAAAGCCCGCCGGCATTCATGAGTGCGTATTCGGGAAGGTACCTGGGTCCCATGCCGGATTCGATGAGCTCGTCGTGCTTGGCGATGATGTCGATGACGTCCTGGCCATCGAGTTCTTCGTGCTCAAGCAGGCCTTCGGCGATTTCGTGGACGGCGCCGGCGTACTTGACGAGCAGAGCTTTGGCCTTCTTGAACTCCTGCTCGAGGACCTGCTCAACGCGGGTCTTGGTCTCCGGATCGAGTTGCCCCATTCCCCAGGGCGCGTGGGAGAACAGGCTGCCGTCGGCGCCCCAGACAGTCAGCATCATGTAGGCGGTGTAGGTGGCGCCGGCGAAGTCCGAGTAGACGCCGTTCATGCGGGTACCGAGGAAAAGCTCTTCGGCGGCCCGGCTGGCGAGCGACACCTGGATGCGGGCCAGGGCTTCTTCGCGGACGAGGGTATGGCGCTCCTCAGTGGGTTTCCAGGCGGCGAAACCGAGGGCGCCGCCGTGGCGGATGATGGTGACCTTGGAGAGCCGCTCGTGGGCCATCAGCTTGACCAGCGGCACGGCGTGGCCGGCCTCGTGATAGGCGAGGCGGCGGCGCTCGTCGAGGGGCATATTGCGGATGGGCTCGCGCAGGCCGAATTCGTGGTCCTCGCGGGCGCGGGTGATGTCGTTGTAGGTAATGGCGTCGCGGCCCTCGAAGTGGGCGTGGATGACGGCCTCGTTGATGATGTGCTTGATGGCGACCGGGGTGTAGTCGATGGAGTCGTTGGCGAGGCGGTCGAGGGGCATCTCCTCGTGGCGGACCTTGGCCAGGTAGTAGGCGGCGATGTCTTTGCGGCCGTCGAAATCGGGCATGTCGACGTGGATCTGGCGGTCGAATCGGCCGGGGCGCAGGAGGGCCTGGTCGAGGGTGTGGGAAAGGTTGGTGGCGCCGATGGTGAGGACCGGCGGCAGGGCGGCCTTCTCTTTGCGGAGCCCGAGCTTGCGGAGCATGCGCTGACGCCAGCCGTTGTCGAAGTTGGGCGGGTCCATCTGCATGAGCAGTTCGTTGAGCATCATCGCGCCCATGCCGCCGCCCATCATGCCGCCCATCATGCCCATGCCGCCACCGGCGGTCTGGCGGTCGCGGGACATGCCGATGGCGTCGATTTCGTCGATGAAGACGATGGCGCCGCCGTGCTTGCGGGAGAGTTTTCGAGCCTTGCTGTAGAGCATCATGATGCGGAGGACGCCGATGCCCATGAACATGTTGGAAAACCCGGGTGCGGAGGCGTAGGCAAAGGGGACGCCGGCCTCGGTGGCGATGGCCTGGGCGAGGTAGCTCTTGCCGGTGCCGGGAGGGCCTTCGAGGAGCAGGCCGCGGGTGTGCTCGCCGCCCATTTCTTTGATCTCGCGGACACCCTGCAGAAGCATGACGATGCGGCGGGCGACCTCGAGGACCTGGTCGTTGCCGCGGTAGTCGTCGAAACGAACGCCGGTCTCCCCGGCGCCGACCCAGTAGACCCGGCCGCGACCGAGAAAGAGGAAGAGGGCACCGAATTGGACGATCATGAAGCTCATGGCGAAGAGCAGTTGGAAGAGGGTGCTGAACACGCCGACCATGAGCGGGGTGGCGAGGATCCACATGACCACCATGCCGGCTGTGAGCAGGAGCCAGAGCAGGGTCTTGTATTTGTTGGCCCAGAGGAAGTCGATGAGCCCGCCGGCCTCGGCCAGCCCGGCTTCGCGCCTGATGTCGTGCCCTCGATCGTCCTGCATGATTCCACCACCTCGGCGCCGGCCGGCCCCCCGGGGCAGACGGCGCGCGCATCCTGTAAAGCTCCGCGTGATTTGGGGATTATACTTCCGCGCCGCGGGGTAATATAGAGAGAAATCCCGCAGTCGCGGGCAGGTTGTTCGAAATGAGCGTGGTGGACGGCAACGATTCGGCGCCTCCCGCGATGAAGGCGGGCGAGCGCTGGCTGGTCCCGGTGCTGGTGGCGCTGGATATGTCGATCCTGCTGAAACGCGACGGCGACTGGGACGGTTCGGTGGAACTGTGGCAGCGGGTGGCGGAGGGGCGGGGGCGGATTGCGGCCCTGGCATGCGTCGAACTGGCGAAGTTCTATGAGTGAGCACCGGACGCGGCTGCTGGACTCGGCGCGGGAGATGTGTGACCGGGCGCGAAGGCTGTCAGCCGGCGACCAGGACTACTGGGGCGGGCAGCTTTCCGACGGCGAGTTGAATCATCGGCGGGGAAGGCTGGCGCGCAAATTGGCGGTGCCGGCGGCTGCGCGAGTTTCGAAGGTCCCGACGCCGGAGACAGCGCGGCCGGGGGGACGTTTTCGGCAGCGGACGTAGGGGAGCAGCGGGGTGGACTGGCCGGGCGGGATGGCGTGAAGTAATCTCCGGCGAGCGCGGTTTGTAGCTGAGTACGGGAGGCGCTTTGGCCGGCGAGGTACGGTTCGCGATCGTGGGCGGCGGGGTGATCAGCGATGTGCACGCGCGGGCGATCCGGGCGGCGCCGGGGGCGGTGTTGGCGGCGGTGGTGGATACCGACGACGCGGCGCGGGCGGCGGCGACGGAACGGCTGGCGACGCCGGGGTACGGGTCGGTGAGTGAACTGATCGCGGCGGGAACGGCGGACGCGGTGACGGTGGCGGTGCCGAGCGGATTGCACGCCGAGGTGGGGGCGCGGGCGGCCCACGGGGGGCTGCATGTGCTGACCGAGAAGCCGATTGAGATCACCCTGGCGGCGGCCGACCGGTTGATCGCGGCCTGCCGGCAGGCCGGGGTGACGCTGGGCTGCATCTCGCAGTCGCGGACCGAGCCGGACATCGCCGGGGCGCACGCGGCGGTAGCCGCCGGACGGCTGGGGCGGATGGTGCTGGCCCGAGCGGATACGAAATGGTTTCGGTCGCAGAAGTACTACGACGAGGGGGGCTGGCGGGGGACGTGGGAACTGGACGGCGGCGGGGCCCTGATGAACCAGTCGATCCACGCGATCGACATCCTGCAGTGGGTGATGGGGCCGGTCACCTCGGTGAGCGCCTATGCCGCGACGCTGACCCACGAAATCGAAGCTGAGGACAACGCGGTGGCGGCGATCCGGTTCGCGAGCGGGGCGCTGGGAGTGCTGGAGGGCTCGACTTCGATGAAGGCGGGCCGGCCGCGCCGGCACGAATTCCACGGCGATGCCGGTTCGATCGTGCTGGAGGACGGGCGGGCGGTGGTGTGGGATGTGGCCGATGGCGCGGCCGCGCCGTCGGCGGGGATCGATCCGTCGGACACGGCAGGCAAGGTGGTGGGGCGAATAGACCACAATCCGCACCGAATGCAGGTGGAGGACTTCGTGGCGGCGATCGGGGAAGGTCGGGAGCCGCGGGTCAACGGGGCGGAGGGGCGGGCGCCGGTGGAGTTGATCCTGGCAATCTACGAATCGGCGGCGCGGGACGGGGAGCCGGTGACGCTGCCCTTATAGGGCGATGCGGCCGCCGGACTAGAAGCGGTCGAGGGCGGCCCGCATGAAATCGTGGCTCGAACGGAGGCTGTCGTAGGGATCGCGCAGGAAGACGTCTTGCTCGACGATCCAGACGGTGGTTCCGGCGTCGCGGGCGGCCGGAAGGATGGCGTGCCAGTCGAGGTTGCCTTCGCCGACGGGGGCGAAGAAGGGGTGGGGATGGGATTCGTCTTCATCGCGCACGAGGGTCAGGTCCTTGACGTGGAGATAGTCGACGCGGCCGTGAAGACGTTCCAGGAGACGGGCGGGATCGACGCCGCCGACCGCGACCCAGTAGACGTCGAGTTCGATGGCCAGCGCCGGGGCCTCGTCGAGCAGGGTGTCGAACGGAGCCGGTCCGCCGCCTTCGGGTCGGGCGAACTCGTGGGCGTGGTTGTGATAGCCGAGCGCGATGCCGGCGGCGGCCAACGCGGCGGCGACGGGCGGTACGGCGTCGGCAAAGCGGCGATAGCTGTCGGGATCATAACGGTCGTACTCGTCGCGGAAGATCGGGACGGCGACGTAGGTGCAGCCGATGGCGTGGAGGTAGTCGATCTCGGCGGCGGTGTCGTTGCGCAGGGCCTGCCAGCCGCGGTGGGCGCCGAGGCACTCCAGACCCTCGCCGTCGAGCATCCGGCGGGCCTCTGCCGGGCTGGTGTCGGTATCGGGGCCTTCGACGGCGGCGACGGTGGAGAACTGGACGCCGTCGTAGCCGATGGCCTTGACCCGGCGGAGAGCGTTGGCGAGGCCGGCACGGTTGTGGATCTCATCTCGCAGGGAGTAAAGCTGAGCGGCGAGGCGGTGCATGGGCGGTCTCTTGACTATTCCGGAGTCGGGGGCGCGAGCTGGTCGGCCAGGTCTTCAAAATCGGCGGCGCGGAGATCGAATTCTTCCCCCGATTCAATGGGGCCGCCGGGACCGTGCTCGTCGGGTCGGGCAACGAAGGCGGTGGCCAGGCCAGCGGCGGCGGCGGCGCGCAGGTCGGCCGGATGGGCGGCGACCATCATGACCTGGGCCGGAGTGAAGCCGAGATAGCCGGCGGCCATTTGATAGACCGCCGCGTCGGGCTTGTAACGCTGGACCAGTTCCGCGGAGAGGATGCAGTCCCAGGGCAGGCCGGCGTGTTTCGCCATGTTGGTGAGCAGAGCGACGTTGCCGTTGGACAGCGTGGCCAGGACGTGCTGCTCGCGAAGGCGGGTGAGCCCCTCGATGGCGTCGGGCCAGGGGGTGAGGCGGTGCCAAGCGCGGTTGAGGTTTTCGATGGCCGCTTCGGAGAGGCCGGTGACCGCGAAGCGCCCGAGCAATTCGTCCAATATCATCCGGTGGAGCGCATCGATGTTGGTCCAGGGGATCTCGCCGGAGGCAACCTGACGCATCGCCGGCCCGTACCCACCGCGCCAGGCGTCGGCGAATTCGGCCGGGTCGCAGTCGAGGTTCAGATGGGTGAGTTCGCGGATCAGCGAGCCACGCCAGTCGACGACCGTGCCGAAGACGTCAAACGTGAGCGCGCGCGCGCGCGCGCCCTCTATAGCCATTTCTTGAAGCGCGCGCCGGCGGGATGCTCGATGAGTTCGCGCCATTCGACGATCCCGACCGCGCCGGCGAAGTCGTCGTAGAGACCGGTGAGCTCGCCCAGCTTCTGCGGGTTAGCGACCGCCTGGTCATGCAGTTCGGTGCGGTCTTCGTCGATGTCGTACAACTCGAACTGGCCGGGATAACGCCGGACCAGTTTCCAGTTGTCGGCGCGGACCGCGACGTTGCCCTCGTGCTCGATGATCACCGGGCGGTCGCGGGTCCAGCCGTCGCCTACGAACGCCGGCATCAGGCTTTCGCCTTCCAACGGAGTGATCGGGTTGCCGTTGAACTCGGAAGGGTATGGAGCGCCGGCCGCGTCCAGGCAGGTGGCCATGACGTCGCCGATCCAGCCGGGTGCGTGGATGATTCGGTTGGCCGGGATGCGGTCGGGCCAGTGGGCGATGAACGGCGTCGAAATGCCGCCCTCGTGGGTGAAGTGCTTGTAGAGCCGGAACGGCGTATCGCTGGCGTTGGCCCAGGGGAGGTCGTAGCTGAGGTAGGTGGTTTCCTCGCCGGGCATGACGCCGCGGTGGTTGCCGGCGGTGATGGTGCGGCCGTCGCGGGTCCGCGGCGGGGCCGTGTCGGGGATGCCGTCTTCGCGCAGGAACTCGGCGCAGCCGCCGTTGTCGGAGAGGAACATGACCAGGGTGTTGTCGTCCATGCCCAGTTCGCGGACCCGGGACATGATGGCACCGACGCCCTGGTCCATGCGGTCGACCTGGGCGGCGTAGACCGCCATGCGGGCGTCCTCCCAGTCTTTCAATTCAACGCTGTCCCAGTCGGGGGCGGTCTCGTCGCGGGGCGATATTTCCCATTTCGCATCGAGCAGCCCCATGCCTTGTTGCTCTTCGTGGCGGTCGGTGCGTACCGGGTCCCAGCCGTCGGAGTACTTGCCGCGATATTTGGCGATGTCTTCGGGCAGCGCGTGGAGAGGCCAGTGGGGGGCGGTGAAGCCGACATAGAGGAAGAAGGGGTCGGGGCCCTGGCCGTGATCACGTATGAAATCGGCGGCGTTTTCGGCGATGGCGTCAGTGTAGTAGTAGTCGCCGTAGTTGTCGGGATCGATGTAGTCGTCGTCGCGCATCAGGGTGTGGGGGTCGAAGAAACTGCCGCTGCCGGCGAGGGTGCCGTAGAAGTGCTGGAAGCCGCGCTGGCGGGGGGTGGGGTGGGTGGCATCACCGGGCTCAACATCCTTCCAACCACGGTAGGGGTAGTCGCCGCCGGCATGCCACTTGCCGGCCATCAGGGTGGTGTATCCTGCGGCGCCGAGCGCTTCGGCAATCGTTACGCAGTTCTCGTTGAGAAAGCCCCGGTAGGGCGGGACTTCGAAGTCGATGGTCATGTGGCCGATGCCGGCCTGGTGCGGGTGCAACCCGGTGAGCAGCGAGGCGCGGGTGGGGCAGCAACGGGCGCTGTTGTAGAACTGCGAGAAGCGCAGGCCGCCGCTGGCCAGGGCGTCGATGTTGGGGGTGGCGATCTCGGAGCCGTAGCAACCGATATCGGAGAAACCCATGTCGTCGACCATGATGAGGATGATGTTGGGGCGGTTGCCGGCGTCAGACATCGGGGGCGTCTCCCTTGTGATTACGCTTCTTGGGCTAGTAGCGGGAACCGGGGTAGTCGAGCAGGTTGAAGCGGCCCTTGAGCCGCTCGTATTGCTCGTCCCACGAGATGATGCCGCAGCGCTGGACGAAGTCGGCATAGATGCCGGTGAGTTCGGCCATCCGCTCCGGGTTGGTGGCGGCCAGGTCGTTGAGTTCGGTGCGGTCTTCGTTTAGCTCGTAGAGTTCCCAGTCGCCGGCGCGGTCTTTCACCAGCTTCCAGTCGCCGAGTCGGACGGCGGCGTTGCCTTCGTGCTCCCAGCAGAGCGGGTCGGGGCGACGCCAGGCAAGGTCCTGGAAGGCGGGCAGCAGGCTTGCGCCTTCGGTGGGCGTGATGTCGTGGCCGCCGTGCTGGAGCGGATACTCACCGCCGGCGGCGTCGAGGCAGGTGGACATGATGTCCATGATGTGGGCCGGGGCGTGGCTCAGGCGGCCGCCGGCGACGGCGTCGGGCCAGTGGACGATGAGGGGGGTCGATATGCCGCCTTCGTGGACCCAGTGCTTGTACATGCGGAATGGAGTGTCGCTGGCGTTGGCCCAAGGGAGGTCGTAGCTGGCGTAGGTCTCGTCGGAACCGGGCTCGATATCGGGGCTGTTGCCGACGCGGACGGTGCGGCCATCGGGGGTGGTGGAGTTGGGAATCTCGGAGGGGCCGTCTTCACCGAGGAACTCGGCACAACCGCCGTTGTCGGAGAGGAAGAATATGAGGGTGTTGTCGAGGATGTCGAGTTCGCGAAGATTGGCGACGATGCGGCCAATGCCCTGGTCCATGCGGTCGACCTGGGCGGCGTAGACGGCCATGCGCGCGGCTTCCCACTCTTTCTCGGTGACTTCTTCTTCCCAGTCGGGCGCTTGCGCGTCGCGAGGGCTGATCTCCCACTTGCTGTCGAGCAGGCCGGAGCCCTTCTGCTGTTCATGACGGGAGGTGCGCAGGTTGCCCCAACCGCCCCGGTATTTACCGCGGTATTTCTCGATGTCTTCGGGCAGCGCCTGGAGCGGCCAGTGCGGGGAGAAGTAGGCGACGTGGATGAAGAAGGGCGAGTCCTGCGCCTGAGCTTCGGTGACCTGGCGGATGGCGTTGTCGGTGATGCCGTCGGTGAGGTAAAAGTCGCCCTCGGGGGGGCCTTCGATGCGATCGTCGATGGCGATGCGGGCGGGGTGGAAGTAGTTGGCACCCATGGCGCCCCAGTAGTGGTCGAAACCACGATCGACGGGCCGGGGATGGCGCTCGTCGCCCTGGACGGCGAGCGGATTGGCGAGGCCGTGGACATCGCCGCCAACGTGCCATTTGCCGGACATGAGGGTCTGGTAGCCGGAGGGCTTGAGGGCCTCGGCAATGGTGACGCAGTTCTGGTTGAGGAAGCCCTGGTAGGGGGCGACACCGAGGTCGGCGGTCATCTGGCCGACGCCGGCCTGATGCGGGTGAAGCCCGGTGAGCAGCGAGGCGCGGGTGGGGCAGCAGCGGGCGTAGTTGTACATCTGGCTGAAGCGCAAGCCGCCGGCAGCCAGGCCGTCGAGATTCGGGGTCTCGATCTCGGATCCGTAGCAGCCGATGTCAGAGTAGCCCATGTCGTCGGCGAGGATGAGGATGATGTTGGGGCGGGTCGCGTGACCTCGGGCTTCGGACATGGGTTGAATCTCCTCCCGACGATTGCGGGTGTGCGGGGCGGCTACTTCTTGTAGGCAAGAGTGGAGTAGAGGCGCAGCTTGGTGGGCGCCATCTTGGGCAGGTCGAGAATCTCGTCCCAGGGAATAACCCGCGAGTTGGCGGCCCAGTTGTCGTAGAGCCCGCGCAGCTCGGCGATCTTGTCGGGCAGCTTGCCAGCGAGGTCGTCCAGCTCGGTGCGGTCTTCGTCCATGTCGTAGAGCTCCCAGTCGCCGGGGAACTTGCGGACCAGCTTCCAGTTACCCTGGCGGACGGCCAGATTGCCTTCATGCTCCCAGAATATTTCGCGCTCACGGCTCCATTGATCGTCGCTGAACGCAGGGCGGAAGCTCTCGCCCTGCAGCGGCTGGATGGCATTGCCGTCGTACTCGGACGGGTACGGGGTGTCGGCGACGTCGACGCAGGTGGCCATGACGTCGATGAGGTGAGCGGGGGAGGTGACGCGCTGACCGGCGGCGATGCCGGCGGGCCAGTGGGCGATGAACGGGGTAGCGATGCCGCCTTCGTGGGTCCAGTGTTTGAAAAGCTTGAAGGGGGTGTTGCTGGCGTTGGCCCACGGGAGGTCGTAGCTGAGATAGGTGTCGTCGGGACCGGGCATGAGGTCGCGGTGGTTGCCGACGCGGACCGGCCGTCCGTCGCGGGTTTCGGTGGGGGCAACTTCGACGCGGCCATCTTCCTTGAGGAACTCGGCGCAGCCCCCATTGTCGGACAGGAACATGACCAGAGTGTTGTCTTTAAGATCCATGGCCTCGAGCCGGGCCATGATGCGGCCGATGCCCTGGTCCATGCGGTCGATCTGGGCGGCGTAGACGGCCATGCGGGCGTCTTCCCAGTCAGTGTCTTTGACGTCTTCCCAGGGAGGCGCGGATTCGTCGCGGGGGGAGATGTCCCACTTGGAATCGACGATGCCCGAGCCCTTCAACTCTTCGTGGCGGGAAGTGCGGAGCTTGTCCCAGCCGTCGCGGTACTGGCCACGATATTTCTCGATGTCTTCGTCAAAGGCGTGCAGCGGCCAGTGCGGGGCGGTGAAGGCGACGTAGAGGAAGAAGGGGTTGTCTTTGACGCCGTGCTCACCGATGAAGTCGACGGCGTTGTCGGCGATGAAATCGGTGTAGTAGAAGTCGTCGCCTTCGGCCTGGATGGGCTTGTCGCCATCGACCATGGTATGCGGGTTCCAGAAGCTGCCGGCGCCGGTGAGGGTGCCGATATGGCGGTCGAAGCCGCGCTGGACGGGGATGGGCCACTTCTCTTCGCCGGGGTGGGCTTCGTTGGTGGCGGAGAGCAGGTAGTCGCCGCCGACGTGCCACTTGCCGGACATCAGCGTCGTGTAGCCGCCGCCCTTCAGCGCCTCGGCGATGGTGACGCACTCGCGGTTGATGAAGCCACGGTAGCCGACGGCTTCGAGGTCGAGGGTCATGTGGCCGATGCCGGCCTGGTGGGGATAAAGACCGGTGAGCAGCGAGGCGCGGGTGGGGCAGCAACGGGCGTAGTTGTAGAAATGGGTAAAGGTGGCGCCGTTTTCGGCGAGAGCGTCGATGCTGGGGGTCTTGATCTCGGAGCCGAAGCAGCCGATGTCGGAGAAGCCCATGTCGTCGACCATGATGAGGACGATGTTGGGTCGCGAGTCGGTGGTCGCCTGTTCCGCCATGTTGGTTCTCCTTCGGCCGCGCGCTGCTCCGGGTTGCTGGTGGGGTGATGCTACGCCGGACGTTGAGTCACTGCAAAGATGGGCCGGAATTCCCCGGTAGGGGTGGCTTCCCGTAACATCCGCGGTGTCGTACCGCTGCCGATTTCGCGAGGAGGTCGCCGTGAAGATTACGAATGTTGTGCCGATCCAGGCGGATGCGGCGTGGGCGGCGTATTCGTTCGTGAAGGTGGAGACGGACGCCGGGATAACCGGCTACGGCGAATGCAGCGATTGGCGGGCGCCGAACGCGATTGCCGGGGGAATCCTGGACATGCGGACGGTGATCGAGGGGCAGGATCCGATGGCGGTGGCGAAGCTGACGGCGGACATGACGCGGCTGAATCAGCAGGCGCCGGGCGGCACGATGGGCCGGGCGATCGCGGGGATCGAGTGCGCGCTCTGGGACATCAAGGGCAAGGCCTATGGAGTGCCGGTGCATGAGTTGTTTGGCGGGCCGTTCCGGGACCGGGTGCGGCTCTACTGGTCGCACTGCAGCAGCTACCGCGCGCGCTACCCGGAGTTGCTGGGGACACCGCCGCTAAGGATCTACCAGGACATCACCGATCTGGGCAAAGAAGTGGCGGAGCGGGGGTTCACGGCGCTGAAGACGAACATCACAATTCCGGGCGATCCGGCGGATGTGTACGCGACGCAGGACGGGGTTTTGCAGCCGGGGATCGTAGACCGGATCACGAGCCTGATCGAGGCCTTTAAGCAGGGGGCCGGCGACGATTTCGATATCGCGCTGGACGTGAACTACAACTTCAAGACGCAGGGCGCGACAAAGGTGGCGAACGCGCTGGAGCCCTACGGGATGATGTGGCTGGAAATGGATACCTGGGACGCGCTGGCGCTACGGCAGGTGACGCGCTCGACCTCCACCACCATCTGCTCGGGGGAGAGCATCAACACCCTCGTGGACTACCGGCCGTTCCTGGAACTCAAGGCGATGGACGTGGGGATGGTGGACGTGCCGTGGACGGGTTTCGCGCAGTCGAAACTGATTATCGACCTGGCGGAGAGCCACGACATCGTCATGGCGCCGCACAACTACTACAGCCACCTGTCGACGTTCATGGCCGGGCACCTGTGCGCGTCGACGCGCTCGGTGCAGATCATGGAAACCGATGTGGACGCGGCGCCGTGGCGGGATGAGTTCTTTACCGAATTGCCCCAGATCGAGGACGGGCATCTGGTGATCTCGGACGCGCCCGGCTGGGGCACCGACCTGAACGAGGCGGCGATCGCGAAACGGCCGTGGCAGGGGTCGCTGCCAGCGCCAGGGGTGCTGAATCTACCCCGGCGGTAGCCGGGCGTCAGGCCATCATGATACGGTCGGGGCCGAGGTCGAGGACGGCGATCGAGGCGTCGTAGCTCTTTTGCAGTAGCTCGGCCTTGATGGCCAGGTGGGCCGGGTCGTCCCAGAGGTCGTGGCTTTCGGTGGGGTCGGCCTCCAGATCGTATAGCTCGCCGATCTCGTTGCCGTGATACACGACCAGCTTCCAGCGCCGCTCGCGGTACATGCTGGCCGAAGATTCATCGTCGCCTTCGACGGCGTCGTGGTACTCGCTGCGGACGAAGTCGCGGTGTTCGTCGAGGGGGGCTTCGCCGGTGAGGATAGGCAACAACGAACGTCCGTGGGTATCTTCGGCCATTGCCAGCCCGGCGGCTTCGGCAAGGGTGGGTGCGATGTCGACGGCTTCGACCAGGGCTTCGCTGATGACCCCGGCCTCGAAGTGGCCCGGCCAGGAGATCATGAGCGGTACCCGGACCAGCGGATCGTAGAAACGGCAGCCCTTGAGGACCAGGCCGTGGTCGCCGAGCATTTCGCCGTGGTCGCTGGTGAAGATGACGATGGTGTTTTCGCGCAGGTCGTTGGCCTCCAGAAAATCGAGGAGGCGGCCGAACTGCTCGTCGATCAGTTCGATCATTGCGTAGTAGGAGGCTTTGACGCCGGGGAACTGCCAATGCTCGGGGGGCATCGATCGGGACTGGAAGTCGATGCCGGCGGCGGCGAGTTTGTTCTGGTGGATGACATCGGATTCGGCGAAGACAGGCTCGGGCAGGGTGTACGGGTCGAAGCGGCGGTAGAACTCCCACGGGGCGTCGTGCGGGGGGTGTGGGTCGAAGGGGTTGAGGCTGATTATCCAGGGTTTGTCGGACTCTTCTGCTTCGCCGATAAAGTCGATGGCCATTTCGGTGCACCAGGTGGTCTGGTGGTACTCGGGCGGGGCGTTGTCAAAATCGGGGGTGGGCTCGTAGAGGCCGCCCTGGTACATGTCTTCAGGGGGGCGGGGGAACTTTTCGTCGTCAAGGCGCTGCAGGACGACGTCGGGGTCGCCGCCCTGGCGGGCGATCCATTGGTAGTAGTCGGTGTGGTTGGTGTAGTCACGACGCGGGGCGTGGCTGTACTCGAAGAATCGGTAGCCGTCGTCGGCGCGGGGCTCGGGGCCTTCGGCGGCGCCGGCCAGGTGGAGCTTGCCGGTGAGGCCGCAGTCGTAGCCGGCCTCGGCGAGGATACGGGTGATGAGGCGCTGGTCGGCGCCGTCGGTGAAGCCGGCGTTGCCGTTGCGGTTGGCGCGCAGGAAGCTGGGGTGCATGCCGGTGAGGAAACTGGAACGGCTGGGGGTGCAGATGGGGCACTGCACGAAGGCGTGGGTAAAGACGGTGGCTTCGTCCATAAAACGGTCGATGCGCGGGGTGTGGACGTGGGGGTTACCGAGCCGGCCGATGGTGTCGAAACGCTGCTGGTCGGTGCAGTACCAGACGATATTGGGCGGTTTGGAGGCCATGTGCGCGTCCCATCCGGTGGGTTGGAATTTTCGTGACCGCATCCTAGATGGACGGCCCGCCTACGGCCAATCCGGGATCGGGTGGTTTGAGGGATATGGGTTACATACTTGCGGATGAGGGGGCCGGTAGCCTTGGGGCAGTTCTGGAAATTCCGCGGGTGCTGCGGTCCGGGCGATTAGTGGACGGTCGGGAATGAGGCAGTCGGATCGGTCGGGGGGCGGCGGTCGCAACTGGCTAATCTTGCGAACGGAGCGAGTGTTTTGATCGAAACTAAGGACGCGGGGCGAACCCGGTCGACGAACTGGTGCAGGACAGCATCGACGTTATTGCCTCGGGGATCGCGGTGCTGGATGGGAATGGCGCGATTACGGCCGTAAACGACATGTGGCGAAAGCAGGGCGCGGAGGCCGGATGCCTCGGCGGGGCGGCGGAGTTGGGGGACAACTTCAGTGAAGTGTGTGTGGACGGAGAGTCGCCGTCACTCGAAGCACGGCGTTTCGCGGAAGACGTGCGCGGGGTGATATCGGGGCAGAAGTCGGTAGCGACGATGGAGTAAGAGGTGGTGGCGGAGGAGAGTTCGTGCTGGTTCCAGTTGCGCGCCCAGCGGACCCCGGGGTACCACCCGCCAAGGATCCTGGTGACGCATGAGGATGTGACGGCGGTGCGCCGGCTGGGGTCGGCATCGATAGACGAGGTGGAGGCGGCGATCCTAGCCGTGGACCAGGATGGCGCGATCCGGGTGGCGAACCAGGTGATACAAATGGTGGCCACGCGGCTACAACAGACGGTGCGGGTCGGGGACACGGTGGCGCGGCTGGAAGGCGGGCGATTCGTGGTGGTGGTGCCGAATCTGCACGAGGTCGGGGATGCCTGTTTCGCGGTGCAGCGGCTACGCCAGAACTTCGCCCGGCTGGTAATGGCCGGCAAAGAGGTGCTTGATGTCACGGCCGGGGTGGGCGCGGCGATGTTCCCGTGGGAGTCGGGGGCGGCTGACGCACTGGATGCCGCCGACGATGCACTGCGGACGGCCCGGGCGGCGCGGACGGAGTCGCGAAGGTCGGCGGTGGGCGGCTCGGAGGTGTTCCGGGATCTCTTCCTGGCGCTGAGCGGCAGAGACCCGAGCGCACTCTAGCCGGACTTCGGACGGGTATAAGGCTCGGAATGGTCCTGTCGGATGGCGCCCTGGACGCCGGCCCAGCCGGTGTTGAGGGCGAGCTGGCCGACCCGGTTCCAGGGCATAACGCCGGCGCGGGCGGTCCAGTCGGCGTAGCCGTCGAGCAGCTCGCCGACGCGCGGGTCGTTCCCCCGGGCCAGGTCGTGTAGCTCGGTCCGATCCTCAGCAAGGTTGTAGAGCGAACGGCCACCGCCGTCGCTGGAGACCAGCTTCCAATCACCCCGGCGGATGGCCCACTGGCCTTCGTGCTCCCAGCAGAGGTCACGCCGTGGGGACCAGTCGCGGCCCTGGAGAGTCGGCAACAGGCTGACGCCCTCGACCGGGGTGATGCGGTGGCCGTCGTGCTCGACCGGGTACATCGCTCGGGCGACTTCCAGGCAGGTGGGCATGACATCAATCACGTGGACCGGCGTATGCACGATTTCACCGGCGGGCACCTGCCCCGGCCAATGGCAGATGAAGGCGCTCGAAATACCGCCTTCGTGGGCCCAGCTTTTGTACTTGCGGAACGGCGTGTTGCTGACGTTGGCCCAGGGGCGGCCGTAGCTCATGAAAGTGTCGGCGGGGCCGGGTTCGATGCCGACGACGTTGCCGCTGCGGACCGGCCGGCCGTCGCGAGTGGTGGGCGGCATCATCTCCAGGATGCCCTCTTCCATGAGGAATTCGCAGCTGCCGCCGTTGTCGGAAAAGAACATGATGAGGGTGTTGTCGAGCTCGCCCTGCCGGCGTAGCTCAGCGACGATCTTACCAACGCCCTGATCCAGGTGGTCAATCATCGCCGCATACGTGGCCATGCGGGCGTCATACCAGTCCTGCTCGGCGACCTCTTCCCAGGCCGGCGCCAGGTCGTCACGGGGCGAGATTTCCCATCGCGAATCGACCAGGCCGGCGCCCTTCATCTCCTCGTGACGCGCGGTCCGGATGGCGTCCCAGCCGGCGCGGTAGCGGCCGCGATATTTGGCGACGGTTGCGGCCGGGGCATGCAGCGGCCAGTGGGGGGCGGTGTAGGCAACGTAAAGGAAGAAGGGATCGTCGCCGGCGGCCGCGCCGGTGACCATCTCGACTGCTTCGTCGGAGATGGCGTCGGTGTAGTAGAAGTCGTCGGAGTCGGGCTGGATGAGGGTGTCATCACGGATGAGGGTATGCGGGTCGTAGAAGCTGCCGGAGCCGGTGAGCGTGCCGAAGTGCTGGTCGAAGCCGCGGGTGAATGGCGTGGGCGAGCCGGGCCGGCCGGGTCGCCAGACGTCGGGTCGGTGGGCCGGGTAGGCCCCGCCGACGTGCCACTTGCCGGACATCAGCGTGCGGTAACCGGACGCGCCGAGCGCCTCGGCGATGGTGACGCAGTTCTCGTTGAGGTAGCCCTGGTAGGCGGGCTCGGGCATAGGCATGGACATATGGCCGACGCCGGCCTGGTGCGGATAGAGGCCGGTGAGCAGCGAGGCGCGGGTGGGACAGCAGCGCGGGTAGGCGTAGAACTGCGAGAACCGGGACCCGCCGGCGGCCAGGGCGTCGAGGTTGGGAGTCTCGATCTCGGAGCCGAAGCAGCCGAGGTCGGAGAATCCCATGTCATCGGCGACGATCAGGACGATGTTCGGCGGCGGCGCGCCTTCCGGGTCGGCTGCGGCGGAGGCCATCCTAGTAGCGCATGACGCGGTCGGGCCCGAGGTTGGCGGCCATTACCGCGCGGTTGAAGCTCTTCAGGACCAGCTCGGCCTTGACGGAAGCGTGGTCGGCGCTGTCCCAGAGGTTTTCGAACTCGTCGGGATCGTTCTCAAGATCGTAGAGTTCGCCGATGTCGTTGCCGTGATAGACAACCAGCTTCCAGTTGCGGTCGCGGTACATGGTGGCGCGGGACTCATCGGGAAGGTTTATGCAGTCGGCAAATTCGCTCCAGACGAACTCGCGGTGCTCGCCGGCCGGGACGTCGCCGGTGAGGAGCGGCAGCAATGACTCGCCGTGGAGATCGTCGGGGACCGGCACGCCGGTGGCGTCCATGAGCGTCGGGACAATGTCGGTGAGTTCGACGAGCGCGTCGCTGATGACCCCGGCCTCGAAATGGCCGGGCCAGGAGATCATCAGCGGAACGCGGACGAGGCCTTCGTAGAAACGGCAGCCTTTGAGGGCCAGGCCGTGATCACCGAGGGTCTCGCCGTGGTCGCTGGCGAAGATGACGATCGTGTTTTCGCGCTGGCCGGTGGCTTCGAGGTGATCGAGGAGGCGGCCGAACTGCTCGTCGATGAGTTCGATCATGCCGTAGTAGGACGCCGTGATCTTCGGGAATCCCCAGTGCGACGGGTGGTGGGAACGGGTCTGGAAATCAACGCCGGCGTCGGAAATCTGGTTCTGGGTGGCGACGTCACTCTCCCGGAACAGGGGCATCGGGAGAGTGTCGGGATCATAGCGGCGGTAGAACTCCCAGGGGGCGTCATGGGGGGGGTGGGGGTCGAAGGGATTGAGGCTGATAAGCCAGGGCCGGTCATCGTCGCGGGCTTCGTCGATGAACTCCATCGCCCGGGCGGTGCACCAGGTTGTCTGGTGCAACTCGGGCGGGGCGTTGTCTTCGTCGGCGGTGGGCTCCCAGAGACCGCCTTGGGGCATGTCGTCTTCGCGGCGCGGACGGCGGCGGGCGTCAAACTGCGCCAGCACGTCATCGGCGTTGGCGCCCTGCTCTTCGATCCATTCGTAGTAGTCACCGCGACGCTGCCAGTCGGTGCGCGGTGCGTGGCTGTAGTGGAAAAAGCGGTAGCCGTCGTCGGCGCGTGCCTCGCGACCGTAGATGCCGCCGCTGAGGTGCAATTTGCCGACCAGACCGCAGTCGTAGCCGTCTTCGGCGAGGAGCCGGGTGATGAGGCGTTCTTCGACATCAGAGGAGACGCTGCCGTTGCCGTTGCGGGAGTTGCGGAGATGGGAGGGGTACATTCCGGTCAGGAAACTGGAGCGGCTAGCGGTGCAGATCGGGGCCTGGCAGTGGGCGTGCGTGAACGTGACCGCGGTGTCCATGAAACGATCGAGGTTGGGGGTGTTGATGTGCTCGTTGCCGAGCCGGTGGATGGTGTCGTAACGCTGCTGGTCGGTGCAGTACCAGATGATGTTGGGTCGCTGATCAGCCATGTTCTCTCCCTGAGGTGGCGGCCGGAGTCCGGGCGTGCGTTCGGATTGAGTTTCGGTGCTAGTACGGTGTGACGCGGTCCGGGCCGGTGTCCATGTGCTCGACAAGGGCGTCAAAACTGCGCGAAAGCAGGTCGGCCTTGATGGCAGAGTATTGCGGGTTGCTCCAGAGGTCCTCAAATTCGTCGGGGTCGGCTTTGAGATCGTATAGCTCGCCGATGCCGTTGCCGTGGTAGGTGATCAGTTTCCAGCGCCGGTCGCGGTACATGAAGGCGCGGGTGGCGTCGGGCCGGCCGATGGCGTCGATGAATTCGCTCCAGACGAAGTCGCGGTGGTCGTGGGGCGGCACGGCCCCGGTGAGGATGGGGGTGAGGGATTGGCCCTGGGTTCCCTCCGGAATGGGCTGGTCGGTGGCTTCCATGAGGGTCGGGTAGATGTCGGTCAGCTCGACCAGGGCGTCGCTGACGAGGCCCTCCTCAAAGTGCCCGGGCCAGGAAATGGCAAGCGGCACCCGGACCGCACCTTCATAGAAGCGGCAACCCTTCAGCACGAGGCCGTGGTCGCCGAGCATCTCGCCGTGATCGCTCATGAAGATGACGATCGTGTTTTTGCGCTGGCCGGTCTCGTCGAGATAGTCGAGGATGCGGCCGAATTGCTCGTCGACGAGCTCGATCATGGCGTAGTAGGAGGCGGCGGTCTCGGGGAACCACCAGTCCTTCGGATGGCGGGCTTCGAGTTGGAAGTCGACGCCGGCGGCGGCGATCTTGTCCTGGTGGGCGATGTCTTCCGGTCGGTAGGCGGGAGCCGGCATGTCCTGGGGGTCGTAGCGGCGGTAGAACTCCAGCGGGGCGTCGAAGCACTCGTGGGGATCGAAGGGGTTGACGCTCATCAGCCAGGGCTTGCCCTCGGCCTTGGCGCCTTCGAGGAACTCGAGCGTCATTTCGGTGCACCAGGTGGTCTGGTGTAGCTCGGGCGGCACGTTGTCGAGGCTGTGGGTGGGCTCGAGGAAACCGCCCTGGGGCATGTCGCCTTTGGGGCGCGGGTAGCGCTCGAAGTCGTAGCGCTTGAGAACTTCCTGGGGGTCGTGACCTTTGCTCTCGATCCAGCGCGAGTAGTCGGCGTAGGTGGCCCGGTCGCGGCGCGGGGAATGGCTCCACTGGAAGAAGCTGTAGCCGTCGTCGGTACGGGACTCGTAGCCGTCGTAACCACCGGTGAGGTGGAGTTTGCCGGCCAGGCCGCACTGGTAGCCGGCGTCACGCAGGCGACGGGTGATGAGGCGGTCGGTGCCTTCGGCGGGGAATTCGCCGTTGCCGTTGCGGTTGGCGCGCAGGTAGGAGGGGTACATGCCAGTGAGGAAACTGGAACGGCTCGGCGTGCAGATCGGGCACTGCGAGTAGGCGTGGGTGAAGGCGGTGGCCGTTTCGAGAAACTCGTCGATACGCGGCGTGTTGATCTTGTCGTTGCCGAGCGCGCGGATGGTGTCCCAACGCTGCTGATCGCTGCAATACCAGAGGATGTTGGTGGGCGACTGGGCCATGGAACGGTCCTCTCTCGGTCCGGGATCTGGATGGTCCCGCATGCTAGGCCCCACCTATCCCTCCACGCAAAAGCGCAGGCTAGAGCCAGCGGTCGAGCCAGGCGAGGGTTTGGACGCGCATTTCGGCGGTTTCGAAGTGGCCGGTGGCGGAGCGCACGAGCTTCCAGGCGTCGTCGGCGCCGGCGGCGGCGTAGGCGGCGGTGACTTCGCGGTCGATGCGGTCGAGGCCGACCGGCGGGGTGAGCGGATCGTAGATGCCGGCCTGGCCGAGGTGGGGGCGCGGGGCGATGAGGGCGTTGATCTGGCCGCTGGTGAAGTGCTTCATCAACTTCGGTACGTAGTAGTAGACGCCGTGGCCTTCGGTCCCCCGGGTCTCAATGAGAGCCTGGTAGTCGGTCAGGCAGCAGACGTCGACGGTGACCTTTACGCGCTGATCGAGCGCGGCGAGCCACCAGCCCATGGTGCTGCCCATCGATATGCCGTAGGTGGCGATGCGGTCGGGGTCGACGTCGTCGCGGGTGACCAGGTAGTCCATGGCCTTGATGCTGTCGTAGACCATCATTCCCCAGAGGACCTGGCCCTTCCAGAGCATTTCGCGGAAGATTTCGCCGCCGGAACGACCGCGGCGCTCGTTAAACATCCAGGTGTCAAAACACAGCGCGGCGATGCCGTGAGCGGCGAGGGCGTCGGCGTAGGATTCGAGCTTGCCGCGGGGGTTGATGAGTTCGTTGCGGCCGACCAGGTACTCACCGTGGTGGGCGTGGTTGTAGAGCACGGTGGGGTAGGGCCCGGAGCTGTCTTTGGGCCGAACGAAGTAGGAGGGGACGTCTTCGATGCCGTTGAGATCGAGGATGAGGTTTTCGATCACATACCCGGGACGCTCTTCGACGCTGAGGGTGCGGGCGGCGACGGGGCGGTGTCGATCGGGCAGGTCGCCGAGCAGGCCATAGAGTTCCTGGCGGCGGGCTTCGGGATCGGCGGCCATCGGGGTCTCCTTCGTTTGAGGGTCGGGTTGGGTGCTAGGCGTATCCGCCGGGTCGCACACTGGCGACGGCGGCGTCGCCCTTCTCCCAGTCGGAGCCGCGAATCCGGTCGAGCATGTGATCCCAGGACTGGACACCAACCCGTTCGGTGAATTCATCGTAGATGCGGACCATCCGGGCAACGCGCTCAGAGTTGCCGGCGGCGAGGTCGTTGAGCTCGGTGCGGTCGGCCTCCATGTCGTAGAGTTCCCAGTCGCCGGGGTGTTTGCGGACGAGCTTCCACTGGCCGTCGCGCACGGCGCAGTTGCCTTCATGCTCGATGCAGATGGGGCGCTGGCGCTCCCAATCTTTGCCCTGCAGGGCCGGGAAGATGCTCTCGCCTTCCATGGCCGGGATGGCGTTGCCGTCAACTTCGTCCGGGTAGGTGGCGCCGCTGACTTCAACGAAGGTGGCCATAAGGTCGGTTATGTGAGCGGGGGAGTGGGCGATGTGGCCGGCCTTGATCTGGCCGGGCCAGCGGGCGACGAACGGGGTGGAGATACCGCCTTCGTGAACCCAGTGTTTGAAGAGCCGAAAGGGGCTGTTGCTGGCGTTGGCCCAGGGCAGGTCGTAGCTCATGTAGGTGTCATCGGCGCCGGGGGTGATGCTGCGCTGGTTCCCGATGCGGACTTCGCGGCCGTTGCGGGTGCGGGTCGGGGCGATGTCGATCTTACCGTCTTCTTTTAAGAACTCGGCACAGCCGCCGTTGTCGGAATGGAAGATGACCAGGGTGTCGTCAGCGATGCCCATCTGATCGAGTTTGGCGAGCACGCGGCCGATGCCCTGGTCCATGCGATCGATCATGGCGGCGTAGACGGCCATGCGGGCGGCGTCCCAGTCTTTGTCTTCGACTTCTTGCCAGTCGACGGATTGCTCGTTGCGGGGACTGATCTCCCATTTGGAGTCGAGGAGCTTCTGGCCTTTGAGTTCCTCGTGGCGGCTCTTGCGCAGCTCGTCCCATCCACCGGTGTACTTGCCTTCGTATTTGGCGATGTCTTCGGGGTGGGCGTGTAGAGGCCAGTGGGGGGCGGTGAAGGCGAGGTAGAGGAAGAACGGGTCGTCGGCGCTCCCGTGGCCGTCGATCATCCGCACGGCGTTGTCGGCGACGGTGTCAGTGTAGAAGAAGTCGTCCGTGTCGGGCTCGACCAGGGTGTCGTTGTGGACCAGGGTGACCGGGTCGTAGTAGCTGCCGGCGCCGGCGAGGGTGCCGTAATGCTCATCGAAACCGCGGGTGACAGGGATGGGCTGCCGCTCGCCACCGAGATCCCAATCGGCCTGCTCGGCCAGGTAGTGGGAGCCACCGATGTGCCATTTGCCGGCCATGAAGGTGCGGTAGCCGGCGGTCTTGAGGACCTCGGCCATGGTCTGGCAGTTGCGTCCGAGATAGCCCTGGTACTCGTCGTAGCCGAGGTGGGTGGTCATGTGGCCCATACCGGCCTGGTGGGGGTGGACGCCGGTGAGCAGCGAGGCGCGGGTGGGGCAGCAGCGGGCGTAGTTGTAGAACTGGGAGAGGCGGGCGCCGTCGCGGGCCATGCCGTCCAGATTGGGAGTGGATACCTCGGAGCCGAAACAGCCGATGTCGGAGTAACCCATGTCGTCGGCGAGGATCAGGATGATGTTGGGGCGGGTGGCGGTGGGGTCGGCGGCTGCGGTCACGGCGCGCTCCGATTCTGGTGGGGTGGCGACGACGGGTGCGGAGGTGGATGTTAGGCGGGCCAGGGGGCGGGCGCAAAACCGACCCGGGGCTATCCTATGATCCGGGACCTTCGGCGCCGCCGAATTTGCTACCGGGAGGATCAATGTCTGCCAATTCGCAGCCTACCCACAAGAACGTTGTCATTGATCTGTCGGCCAGCCCGCACGCGAAGCTGCGCTCGGTGCCGGTGTCGGCGGTGAGCCTGGAGGGCGGCTACTGGGGGGATCGCTTTCGGACCAACGCGGAGACGACGATCCCCTACGAGTTCGAAATGATCGAGGAGGATCTCTTCGATAAGTTTCGCCTGGCTGCCGATCCCGCCCACCAGCCTGACGAGCCGCCTTCGCCCCACTACCGCGCTCGCGAGGCCAATATCTTCCGCTGGCTAGAAGCGGCGTCGTTCGCCCTCAGCCACGACCCAGACCCCGGACTCGAAGACCTGATCGATCGCGCCCTCGACATCATCGAGCCCGTCCAGGACGACGACGGCTACCTCCACGCCAACATGGCGCCAATATCCCTCCGTCACCTCCGCTGGTCCCACGAGGACATGAACGAGCTATACGCGGCCGGCCACCTCATTCAGGGCGCCATCGCCCACCGCCGCACCACCGGCGACGACCGTTTCATCAAGATCGCCGTCCGCGTCGCTGATCACATCCACACCATTTTCGGCGCCGGCGACAAGGAGTGGCGACCCAGCCACCCGGTGATCGAAATGGCCCTCGTCGAGCTGTACCGCGAAACCCACGACCGCAAGTACCTGGACCTCGCCTGCTACTTCATCGACCATGTCGGCACCTCCGGCATGGAAGAGATCGCCGGCCACTCGGTCGTGGTCACCTTCCTGCTATGCGGTGTCATTGATGCCTACGCCGAGACCGGTAATCCGGCCTACCTCGAAACCTCCGAGAAGCTCCTCCGCAACATGGTCGAGGAGAAGATGTACGTGACCGGCGCGCTCGGCGGCCGACGCAACGGCGAAGCCATGGGCCAGCCCTTCGAGCTTCCCCACGAGCACGCCTACGCCGAGACCTGCGCGGCGATCGGCTCGGCCATGTGGAACTGGCGCCTGCTGCACGTCGATCCCGACGCGCGCTACTCCGATCTCATGGAGCTGCATTTCTACAACAGCGTCATGTGCGGCGTCTCCCTGGACGGCAAGAAGTTCTTCTACGACAACCCCCAATCCAGCTGCGGCCACGGATACTTCGACCCCTGGCGGGTCGGGGAGATGCAGCGCGGGCGAGATTATGAGTCCTACCGCAACTGGATCGGGGCCCCCACCCGCCAGGATTGGTTCTACGTGGACCGGCCGGAACCTAAGCACATGTACCGGGTGGCCTGCTGCCCGCCGAACCTGGCGCGGACGCTGGCGGAACTGCCAGCGTATTACTATTCGACGTCGGAGGCCGGGGTGTGGGTGCACATGTACAACAACAGCACGCTGGACTGGCAACTGGAGGACGGGACGCCGGTTGCGATCGTCCAGCGGACGGAGTATCCGTGGGACGGGCGCATCGAAATCGAGGTGAAACCGGAACAGGCGGTGGAGTTCTCGGTGTTCGTGCGGATCCCGGGCTGGTGCCGCTCGGCGACGGCGACGGCGGCTGGCGAAGCGCTGGCGGCAACGCCCGGCGAGTACCTGGAGATTCGGCGGACCTGGCAGACGGGCGACAAGATCGTGGTGGACCTGCCGATGCCGGTGGAACTGCTGGTGGCGAACCCGATGGCCACCGAGACCCGCGACAGCGTAACCGTGAAGCGGGGGCCGATTGTGTACTGCTTCGAGGCGATCGATAACCCGGAGATCGATGTACGGGAGGCTTCGCTGGTGCTGCCGGAGGAGGGGTTACCGGAATTCGAAGAGGAATACCGCGATGACCTGCTGGGCGGGGTGGTCGTCTTGAAGGCACGCGGGGCGGTGCCGGACGGCGAATGGGGGGAGCTCTACCGGACGCTGGACACGTCCGGGTCGGGTCACCGCGAGATCACGCTGACCGGAATTCCGTACCTGGCGTGGGACAACCGCGGGGCGAACGCGATGACGATCTGGTTGCAGCGGTTGGCGGAGTCGGCGCTGGTGTAGCGAGGCGGCGATGGCGGAGGGTGAGTAGCCCTAGACGCCTCTGAGGGCACGGGAACGGGTGTAGGCGATGAGGTTGAAGGTGGTGAAGACGACGCCGCAGGCGAGCATGGCGCCCATTTCGCCCATCAGCGCGGAGACCGTGCCGCCGAGGATGAAGCCAAGCGGCATGGTCTGGAAGACGGTGGTGTACATGGCCAGGACGCGGCTGCGCATGTTTTCGGGGACGGTGGTCTGGAGGGCGGTATTGAGAGCAACGAGCCAGAAGGGGGACGAGGCGCCCATGATGGTGAGGGTGGCGAGGGAGAGCGGAAAGGACCGGGAGAGGGCGAAGATGATCATGCCGGTGCCCCAGATGCAGCCGGAGATAACGACGGAGCGGCCTTTGCGAGAGATGTTGCCGCGGCGGGAAAGCCAGAGGCTGGTGAAGAGGGCGCCGGCGCCCTGGGAGCCGGTCAGGAGGCCGAATCCGCCGGCGCCGACCTGGAGTATGTCGCGGGCGTAGGCGGGAAGCAAGGCCAGGAAGGCGGCGCCGAAGACGGCCAGCGAGGCGAGAAAAAGCAGCGCGGCGACATGGGGGGCCTGGCGGACGTACTGGACACCGTCGACGAACTCCGCGACGAAGGGCTTGCGGTCGAGACGCTCGGAGCGCTTGCCACCGCGCACGAAGAGTAAGCTGACGACGGCAAGCGTGAAGATGGCGGTGAGGAGATAGAAGCCGGTCTCGATGCCATAACGCCCCATGAGGTAGCCGGCGAGGGGCGGGGCGATGATGTTGGAGCCGTGTTGCAGGAGGTTACTGAGAGCGAGGGCGCCGAGGAGACGGTCTTTGCCGACCAGGTCGTAGACGAAGGTCTGGCTGGCGGGGAGGCCGTAGGCCTGGAGGCCGCCGGCAGTCATGGCGAGCAGGAGGACGTGCCAGAGCTCGATGATGCCGGTTCCGATGAGGAAGGCGGTGACGAAGGCGGAGACGCCGAGGAGGACGCGGACCTGGATAAGGAGGGTGCGGGGGTTGGCGCGGTCGGTCATGACGCCGCTGAGCATGGCGAGGGGGACGCCGACCAGGGTGGGGAGGCCGTTGGCGAGGCCGACCCAGACGGTGGCGTTGGTGAGTTCGAGAACGAGCCAGCCCTGAGCCATCATGCGCAGTTGCTGGCCGGAAAGGGTGAGTGAGTTGCTGGGCAGCAGGAAGCGAAAATCGCGGATGCCGAGGGTCTTGAAGGCAGATCGGGAGGCGGCCGATACCGGCGGGGCGGGGTTTTCGCGGGGTCCTTTGAGGCTCATCGGCGGTTGCCGCGATTCAAGCGCCCGGGGGCACTATCTACGCGGGGCGAAAGGGGATATTGTTTCGTTCCTCGTCGCCGCCGCGCGGGCCGCCGGAGTGCTGTGCGAGAAGTGCCGTGGTTCACGGCGATGGAGACCTGGCAAAAGCCGTGAGAGCGACGCCCCACGAAGCCGAGAATCCGCGGGTGCGGCTGCGCAACCAGCTGATTCTGTTTGGCAACATGAGCTTCTTCTCGCTGGGGTACAACGTCATTTCGCCGGTGACGATTATGCCGGTGTTCGTGAGTTTCCTGACGGGATCGAACGTGATTATTGGTCTGGTGCCAGCGATCGAGGCGCTGGGGTTCGCGCTGCCGCAACTGTTTGGGGCACGGTACTACGAGCGCCTGCCCTACAAGGCGTTCTATATGTGGCGGGTGAACGTCTCGGGGCGGCTTCTGCTAGCGTCGTACGGGGTGATGGTGATCTTCTGGGCGGACGACCACCGGGGACTGATGTTGGTCGGGTTCTTTCTGTTCTTGTTGATGTTCCGCGGCGGGATCGGGTTTCAGTCACCAGCGTTTTCGGATGTGTTGGCGAAGGTGGTGTCGGTACGGCGGCGTAGCCGGTTTATCGCGATCACGTTTACGGTGGGCGGGGCGGTGGGGGCGGCCGCGGCGGCGGTGGTGTCGGGTTTCCTGGGCAGGGATGCCTTCCCGGTGGGCTTCGGGTTCCTGTTCCTTTTTGCCGGGCTGTACCTGGCGGCGGTGAATACGAGCATGCTGCTGTTGAAGGAGCCGCCGTCGGAGAATACCGACCGGCCGCTGGAGTCGATCTATCGGGTGCTGGGCCGGGTGCCCAGGGTGCTGGGCAGCGACCCGGCGTTCCTGCGCTACGTGATCGGTCGGACGCTGATCGGCTGGGGGCTGCTGGCGATGTCGTTCCTGGCGGTGTACGCGGTACGGGATTTCGGCGCGACGCCGGCGGATGTGGGGGTCTACACGGCGGTACTGCTGGCGTCGCAGACCGGGGCGACGCTGTTCTGGGGCTTCCTGGCGGACCGGGTGACAAGCACGATCGTGCCGACCTTGGGGGGGATGCTGGGGGTGGCGGCGCTGGCGCTGGTGTTGATCGCGCCGAGCAATGGGGTGTTTATCATCTCCTTCCTGCTGGTAGGGACCGGCTACGGAGCGGTGCGGTTCTCGGATTTTGCGGTGATGATCGATATCGCGCCGCGGGACCAGATTTCGAATTACGCGGCGGTGTTCGCTGTCTCGACGACCCCGCTGCTGGTACCGGCGGCGCTGATCGCCGGGCTGGTGGCCGACGCCGGGGGCTATGCGCCGATGCTGGTGGCGATGCTGCTACTGACGGTGGCGGGCTCGGTGTTCATGGTTTTCAGCACGATTCGCTACGCCGGGAGGCCGGCGCGAACGGACGGATAGGACGGAGTTTGCGGCGGTGGCGCACCGCCGCCATCTTCGCTGCGGATCCTCGCGGCCGGCCCGCCGGCCCGGATGGATGGAGCGCGCGATGCCCGCTGAACTGGACTCACGCTGGCCGGGTTTGAAGTCCTACGATGCGGATCAGCAGCTGCGGATCGCGCTGCCGCTGGGCGGCGGCGGGACCAGGACGGTGTCGCTGGGCGGGCGGGGCGATCTGCGCGACTGGGAGATCGTGAACCGGCCGGCGAAGGGGTGGCGGCCGGGCAAGTGGTGGGCGGGGATGCCGCGGATCAGCGCGCTTCTGCAGCGCACGAACACGTTCTTCGCGCTCTAGCGAAGGCGGTGGGCGCTGGAGGGGCCGGTGGACCTGACGGAGTACGAGGGTTCGTGAGGATCGATCGTGACGAACCACGGCCTGCCGCGCTTCAGCGATTGTGAATTCCACACGGCCTATCCCTTCGGCCAGGTGACGCTGGCCGACGCGGAAGTACCGCTGGATGTGCGCCTGGAGGCGTTTAACCCGCTGATCCCAGGCCACGCCGACAACAGCGGGATTCCGGTGGCGGTGTTGCGTTTCGTGCTGACCAACCCGGGTTCGGCTCCGGTGGAGGCGGCGGTGTGCGGGGGCCTGGAGAACTTTAACGGCAACGACGACTGTACGGCCTGCCGGAGCGCACCTTTAATGAACTCCGCGAGGACGGGGAGATTCGCGGGGTGTTCATGCAGTCGACCGGGGTGGCGAAGACCGCCGAACAGTGGGGCACGATGGCGCTGACGGCGACGGCGACGGCGAAAGACATTACCTGTCGGGCGGCGTGGCCGGTGCGGTCGTGGGGCGACGCATTGCTGGACTTCTGGGACGACTTCGCCAACGACGGCCGCCTGGAGGGACGCAACGGCGGTCAGGATCCGGACGCACGGGCGATGGCTTCGCGGGGGGCGGTGCTGGCGCTGACCGGGTTCCAGTACTCAGGAATGGAGCGGTCGATCGCGTTCGCGGCCCGGCCGGGGGTGCATTTCTGGTCGAACGGGGCGGCGTGGGGGGGGGTGTGCCGGCAGGACGCCGAAGAGGGTTCGGCGGCGGTGGAGATGGAGGTGCTGAATGGCTCACTGGAGCTGAGTCGGTTCACGCTGCACAGCGTCGGCGAGATTGCGTTTGACGAACCAACCACGTTGGCGGAAGGGGAGACGCTGAGCCTTTCGTTTGCCTCGTAGGGCCGGGGCTAGCCGTCACGCGGGAGGGCACCGCCGCGGTTGACCAGGTTGTAGACGACCGGGACGACCAGGAGCGTAAGGAAGGTGGAGGTGAGGAGTCCGCCGATGACTACGACGGCCAGCTCGGCGGCGATGATGGCGCCTTCGGTGAGGCCGATGGACATCGGAATCAGGGCGAGGATGGTGGTGAGGGCAGTCATCAGGACGGGACGCACCCGCAGGCGACCGCCTTCGAGGAGGGCGTCGTTGACGGATTGTCCGCGGGCGCGGAGCTGGTTGACGAAGTCGACCAGAACGATGCCGTTGGTGACGACGATGCCGACCAGCATAAGGAACCCAAACATGGAGGGCATGCCGAGGGCGCGCTGGCTGATGGCAAGCGCTGAGAGGGCGCCGATGGAGGCGAGCGGCAGGCAGAACATGATGACGAACGGGTTGCGCAGGGAACCCATGACCAGAACCATGATGACGTAGACGAGGACGATGGCAACGCCGATGCCGATGAAGAGCGATTTGAAGCTTTCGCTGAACTGCTGGAGCACCCCACCGGGAGCGACTTCGACGCCTTCGGGAAGCGTCAGGGAGTCGATCTTCGCCTGGATGTCGCCCTGGACGACGCCGGTATTGGAGCCGGTGATGCGGCCGGAGATCGAGGCGGAGGAGCGCTGATCGGTGCGGGTAACCAGGGCGGGGGCGAAAACCTCCTGGACATCGGCGATCTCGCCGAGGGTGGTGGTGGCGATGGTGCCGAGTTCGAGTTCTTTGATGTTGTCGACGCTACTCGTGAACTCGGGGCCGGCCCGCATGACAACATCGACGTTGCCGATGTCGGGCAGATCCACGCGGGTGACGGTCTGGCCGACCGTGAGTTCGCGCAGAGCCATGGCGACCTGGCCGCCGGTGAGCCCGTACGGAAGGACCTTCATGGGGTCGACCATCAGGGCGACCTCGCGCTGGCGGATGCCGGCGGCGGTGGCAACATCGACGACACCGTCGACTTCGCGGATGGCGACGGCCACCTCAACGCCGACCGCGGCGACGGTCTCGGCGTCGTCGCCGGTGACGGAAATCTGTAGCTGCGAGTTGGAGTCGGCGGAACCTTCGCCCTGGATACTGACGAAGGCGCCGGCGATGTCCTTGAGGCGCTCGCGGGCGAGGGCTTTGACGGCTTGGAGATCGGCTTCGTCGGTGAGGCGCACCACGATGGTAGCGCCGCGGGTGCCCTGGCCCTGGATGGCGCGGCTGAGGGCGAGGCTGTCGCCACCGCCGCCACCGAGGCTGATGGTGGTGGTATAGACGTCGACGTCAGGGAGGGTGGCGATGATCTGTTCGGCCTGGATGGCGACGGCGAGGACTTCCTCCTCGGATCCGCTACCCGGGGGCAGGGAGACGCTGGTGAAGAATTGCTTGGCACCCATCGCCGGTAGGAACGTGGTGGGGATGAGGGGCAGCAGGCCCAGGCTGCCGACAAAGAGGACGGCGGCAATGGCCAGGGTGGCGGCGCGGCGGCGGAGGGACCAGCGCAGGGCCGGCAGGTAGAGACGCTGCACCAGCGTGAGGCGCTCTTCGGTGGCGCGGCGGGCACCGAGTTGCCGGCGGCCAACGAGGTAGCGGGCGAGGACCGGGACGACGGTGAGGGCAACGACGAGGGAGGCGAGGATGGCGAAGGTGACGGCGAGGGCGAAGGGACGGAACATGACGGTGGTGATCCCGCCGGCGAAGCCGAGGGGGAGGAAGACGGCGACAGTGGTCATGGTGGAGCCGAAGACGGCGCCGGTTACTTCGCGGGTGCCGGCGGAGACGGCGTGATCGAGGTCATCGCCTTCCTGGACGTGGCGGAAGATGTTTTCGAGGACGACGATGGAGTCATCGACAACACGCCCGAGGGCGATGGTCATGCCGCCGAGAGTGAGGATGTTGATGGTAAAGCCCTGTACAAAGAGGACGGTGACCGCAACGAGGATGGAAAGCGGAATGGAGACGGCCGCAACGATGGTGCTGCGGAAACTGATGAGGAAGATCCAGATGGCGATGACGGCAGCAACAGCGCCGAGCAGTCCTTCGCGGGTGAGTCCTTCGACGGACTCCTCGATGAGAAGCGACTGATCGAGGATCACGTCGAACTCGGCACGGCCGGCGGTGGCGGCGCGGACCTTTTCAAGGGCATCCTTGGCGGCGTTGGCGACCTTGACGGTGTTGGCGCCCTGCGCCTTGGTGACCGCAACGCTGAGACCGGTATTGCCGTTGGTGCGGGAGATGGTGGTGCGTTCGGAGGTGCCCATGGTGACTTCGGCGATGCCGGAGAGGCGGACGGGAAGGGGCATGGCGCCGCTGGTGTCGACGCCGACGATCATCGTGGCGATGGCGTCCAGCGAGTCGAGACTGCTAACGGTACGCAGCGGGATGGAAAAGCCGTCGACGTCGACGCGGCCGGTCGGTACGGAGATGTTGTTGGCCTGGAGCAGGCCGGCGATCTGCTGTGCGGAAACGCCTTTGGACTGCATGGCCGGGACGTCGAGGAGGACGTTGATCTGCTGCTCGGTTGCGCCGAAGACATCAACTTGCTGGACGCCGTCGATGGCCTTCAGTGCCGGGGCGAGTTGCTCGGCGACGATGGCTTCGAGTTCGGCCGGGTCGCCGTTGCCACTGGCGGCAATCTGGATGACCGGGAGCGTCTCGTTGATGTTGATGCGCGTCACCCGCGGGGTGCTGGCGGCGGCCGGCAGGCTGACGCCAGCGACGCGCCGCAGGACTTCCGCCTCGGCTTCGCGCATGTCGTCGCCGAAGTCGAACTGGGCGATGACGATGGAGACGCTCTCGGCGGAGACCGATTGGAGCGATTTCATCTTGGGGGTGCCACTGAGAACGGCTTCGATGGGCGCGGTGACAGTGTTAGCGACATCCTCGGGATTGCCCCCGGGGTTGGCGGTGACGATGGTGAGGATCGGGAAGTCGAGGTCGGCGATTAGTTCCTGATTGATGCTGACGGCGGAATAGAGGCCGCCGAAGACCAGGCCGATGGCGACGAGCAGGGTGACGGAGCCGCGCTTGAGGGACCAGTCGGTGAGCCAGGTCAAGTTGCGACGGCTGTTCGGAGAGTTGCGTTGGAGATCATTGACAACACCTTGAGTTGGCGGCGGGGGCGCGCGTGCGGACCGCACTTTGCCCGAGAGGGCAGATTGTAGTTGACGGGCCGGCCGCGATTTCCTGATTGGTCTAAGCAGCTTCTCACATTACGGGTGGAGTTCATAGCGTCACTGTCAGCCGGCTTACCCGCAACCGGTGGCTCTGAGGCGCTCGCCGGGCCGAACGACCGCGAGGGGATTTGAGAATATGGACCTGCTGTGCCGGGCGCTGCAGGACGGGGTGCGGGAGCGAGTGCGCAAGGTGCGGAACGCCGGCATGCCGAGCGGGAGCTACGTTCCGGGCACCGGCAACAGCGTGGCGAACTACGTGTCGACGGAGAACTTCCTGGCGATGGGGGATGCGGGACATCGCTGGGCGGCGGCGTAGGGCGGGGACGGGGTGCTCAGCGTGAGTGAGACAAGAAGACCGCGGACTAGTGCACTCCGAAGGCGAACCGGGAACGCGGCGAGTGCGGGTAATCCTGTTTGATGACCAGGTCGAGCAGGCCATCGCGGAGCTCAAGGCGGGTCTGGCGATGGCCGGGATCGGCAGCCAGATTGTGGGTCTCGTCGGGGTCGGCGGCGAGGTCGAATAGGTGCTCCCCCGTGCCACCGGGATACATGGTGTAGCGCCAGCGCGCGGTGCGGATGGTGCGGGCCCAGTTGGCGGTGGTAGCCGAGTTGATGTTGTTGTAGCTCTCGACGTAGGCGTGGTCGCGCCAGTCCGGCGGAGTGTCGCCCCGGCAGAGGCCCAGCAACGAGCGGCCGGGAGCGTAGGGATATTCGGTGCGGCCGGTCGGCCCGCCAACGCCGCCGGCGGGTGGCCCGGCGCCGTAGATGACCTTTGGCTCGGGCAACGTCAGGCCGGCCATCTCGAATACGGTCGGGAAGATATCTTCGATTTGAACCAACTCGTCGCGAACCTGCCCGGGTTTGATTCCAGGTCCGGCAATGACCAGCGGGACCCGGATGCAGGCGTCGTAGTGAAACTCGCCTTTGCCGGTGAGCCCGTGGTCGTGGAGCAACTCGCCGTGGTCGGCGAGCATGATGAGGTAGGTGTTGTCGCGGCGCCCGGTCTCTTCGAGAGCGTCGAGGATCTGGCCGAGCTGGGTGTCGAGATGGCGGATGTCGGCAAAGTAGTGCTCGCGATCGTTGCGCCAGTCTTCGGGAATCTCGGCACGGCCGCGGCCTTCGAGGCATTCGGGAGCCAGGGGATCGTCGGGCCACTCCGGGGCGATGGGGGAGGGGAGGGCGGCCGCGTCGACGAACTGCCGGTAGCCGGCCGGCGGGGCGAAGGGGCCGTGGGGCTGGACGTAGCTGATGTGGGCGTAGAGGGGTTGGGCGGGGTCCTGTTCGCGGATGAAGTTGAGGGCGTGGCCGGTGATCCAGTTGGTCTGGGAAAGCTCTTCGGGAAAGGGCAGTTCATAGGTGCCGCCGATGGCCTGTACTTCTTCGAGTTCGGCGCGGAGATTCTCGCCGCCCGGGCCGTAGCGGGCGAAGCCGGGAATGTCGCGGGACCAGACGGTGCTGTAGACGGCATCGCGGTACTCGGGATGCTCGGCGCGGACCCAGTCAAGCCATTCACCACCGCGGTCGTCTTCGGTGTTGTGCTGCACGTCGAAGCCGTAGGGCCGGTAGTCGGGGTGGACGGTTTCGTAGTGGGGGCGCAGGTGGAGCTTGCCGAGCGCGCCGGTTCGCCAGCCAGCGTCCTGCAGGGAACGCATGAATGTGGGGATCTCGGGGTCGAGGGCATAGCCGTTCTGCAGGACGCCGTGGCCGCGGGTGGTGAGGCCGGTGGCGAGCGTGGCCCGCGTGGGGCAGCACAGCGGGTTGCTGCTGATGCAGTTGCCGAAGGTAGTGCCGGCGGCGCGGAGGCGGTCGAGGCCGGGGGTGGCGACGGCGCCGGCGGAGGCCGCTTCGAGCCATTTGGCCGAGAGCTGATCGACCATGAAGAAGACGATGTTGGGGCGGGGCGGGCTCATCTCGGAGTGAGTGACGGTGGAAAGGGTCGCGGTTACGGCCGCTGGAGCAGCTCGATTTCGTAGCCGTCAGGGTCGTCGATGAAGGCCATCAGAAGGTCTTTGAATTCTTCTCGCCAGGCGTCGGGCCAGATCTCGATGCCCTTCTTTTCGAGGTCTTCACAGAAGGCGGCGAGGTCGGGGACGCCGACCGCGAAGTGCATGAGGTCTTCGGGGACGGCGAGTTCGTAGTCGGGGGAGTAGGTGAGCTCAAGGATGTGCTCGCTGCCCTCCATAGCCAGGTTGCAGGTCTGGTTGCCGTGCGGAGATTTGGCGTTGCGGCCCTGTACGGCAAAGCCCAGGTGATCGCAGTAGAAGGCGATGGACTTGTCGAGGTCGCTGACGCGGATGCGGGTGTGCATGAAGACGGGCATTCAAGAACCTCCGGAGGTCGACTGCGGCGCGGTTGAGTGGCGTGCCGCGCGGCGACGGTCCGCCGGGCGGCGCCGGTCAGAATAGCAGTATGCTGCATCGGGCCGTGGCCGATGGGCCGGCGGACTGCAACGCAAGGGCTTCACCGGGAGGGAACATGTCGGATCAAGAGACGCGAGTGGCGTGGGTGACCGGGGCCGGGCGGGGGATTGGCCGGGCGATCGCGCTGCGGTTGGCGGCGGACGGCTTCGCGCTAGCGATCAACGACATCGACAGTGAGACGCTGGCAGAGGTGCGGGCCGCAATTGAATCCGGGGGCGGGCGGGCGCTGGCAGTGCCAGGCGATGTGGCGGATGAGGCGGTGGTAGGCGGCATGGTGGCGGAGATCGTGGGTGAGATGGGGCGGCTGGACGTGCTGGTGGCGAACGCAGGGATCATCCACATCGCGCCGTTGCTGGAAACCGGGGCGGACGACTTCGAACGCATCCACCGGGTGAACGTGCGCGGGGTGTTCCTGTGTGGGCGGGAGGCCGGCCGGCACATGGTAGGGCAGGGGAGCGGCAAGATCATCAACGCGGCGTCGATCGCGGGGCGGCGGGGCGGCGACGACCAGGTGGCGTATTCGTCAAGCAAGTTCGCGGTGATCGGCCTGACGCAGTGCATGGCTCGGGAACTGTCGCCAAGGGGGGTGACCGTGAACGCCTATTGCCCCGGGATCGTGGACACGCGGATGTGGGATCACATCGACACGGTGCGCTCGGCCTCGATGGGGCTGGCGAAGGGCGGGGCGCGAGAGGCGGTGGTGAAGACGATTCCCCTGGGACGCCAGGAGGAACCGGAGGACGTGGCGAACCTGGTGAGTTTCCTGGCTTCACCGGACTCGGACTACATAACCGGGCAGGCGATCAACGTCTGCGGTGGAATAAATATGGATTAAACGCCGGCTCGGTCGGCGCTACGAAAGGACCTGAACATGTCCAGCAAGATCGGATTTGTGGGACTGGGACTGATGGGGCTGGGGATCGCAAGGAACCTTCTGGAGTCGGGCCACGCGGTGCGTGGCTACGACGTGTCGGCGGAGGCGTTGGAGGAGTTTGCCGGGGCGGGCGGGACGCCGGCTGACAGCCCGGCGGACGCCGCCCGGGAGGCGGAGTTTGTGATGACCGTGCTGCCGGAGCCGCGCGATGTGGAGGGTGCGGTGGTGCTGGGTAAGGACACGGTGGCCGACGGGCTGCCGGCGGGCGGGATGGTGGTGGAGTTCAGCACCATCGACCCGGCGACGACGCGGCGGGTGGGGGAGGCGCTGGCGGAGCGGGGCCTGCGGATGATCGAGTGCAAGATGGCGGGGATGCCGACCCATGCGGCGGCCGGGGAGTTGACGCTGATGGCCGGCGGATCGGAGGCGGACCTGGCCGAAGCGGCGCCGGTGCTGGCGGCGGTGTCGCGAGAAGTCATCCCCTGCGGGCCGCTGGGGAACGGCTCGGCGATGAAGCTGGTGAACAACATGCTGGCGGCGTCGATCATCATGCTCGACGGTGAGGCCCTGGTGGCCGGCAAGAAGGTGGGGCTGGAGATCGACGTGATGCTGAAGGTGTTTAAGTCGACCTTCGCCAACAACGACGCGCTGGGCACGGTGTTCGAGGAGAAGGTGTTCAAGCGCGACTTTGAGCCCGGGTTCTTCACCCGGTTGGCGCTCAAGGATGTGCGGCTGGCGACGCAGATGGCGTCGGAGTCGGGAGCGATTACGCCGCTGGGAGCGGTGTCGGCGCAGATGCTGGCAGCGGCGACATACCGTGGCTACGCGACGGATCACCTGACGGCGGTGGTGAAGCTCTGGGAAGAAGTGGCGGGGCTGGAACTTACGAACTGAACCCAAATGTGAAAACGGCAGGTCTTAGAGGAGAAGGAGAACTATGGCAGGGAGATCGATCGGATTTATCGGACTTGGGATGATGGGGGCGGGGCTCGCCGGGAACCTGCTGAAGGCAGGGCATCACGTCACCGGGTACGACATCGTGCCGGAGCACGTCGAGAAGTTCGTCGCCGCCGGCGGCACGGCGGCGGATTCGTGCGCGGCGGCGGCGCAGGGCGCGGACTTTGTGTGCACCGTGATGCCGGGTCCGGCGGAACTAGGCGCGGTGGTGAACGGGACGCAGGGGATCGCGGGAGCGATGGGCGCGGGAGCGCTGTTGCTGGATTTCAGCACCGTGGCGCCGACGGATTCGGAGTCCGTGGCGGCGGTGCTGACCCCGGCCGGGGCGCGGCTACTGGAAACGAAGATGACCGGGACGCCGGAGACGGCGGTGACGGGCCAGATTGACCTGTTCGTGGGCGGGGAGGAGGGAGACCTGGAATTGGCGCGGCCGCTGCTGGAGGCGGTCTGCGAGCGGATCCACCACTGCGGCCCGCTGGGCGCGGGGGCGGCGATGAAACTGGTGTTCAATACGCTGGGTTTCACAATGCAGATGGTGAACGCGGAGATGCTGGTGCTGGCCCGGAAGGCGGGGCTGGACCTGGACCTGGTGCTGGACGCGCTGCGCGGGACCGGGATGTGGACCGGGATCCTGGAGAACGTCTTCCCGGCAAAGGTGTTCTCACGGGATTTCAGTCCGTTGTTTTTCGTGCGGCTGGCGCAGAAGGATGTGCGGCTGGCGACGCGGATGGCGGCGGAGATCGGGGCGATGACGCCGTTTGGCAACATGACCCACCAGATGTTCGCGATGGCCGCGGCGGCGGGCTACGCGGAGGACAACGTGACGAGTCACGTGAAGATGTGGGAAGGAGTGGCGGGGGTGGAATTGAAGCGCTGAGCGCGGCTGGTCAGGGAACCGGGCGGCGCTGGAGGGGGACGCGGTAGCCGGACGCGAATGGGGATTGATAATCGATTCCGGCGCGGGCGTAGACGCCGGCCGGGAGACCGATGTCGGCGAGGACGAGGGCGCCGGTGGCGGCAGGGGCGAGGCCGGTCTTGGGCAGGGCGAGGGTGAGGGTGCGGTCGGGTCGGAGGCAGTCGCCGGGGGCGGAGCCGGTGGTGGAGTCGATGCCGGAAGGGACGTCGAGGGACAGGACCGGAGCGGTGGAACCGTTGCACCAATGGATGAGCGCGGCGGTAGGGCCGCGCGGAGCGCCTTGCAGGCTGTAGCCGATGAGCCCGTCGATGATGGCGGGGCGCAAGAGCTATTTTGTGCGGGGCTATCGCGGCGATGAGGTGCGCGACACGACGCTCGTGTTCTCGAAAATTGACGAGCAGCCGACGGTGCGTCGCGAGAGAGCGCTGACGGCGGGTTCGGGGCGCACGCCGACTTTCACCTGGCCGGAACCACAGAACGGGAACTACTGGATTTCGTTCCTGATGGTGCACACGGCGAAAAGCATGAAGCTCATCACCGGGATCTACTCGTGGGCGAACCGCTGGCGGTTCCCGTTTGTGAACCGGGTGCCCTATTACTACCACGGTGCGCTGCCGGTGCCGGCGCTGGAAGCGGGGGAGGGGTACGGAGCGGTCTATTTCGCGATCGATCGCGAGGGCTGGATTCCGTACCTGGACACGATGATGCTGGAGGGCCCGGCGACCGGGTAGGGAGGCCGTAGGCGGGAATCTGTGACGCGGCGGTGATGCCGGGCGGATATTGTCGGCCGGGATCAGGAGACCGGACCACTGGAGGCCCGCCCGCTGATGGCTGTTGCGGCGGATGCCGGGAGCGCCAGCGGGGCGCTGTCGCGGCTGGAGAGGTTGCTGCCGCTGTGGATCGTGCTGGCGATGGGGCTGGGAAAGGCGTTCCCGAACCTGGCGGGGGTTCTGGACGCCCTGCGGGTAGACACCGTGTCGCTGCCGATCGCGATCGGGCTGCTGTGGATGATGTACCCGGTGCTGGCGCGGGTGAAGTACGAGAAGCTGGGAAAGGTGGCGCAGGACTGGCGGCTGTTCGCGGTGTCGCTGGCACTGAACTGGGTGATCGGGCCGCTCCTGGTGTTCGGGCTGGCCTGGACGCTGCTGCCGGATCACCCGAAGTACCGGACGGGGCTGATCGTGGTGGGACTGGTGCGGTGCATCGCAATGGTGCTGGTGTGGAACCTGATGGCGCGCGGGAATGAGGAGTACGCGGCAATCCTGGTGGTGCTGAACTCGGTTTTCCAGGTGCTGGCGTATTCGGTGTATGTGTGGTTCTTCATCGGGGTGTTGCCGGGTTGGTTTGGAGGGGAGACGGCGATAGCGGGAATAGAGTTCTGGGATGTGGCACGGGCGGTGTTGATCTTCCTGGGGGTGCCGCTGGCGGCGGGGGCGCTGACCCGCTGGGCCGGGATCGCGCGGAAGGGGCGGCAGTGGTACGAGGAACGATTCATCCCGCGACTGGCGCCGACGGCGCTGATCGGGCTGCTGTTCACGATCGTGGTGATGTTCTCACTGAAGGGCGGGCTGATCTTGAGTCTGCCGCTGGACGTGCTGCGGATATCGATTCCGCTGCTGCTGTATTTCGGATGGATGTTTGAGATTTCGTTCTGGGTCGGGAAGGTGGTGGGATTCGACTATGAGCGGACGGCGGCGGTGTCGTTCACGGCGGCGAGCAACAACTTCGAGCTGGCGATCGCGGTGGCGATCGGGGTGTTTGGGATCGCGTCGGCGGAGGCGTTTGCGACGGTGGTAGGACCGTTGATCGAGGTGCCGATGCTGGTGGGATTGGTCTATGTGGCGCTGCGGCTGCGGAAAGGGTTTGTGCGGGGCGGAGGGTAGGGCGGGGCGGTTGGACAAGGCAGGCGCGACGCGTCGATACTCTGCGCACTTGAGCATGGCCGATCCCCGGGAGGTGGCATCGTGGAATCGTTCAGGACTCTGTCACTCGCCGGGTTGCGCAACCACGGAGCCGAAGACGTGCTGATCGGGCACCGGCCGCTGTGGAACCGCGTTCCGGCGACCGGTCCCGGGCCGGCCGGCCAGTCGATGCCGCTGCCACCGCTCAGTAGCCTGCCTACGGGGGAGCAGGTCTTCTGGGGCGTGCCTTTCGACATCACGCCCGATGGCGATGCGGCCTGGGTGGTGCTGGGGAAGGAAGGCTGGAACGGCTTGCCCGAAGCTGTGACCGTGCCAGTCGGTTCTACAGCCCGCCAGTTGCTGGTCTGCCATTTCCTGGATGCCGTTCGTACCGAGGAACTCCGCCCCGAGGAACCCGACGAGAGCAACGCGGTCGTGGCGGAGTATGTTGTCAACTACGCGGACGGTTCGAGTCACGTGCATCCGATTCGTTATCGCTTCGAGATCAATCCCTGCCGCCGACCCTGGGGTATGCAACCCTTCGCGGCGGTGGAAGAGGACACGTCGCACACGTCGCCGGTGGTCGGCGCGGACCGGAACGGACTGACCGGCATCGTCAGCGCCACGCGCGGCGGCCCAACCTATCTGCTGACGGCGCTGGCGAACCCGAATCCGGAGGCGGAGATCGCCACGATCGAACTCCGCGCCACCGGGTCACGCACGGTCACCGTGGCGGCCATCACTCTCTGCGGGCTGGAGCACAACCCGTTTCGGCGGTCGGTGCTGCGGCACGTCGAGGTGGATGTGGCGCCGCCGGTGGAGGCGAGCCTGGACCTGGGCGAGGTGGTGAAGACGCACCCATTCCCGGGCGGACTACCGGAGGACTGGCTGGAACGGCCGGAGATCGGGGCGGGCGCGGTGTTGGAAGACCCGCCGGCAACGTTGATTGATGCGACGGCGACGCCGGATGCGCGGCTGACGATTCGGCACACCGGCGGGGAGTCGGCGGTGGGGTGGGGGGAACTGCTGGAGACGGGCGCGGCGACGACGGAGGGCGGGGCGGTGAACTGGCGGCTGCTGGAGGAACGGGACACCCAGGTGCAGGTGCGGGTGGTGGACAAATCAACGGGTCGGGAGGCGCCGGCGCGGGTGAGTTTCTACGGGTCGCGGGGCGAATACTTTGCGCCGTATGGCCACCAGCGCGATATCAACACGAACTGGTGCGAGGACATGGGCGGGGACCTGAAGCTGGGGGACACGAGCTACGCCTACGTGGACGGGCGGTTTCAGATCCACCTGCCGGTCGGCGAGGTGTTCGTGGAACTGACGCGCGGGTTTGAGTACACGCCGACGCGGCAGCGAATCAACATTCAGCCGGGGCAGCGCGAGTTGACCCTGGAGATCGATCGCTGGACCGATGCCGGGGCGGACGGCTACTACACCGGCGATACCCACGTGCATTTCCTGGACCCAACGACGGCGGTGCTGGAGGCGGGGGCGGAGGATCTGAACGTGGTGAACGTGCTGGCGGCGCAATGGGGGCGGCTGTTCACGAACGTGGAGCATTTCACCGGGGCGCTGGCGCCGGCGTCGACGGCGGAGAACCTGGTGTGGGTGGGGACCGAGAACCGCCACCACATGCTAGGGCACATCAGCCTGCTGGGACTCAAGGAGCCAGTGTTCCCGCTGAGCAGCGGCGGTCCGGACGAGGACTACTTCGGCGGGGCCGAGGAGGTGTTGATGGCGGAATGGTCGGACGCGGCGCGGGCGCAGGGCGGGCTGGTGCTGGCGCCGCATTTCCCGTCACCGCACCTGGAACTGGCGGCGGATATCGCGATGGGCAAGATCGACGCGGCGGAGTTGAAATACTTCCCGCCGCACCTGGATGGACACAGCCTGGGGTCGTGGTATGACTATCTGAACTGCGGCTATCGGCTGCCGGCGGTGGGGGGGACGGACAAGATGACGAATTCGATCCCGGTGGGCGGGGTGCGGACCTATGCGCACATCGGCGAGGACCGGGAGTTCACCCACGCTAGTTGGCAGGATGCGGTGCGGGCGGGGAATACGTTCTCGAGCACAGGACCGCTGCTGTTCTTCACGGCCGAAGGGCAGCCGCCGGGGACGGACATCAGTCTGCCGGACGGCGGCGGGACGCTGGAACTGACGGCGACGGCGCGGAGCGCGCTGCCGTTCACAAGGATAGAGATCGTGGCCAACGGGAAGGTGATCGCCGACGCGGCGGCGGACGCCGGGGGACGGTCGGCGACGCTGTCATTCAAATACGAGGCTGGTGAAAGTTGCTGGCTGGCGGCGCGCTGCTTCGGCGAAATCGACCTGGTGCACGCCTGGGTGAACAAGGTGGCAGCGCACAGCTCGCCGGTCTACGTGACGGTGGGCGGCAAAGAGGTCTTTTCGCCGCAGGTGGCGACGTTCATGTTGACGCTGATCGAAGGCGGAATCACCTACCTGAACGAGACGGCGGCGCCGTACCGGGATGTGGCGAAACAGCGGCGCCACGTGGGCTTCTTTGAAGGCGCGCGGGCGGAGCTACACCGCAGGTTGCACGCCCACGGGATCGCGCACTAAGTCCGGGCACAGCCGACCTCCGGTGCGCACACGAACCAGCGCACCAGGCGGGACGGGGAGCGGCGCCGGGCGCCGCTCCCGAATCCGGGCCTACGGGAAGACGAAGAAGGTGCCGTAGAACTCCGCGGTGGCGTCGGCGTCGGCCTGCGTGATCTCCACGGTCTCGACAACGATGGCGAAGGTGGGATCGGCGGGGTCGATGGCGGCCCACACAATGTGAAGGCCGCCATGGTCGCAGATGGACTCGTCGTAGAACCCGACGTAGAAGCCATCGTCATAGTCAACACGGCCGTTGTAGCTGCAGTTGTCGGGTATGTCTTCTCCGTCGAGGTAATCCTCGAGGTCGGCGTTGCCAATCTCGGATTCAGTGGGGATGACGACGATCAAGATTCCGGCCGTATCGGCGATGCTGCTGTCGCCCTGGTAGAAGGGGGTCCAGGAGGCCATATCCGGGGAGACGGCCATGCTGGAGAACTCGTCGTCGGGAGCGCCGTCGAGCTGCCAAGCAGCCGGTACCGAGGCGGAAATGACACCGGTGTCGTCGGCCGCGTAGGTGTAGACCGCAGCGCCGCCGCCGCCACCACCACCACCACCACCGCCGCCACCACCGAAGGTGGAGATCACGGTGAGGGGTCGGCCATTGAGCTGGCCTTCGAGGACTTCGCCGGTGGCTAGGCGGACCAGTTCGATGTGCATGGTGTGTTCGGAGCCACGGGTCTGGAGGACGTCGCAGTAATCGCGCATGGTGCCGTCGTCGCCGAGCGGCAGGCGCTCTATGGCGACGATGAAGTCACCGGGCAGGATGCCGGCCTCGTCGGCCTGGGAGCCGGACTCGACGGAGAAGACCCAGAGGCCGTTGTAGTCGACGCCCATGAAGGCTTCGCCGTTAATGCCGATCCAGTCGACGTTGTTGCCAACCATCAGCTGATCGAGTACCGGCAGGGCCTGGTCGAGGCCGATGGCGAAGAACTGGTTGAAGTAGAGAATGCTGGCGTAAACGATGCCAACCACCTGACCGTCTTCGTTGACGAGCGGTCCGCCGCTGTTGCCGGGGTTGATGGCGGCGTCGTGCTGGAGGACCTGGTCGACGGAGGCCCAGCTGGTCTCGCCGTCGGCATCGAGCTTGGAGATGATCCCGCCAACGAGGGCGTACTCGGGTTCGCCGAGCGGGTAGCCGGCGGCGAAGATGCGGGTGCCGATGGTCAGGTTGCCGTCGTAGAACTCAAGGTACGGGTATGCGCCGGGAGGAAGCTGGATGACGGCCAGGTCGGAGCATTCGCTGGCGGCGACGACGCGGGCGTTGACGGGTTCGTCGCGGCCCGGGATGAAGACGTTGAGGGTGGCGGCGCCGGTGACAACGTGGTTGTTGGTGACGACGAAGCCGTCCTCGCTGATGATGAACCCGGATCCGGCGCCGGCGCCGGTGACAGCACCTCCAGTGTCGGGGTCGACAAAAGTGCCCTGGGCAACGATCTGGACGGTGGCCAACTCGACGAGGGCGAGCCCCTGAGGACCTTCGGGCTCGGGGATTGCGGTGGGCTCGGGGGTCGGGGTGGACTCCGGAATTGGCGTATCGGCGACTTCGGGCTCGGGAGCGCCAGCGAAGGCGGTGGCCATCTCGTCGTCACATTCTGCGAGGACGGCGTCGAGGAGTTCCTCTTCGCTGATGCCAGCCGTGACTCGTTTGAGATCGAGGCGCACGCCCAGCCGCTCGACCTGCTCTTCCCACTGGTCGGGGGGCAGGTCGAGAATCTCGAAGACGCCGTCGCAGAATTCCCCGGCGATGCTGTCGACAGTGACCTCGGGCTCGGCCTTCGGCGCCGGGGCCTTGGCTTCGGGAGCAGCCGGAGCGGGGGTGTCGCCACCACAGGCTGCGACAAGCAGCGCGATTGCGAGGACGGCGGCGGTCGCCAGGCTCATTCGCACGTATCGTCCGAGGCTGATCTTGATTGCGCTACGATCTCCGGTGGCAATGGCCACCCAATGGATTGCCCGGTTCCACGTTGACAAGAGTGTACCCGGTTCGGGCATTTATACAGCGAATGAGGGCGCGGAACAGGGCTTCGACCTCCAGTTCCGTACCGGTCGGAAGGGCCCGGTCCGGCGCCTATTGCAGGGGCCGGCCGTTCAACTGGCCTTCGAGAATCTGGCCGGTGCGAGGACTGAATACGGTGATGCCGACGACGCGCTCGCTGCCACGAGTCTGGAGGACGTCGCAGTAGTCATGCATAGTGCCGTCACGGCCGAGGGCCAGGCGCTCGAGTTCGATGATGACATCGCCAGGGGCGAGGCCGACGAGGTCGGCGGGGGAGCCGGACTCGACCGACCAAACCCAGATGCCGCTGACATTGCCGGCGACGAACGCCTCACCGTTCACCCCGATCCAGTCGTGGTTCTGGCCTGTTTTCAGCGTGTCAAGGACCGGGAGAGCGACTTCGAGGCCGATGGCGAAGAACTGGTTGAACGGCAGGTTGCCGGCGTAGACAATGCCAACCACCTGACCGTCTTCGTTGACGAGCGGTCCGCCGCTGTTGCCGGGATTGACGGCGGCGTCGTAATGAATGACCTGCTCGACGGATGCCCAGCTTGTTTCGCCGGGGGCGTCCCATTTGGCGACGATGCCGGAGACGAGGGCGTATTCGGGCTGGCCAAGGGGATAGCCGGCGGCGTAGATGGGGGTCCCGACGGAGACGGGCTGGTCGTGAAAATCGAGGAAGGGATAGCCATCACTGGGTAGCTGGATGATGGCGAGGTCGGCGCATTCGCTGGCAGCGATGACGCGGGCGTTGACCGGCTCGCGACGGCCGGGGACGTTGACGTTGAGGGTACCGACGCCGGTGACAACATGGTTGGCAATGACAACGAGGCCGTCGGCGCTGATGAGGAAGCCGGAACCCTGACCGACGACGTTCTGCAGGGTGCCGAATTCGGGGTCGGCAAGGGTGATCTGCGAGACGATGCGGACCGTGGCGGCAGCGACGCGGTCGAGGCTGGCGGGGTCGGGTGCTGAAACAGCGGCGCGGGACGGCCCGTTACGCTGTCCCGGCGTCCAATGCCTTCAAGAGCGGTGCCCGATGAGTACGCAAGATCACGAAACGACCGCGGTCTGCCCGCGGTGCGGGGTGGCGGACTGCCGGCGGGCCTTCGACGAACTCTACGCGAAGGAGTTCAGCGATCACGCCTACGCGGCGGTGCACCTGCTGACGGTCGATGCCTACTCGCTGCAGCACGGCGAGGAGCGGAGCGCCCGATCGAACACCTATCACCTGGTGCGATTGACAGCGGCGCTGGAATTCGCGGCGGACTCAGGGACCGGGAGCCCGGAACCGCGCGGTTGGCGGGAGCGAATCGAGCGTGGGATCGCGCTGCCGGATTTTGCGATACCGGCAGATCCGGGCGAAATGACGGTGGCCCACCCGACCGGGGCGGCCGGCCCCGCAGAGCACGGGGAACGGGTGCGGGAATGGGCGTGGGCGGAACTGGAGCGGTTGTAGGCCGGCCACGGGGACCGGGGCGGGCGTGGCTAGAATGGCGCGTCGCAACAAACATAAGGGGGTTCGCAATGAGCGAAGGGCGGTTGGCCGGGAAGGTGGCGATAGTGACCGGCGGGGGCAGCCGCGGGGGGGAGTTGGGTACCGGAGAGGCGACGGCGATCTGCCTGGCACGGGAGGGCGCGCGGGTGGTGGTGGCGGACATCGCCGCGGAAAACGCCGAGCGGACGGTGGCGGCGATTTCGGAGGATGGCGGCGAAGCGTCGGCATTCATCGGCGACGCCTGTCAGAGCCACGATTCCAGTTCGATGATCGATGCCGCGGTCGATCGCTACGGCGGGCTGCACGTCCTGATGAACAACCTGGGCTACCGTTCGCAGCCAAAGAAGCGCGGGCGTGGGGTGGACGGGTTGGTGGAGGAGCAATTTGACGCGGCCGTCCAACTAAACCTGAAGACAGCGACCCTGGCCAGCAAGTACGCGATCCCGGCGATGAAGGAAAGCGGCGGCGGCTCGATAATCAATGTCTCGTCGGTTGACGGCCTGGCCGCGGGGCACAGCTACGGCGTGCCCTACGGGGTGACCAAGGGCGCGCTGCACATGTTGACGATATCGACTGCCGCCTATCACGGTAGGGACGGCATTCGCGCGAATTGCATAGCGCCCGGCCATCTGCACTCGTCGTATACCAGCGCGATCGACCCGAAGCTGCGCGATCGACGGCGGCGGGTGGTACCGCTGGGGACGGAGGGGACACCGTGGGACGTAGGTTGGCTGGCGGTGTTCCTGGGAAGCGATGAGTCACGGTGGATATCCGGGGTGACGATCCCGGTTGATGGCGGGCTGTTCGCGGCGCAGCCGCTGGTGGCCCAGCACTACATGGAGGCGGACGAGATTGATTCCGAAGAGGGGACCGGCTAGATGCCATACGAACTACGCAAGCGGACGATGTACATGATGCCGACGCATTTCGGGCCGCAGGTAGGCCCGGTGCAGGGGCCGGGCGGGGAGTTGTATGCGTTTGACCAGGCGGGGCTGAAGAGGGAGGCGTATGCGGTGAGCTTCCGGACGAAGGCGGCGCAGCTGGAGGCGATGCTGCCGCCGGGCTTCGCGCTGGATGGTGAGCCGGTGGTGACGGTTGTCTATACCTACATGACCGAAATCGACTGGCTGGCGGGCCGCGGCTACAACACGCTGGGGGTGACCTTCGCGGCGCGCTACGCCGGCGTGCGGGACCGGGCGGCCGGGCCGCTGATGCTGGTGCTGTGGGAGAACCTTTGCGATCCGATCCTGATCGGCCGCGAGCAGCTGGGTTTCTCGAAGATCTATTGTGAGCTGCCGGACCCGGTGGTGCGCGAGGGGGAGACGAGCTTGCTGGCGAACTGGATGGGCTTCCGCTTCATGGACATGACGTTGACGGGGATGGAAGAGGTGCCGGCCGGGAATATCCCGGTGCCCGCGGACCCGCCGGATGACGGACTTCTGCGCGGGCTATTGCACTACAAGTACGTGCCGAAGACGGGTGACTGGGGCGAGCCGGAGGCGGAATACGCGGTGATGGGGCCGCCGGCGATGCCGGCGAATCCGCCGAAGCGGCTGTGGTGCGGAGACGGGACGGTGGAGTTCCACCGGGCACGCTGGGAGGACCTGCCGACCCAGTACCAGGTGGTGAACGGGTTCGCGGACCTGGAGGTGGAGGAGTTCGTGGGAGCGACAATCGAGCACGGCGTGGGCGGCAAAGGACTGGGGAACCAGGTGATCCTAGAGTAGGGCGGGGCGAGGCTAGGCGGGGAGCAGCGCCTCCAGGTGGGCGCGGGCGCTAGGCAACTCGGCGGCGTGGTCGCCACTGAAGTAGCCGAGGCCCTGCCAGCGCTCGCCGATGCAGCACTCGAAGGTCATGACGCCGGAGTAGTTGGAGTCTACGAGCACTTTCAGGGCCGGGGCGAAGTCGAGGTGGCCGCGCCCGGGCAGGAGGCGGTTGGAGTCGGCCAGGTGGATGTGGGCGAGGTGCGGCAGAGCGGCACGCAGTGATGCTGCGATGTCGGGCTCTTCGAGATTCAGATGGAAGAAGTCGGCCATGATTTTGACGTTGGGTTGGGCGATGCGCTCGGCGATGGCGACGGTCCCGGCGAGGGTGTTGAGGAAATGGGTCTCGTAGCGGTTGAGCGGTTCGATGGTCAGCGTGATGCCGGCGGCGGCGGCCGGCCCGGCCAGCACCTGGAGGGATTCCACGTAGGTCGCCGTCATGCGGTCGGAAGGGAATTGCGCGGAGATGTTGCCGAGCGCGCCGATGGTGGTGAGGACGCGGGCGCCGAGTTCGCTGGCGATGTCGACGGCCCGCAGCGCGGCGGCGAGGCGCGTGGAATGGTCGGGGTCGGGCACAGCCAGGCGGCGGAAGGGGAGTTCGTCGATGGAGTGGAGCATGACCGGAGAGTCTGCCAGGGCGGCGCGGACTTCGCGCCAGGAGTTTTCGAGGTTCGGGTAGCGGTACTCGATGAAGTTGAAACCGCAGGCAGCGGCCAGGGCGGGTTTGGCGGCGGGGTCGGGCCCGGGGAGGAGGACGTCCTGGACGGCGATTTTCATGCGCCGATCCTACCCTTTGCGAATCTACTCACGATCGGGTTGCGCGTTCGCGCAGGGCCTGGAGTTTGCCGCTGATGGCGGGATCTTCTTCCAGCAAATCGCGCAGCACGTAGACCATGGTGGCGTCGGCGGACGCGGCCGCCGCGTCCAGAAGATCCTGAAACTCGGCGTCGGAAATTGACGGGCGGCGCGCCACACGACGGTGGACGGGTGCGGCTTCGGGACCGGCGTACTCAGGAGCGACCTGCAGGGTGCAGATCGTTTCCCTGCCGCCGGCGGCTTTGACCTGGCGGCAGGCCTCACCGACCCAGGCGGCGTCGCGGACCAGGATCTGGTGGTAGGCCATGACTTCGATCTGAGCGGGGCCTCGCCACACGATAACTGGTCATTATCGTATGTAGGAGCGCTGTGGCAACACACACGGGCCACAAGAATCGCCGCGTATTGCTTCCCAAACCTGTAAATCTGCTATTGGCGGTCCCGACCGGATTCGAACCGGCGATCTTCTCCTTGACAGGGAGATATGCTAGGCCGCTGCACTACGGGACCTTGCTTCTTGATTCCCGCCGGGCAGACTGGAGTCCGCGCATTCCGACGTTCGCCGCGAAGCGGTGGGCCGGGCAGGATTCGAACCTGCGTAGCCCTTCCGGGCGCCAGATTTACAGTCTGGTGGTATTAGCCACTCACCCACCGACCCGGGCAGCAGAAACCGGGTATCCCGACTCCTGACGCGACGAAGATTTTAGCAGACGCCCGGAGGGTTGGGGGAGCTTTTCATACGTTGCGGAGCCATGCAGATTGGGCGGTGGGCCGGGGTGAACGGGCAGCGACGGCGGTTGCTGGATATCATGCGCGCGACGGTCAGCGGCGCCAGAGCGCCGCTGGGCGACGGGGACGGCAGCAACATTCGCGCAGGTGAACTGGATTGGACTGGATCGGCGATCGCTGGGACGACCTGGAGCCGCTGCTGCAGTTGCCGCACTGGGGAGCGCTGGCATTCACACTGATCTTCGTGCTGTTCTGGACACGGTTGGGTCCGCGGGTGCGCATCTTTCGGGTGGGGGCCTGGCTGGCGCTGGTGGTGGGGGCGGTGCTCTTTCCGGTGACCGTGATCTGGGTGCAGCCGGAGGTTCAGGAGAGCGCCCGGGATCTGATGATCGCGGTGACGGACCAGCCGGCGGTGGACTCGCAGCCGCTGCTGTCGGGGCTGGCGGTGGCGATCGTGCGAGCGGCCGGGCAGGAGGCGCTGCAGATCATCGGGATCGTGTTTGTGCTGTTCCTGCTGGGCTTTCGCGGTGACCTGGGGACGGCGCTGGCCGTGGGGCTCGGGTCGGCGCTGGGCTTTGCGATGTATGAGTCAGCGACGGCGCTGACGCCGCTGCTGAATTTGGGGATGTCGGGCGACAGCATGATTCCGATCTTGCGCGGATTGTTCCAGGTGGGAGCGCACGTAGGAACGGGCCTCATGCTGGGGCGGGCCTGGGTGGAGGGGCGGTATTTGCGCTATTTCCTGATCGCAACGGCTCTGCACGGAGCCCTGGGCTACTCGGCGGTGTTGGCGATTTCGGGCTGGTCGGATGGGGCAGTGCTGGTGTATTTCGGGGCGGTGGGTCTGCTGGCGTTTGTGTGGGGGGCGGCGATCGCCGGGGCGCGGCTGCGCCAGGGAAGGTGATGATACCGCCGGGGTGAATGGCGGCGGCCAAAAAGAACTAGAATGCGCCGGGGTAAGCGGCTCGGAAATGAGGGAGGGAACAGGTGCGATGCCGGTTCTGTTGACCATTGCCGAGGTGGCGCAGCGGATGGGACTTTCGAAGTCGGGCGTCTATCGCCGGATTGCGGGTGGGGATCTGCGCGCGATTCGAATCAGCGACCGGGCGATGAGGGTGTTGGAGTCGGATTTGCAGGCGTATGTGGACCCGGTGGGCCCGGAACTGACAGTACGGGAGGCGGCTGCGGTGCTGCGCCTTTCGCCGTCGATGGTTTATGACCTGATCCGGGAGGGGCGACTGCCGGCGACGGACCGGGGACCGCGACGACTGCGGGTTCTACGCAGCGAGCTAGAGGCCTATATCGAGACACGGCCGATGGTGACCGAAGTGCCGGAGAGCCTGTTCGGGCGGTAGGCGCGGCTAGAGGGCGGCGCTGATGCGGACGAGTTCGGTGAAGTCCTCGGCCTTGAGGCTGGCTCCGCCGACAAGGGCGCCGTCGACGTTTTCCTGTCGGGCGATTTCGTCCCAGTTGCCGGGATTGACGCTACCGCCATACAGGATGCGGACCGTGTCGGCGACGTCCCCGTCATAAAGTTCGGCGAGGCTGGCGCGGATGGTGCCGATGGTCTCGTCGGCCTGCTCGGGGCTGGCGGTGAGGCCAGTGCCGATGGCCCAGACGGGCTCGTAGGCGAGGATGACGCCGGGCATCTCGGCGGCGGCGACGGCGCGGAGGCCGTCGCGGACCTGCGCGCCGACGACGGCGTCAGTGTTGCCGGCGTTGCGATCTTCGAGTTGCTCGCCGACGCAGAGCACCGTCGTGAGGTCTTTATCGAGGGTGGCGCGGACTTTGTCGCCGATGAATTCGCTGGACTCACCAAAGATGGCGCGCCGTTCGGAGTGACCAAGGATGACCATATCTACAAGACCGACGAGCATGGGGAGCGCGATTTCGCCGGTGAAGGCGCCGGATTCGGCGGGATGGGCGTTCTGGGCGCCGAGCTTGAGGGTGGAGTCCGCGAGCATGGCGGCAAGCGCGGGGAGGGCGACGAAGGTGGGGAAGATGGCGACTTCCACGGCCGGGTAGGGACCCGCGCCGGCGGCGACGCCTTCGCCGAGAGCGAGGGCCTCTTCGATGGTCTTGTTCATCTTCCAGTTGCCGGCGATGAGTTGTTGACGGGCCAATTTGAACCTCGTATCGCGGGAGTCGGACGGCGTGCACCGGGTCGATGATTCACTGAAAACCCGGGAGCCGATGGTATCGTACTTACCGATTGTGACCGCACGCAGAGCGATATTTTCGGGGGTCGGCGTTGCGAGAAATCCCAACAGAGGTGCGTGAGGGCCGTGCGGCGGCGCTGCGGCTGCCCAAGGTGGAACTGCACACGCACGTTGAGGCGACCCCACGGCCGTCTACGCTGAAAGAGTTGGCGAGGGAACACGGCCTGCAACTGCCGCCGCGCCTGGACCCGGATTCGGATGTCCCGCTGGAGTTCGACAGCCTGCTGGAATTTCTGCACACGCTGCGCGAGATAAACCCGCTGTTCGGATCGCCCGAAGTGTATGAGCGGCTCCACTACGAGCACCTGGAGGACTAGGCAGCGGACAACGTGGTGTACTGCGAAACGCGGTTTTCTCCGGTGCGGCCGGTACTGGACCGGGACATGGACGTGGGAGGCCTGATCGTGGCGATGGGGGCGGCGGGAAAGCGGGCGCAGGCGGGTTTTGGGATCGATTCCGGGGTGATTTTGTCGCTGAGCCAGACGCGAGACCCGGGCGACAGCCGCGATCTGACCGCTGAGATTCTGCGGGTGATGGACGGAAACCTGGTCGGCTTCGATATCGCGGATGACGAGTCGGTGGGCCCGGCGACCGCTTTTATGGAGGTATTCGAGATGGTGGCGGCGGGCGGTCTATAGCGCGCTGGGCGGTCTGGCGATTGGCACGTTGTTGAGTGTGTTGGTGCTGGTGGCGCGGCCGCTCTCGTCGATGCGGGAGGGCCTCAATGACATGATCTACCCGGACGACCCCGGCGGAGGGGCCGATTCGACGGTGGTGATCGCGGCGATCGACGAGAAGACGCTGGGGCAGGTTGGGGGGCGCCTCTATGAGTGGCCGCGGAGCGTGCATGCGCAGGCTATCGACAACCTGGCGACGGCGGGGGCGCGAGTGATTTCGTTTGACATCTTGTTCGCCGAGGAATCACCGGATGACGCCGAGCTGGCGCGGGCGATCCGGAAGGCGGGCAACGTAATCATGCCGGTGGCTGGGATCGTGCAGGAGGTGGCCAAGAGGTAACCGGTGTGTTCGTGGTGCCGCTAGTTGTGGCGGGCGAGTTCACCTTCTCGGAGTTTGTGACGGCCTTGCCAATCTTCACTGAGGGAGCGCTGGGGCAGGGTCACGCGAACCAACCGATCGGGCCGGGAAACAAGGTGCGGCATTTGCCGTTGACAGTTGCGGGCGGCGAGGGCACGCGGTTCCCGGCATTGGCGGTGGCCGGCGTGATGGCGCATCTGCGGCAGTCGCCAATGTCACCGCTGACCTCGGCAAACGGATTCATCAAGGTTCTGCCATCCGGGTTGAGCCGTGACGTGCCGGTGAACGATGTGCGGCAGTTGCGGATTAACTATGTGGGCGGCACGGCGGCAATGCCACGCATCTCATATGTCGATGCGATCAACAATGATTTCGACCCGGCGGATGTGGAAGGGAAGCTGGTTTTTGTGGGTCTGACGGCAACCGGGCTCGGTGACATGAAATCAACCCCACTGGCGGAGGAAATGCCCGGGGTTGAGGTCCACGCAAACGCGGCTGACACGATGCTGCGGTCACGGTTCCTGCCGGACCCGGAGCCGATGATGACCTTCGCGATCATGATGGAGGTCACGGTCATTTTGAGCCTGACGGTGCCGTTCTGGTCACTGTTGTGGTCGTCGCTGCTGGGCGTGTTGATAGTGGTCGGCTATGTGATCGTGGCGGCGTTCCTGACGCAGATGGGGCTCCTGCTGGAAATCTCGTACCCGGTGGTGCTGATAGCGCTCATGGCGGTAACGATGATGCTGTACCGGAACCTGGCGGAACGGGCGCAACTGACGGGACTGTTCGGTACATACGTGGGCAAAGGGCCGGTGGCCGCGGCGATCCTGGAGCAGTCGGACACCTGGGCGCTGGGCCTGGGTGGGGACCGGGCGAGCCTGTCGCTGCTGTTCACCGACATCCGTGGTTTCAGCACCTTCTCGGAGCAGATGGAGCCTCACGCGCTGGTCGATCTCCTAAACGAGTACCTGACAGAGATGACGGACCTGGTGTTCGACGAGGACGGGGTACTGGACGAGTACATCGGAGATGCGGTGATGGCGTTCTGGGGCTGGCCGCTCAAGCAGGATGACCACGCCGTGCGGGCGATGAAGACCTCAATCCGCATGGTGGAAACGCTGGCTGTCATGTCGGAGGACTTCGAGAAGCGGGGCTTGCCGGGGCTGGGTATCCGCACCGGGGTGAACTCGGGCGACGCGGCAGTCGGCAACATGGGATCGAAGAGTCGCTTCAGCATCATGGCGATGGGCGACAACGTGAACCTGGCGGCGCGGCCGGAGCCGATTAACGACCAGTACGGCACGGACCAGATGATCTCGGGCGATACGCTGGAGATGGTCGATGGGGACAGCGATGAGTTCCTGACCCGGCCGATCGATATTGTGGCGGTGAAGGGCCGCACCCTAGGTACGCACATCCACGAGCTGATCGGCTTCAACGACGGCAAGCACTTTACGGATCACATCGCTCCCTGGAACGAGGCGATCGATCTCTACCGCGGGATGAAGTTCCGGGAGGCGATCATGGCTTTCGAGAAGGTGCTGCAGATCAGGCCGGACGATGGACCGACGAAGCTGTACCTGGAGCGGTGCGCGGCGATGGCGGAGGACCCGCCGGAGGGCGCTTGGGACGGCGTGCTTGTGATGAAGTCGAAGGGCTAGGCGGTAGCGCTACGGCGGCCCTGATGACTGCTCCGAGGGACTTCCCGGAGCCGACTGTTTGGCTGAGGACGAATGGTGAGGATCGTCGGTTCTACACCGACGATCCGAGATCATTGGCTGTTCGCGGTCCTGCTACAGATCTGGAGTAGTCCGCACATCTGGCTGTAGATCGATCGCGGCCAGTACGCGTCCCCGATAAGAGAAATCGTCTGGCGAGGCCGCACCCGGAATAGGCTGTGCAGTTCGCCCTCGCCGTCCTCAGAAGATTGCCTAGGCGTCGGCGGTGATGCGCTCGATCTGTTGCTGGAGGTAGCGGCCGGTGTGGGAATCGGGGCAGCGGGCGACGCTGGCGGGAGTGCCGGTGACGACGACCGCGCCGCCGGCTTCGCCGCCTTCGGGTCCGAGGTCGATTACGTGGTCGGCCTGGGCGATGACGCTGAGGTCGTGCTCGATGACGACGACGGTGTTGCCGGCTTCAATGAGGCGATTGAGAACCTCGAGGAGCAGGCGCACGTCGGTGGGATGGAGCCCGACGGTGGGCTCGTCGAGCAGGTAGATGGTGCTGCCGGTGGCCGGGCGGCATAGCTCGGCGGCGAACTTGATGCGCTGGGCCTCGCCGCCGGACAGGGTGCGCGAGGACTGGCCGAGACGGATATAGCCGAGGCCGACGTCGCGCAGGACATCGAGATGGCGACGGACGCGGGGAACGTTCTTGAAGTGCTCGACGGCTTCATCGACGGTCATCTCGAGAATCTCGGCGATGTTCTTCCCGGCGTAGCGGACACGCAGTGTCTGGGAGTTGTAGCGGCGGCCCTGGCAGACTTCGCAGAGGACTTCGACGTCGGCGAGGAATTGCATGGAGATGCGCTGATAGCCTTCGCCGCGACAGGTAGTGCATTTGCCGGGGCCTTCGTTGAAGCTGAATCGGCGGATGCCGAAGCCCATGACGCGGGATTCGGGCAGGCGCGACATGAGGGCGCGGATGGGATCGAAGACGCCGGTGTAGGTGGCGGGCGTGGAACGGGCGGTGCGACCGATGGGCGACTGGTCGACGACGACGACTTTGTCGATCTGTTCGACGCCGTCGAGACCGTCGAAATCACCGGGGAACTCCATGGCGCCGTGGATGGTGCGGCGCAGGGCACGCTTGAGGATGTCGTCGATGAGGGTGGACTTGCCGGAGCCGGAGACTCCGGTGACCGCGGTGAACGAGCCGAGGGGGATTTCGACGTTCATGTTCTTGAGGTTGTGCTCGCGCACGCCGCGCAGGTTCAGGAAGCCCTGCGGGCTGCGCGGGATCATCTTGACGCGCTGGACGATTCCGGGGCTGCGGAGAACCTGGCCGGTGACCGAGCGTTCGGCGGCGGTGATGTCCTCAAGGGTTCCCTGGGCGACGACTTCACCACCAAGTTCGCCGGCGCCGGGGCCGAGGTCGATGAGGTGGTCGGCATGGCGCATGGTGGTTTCGTCGTGCTCGACGACGATCAGGGTGTTGCCGAGGTCGCGGAGGCGGTCGAGCGAGGCGAGAAGGCGGGAAATGTCACGCTGGTGGAGGCCGACGGAGGGTTCGTCGAGGACGTAGAGGGCGCCGACGAGGCGGGTGCCGACCTGGGTGGCGAGGCGGATGCGCTGGGCTTCGCCGCCCGAAAGCGTAGCGGTGCGGCGGTCGAGGGTGAGATAGCCAACGCCGACTTCTTCAAGGAACTCGAGTCGGTTGCAGATCTCGTTGAGGGCGGGGCGTGCGATCTCGGTTTCGTCCTGGCGAAGTTGGGCCAGGTCCGGGTCGGCGAGAATGTTGCGGAAGTGCTGGAGAGCGCCGGTGACGGTGAGGCGCATGACGTCGGGGAGGGTGAGGCCGGCGAAGCGGACGGCGCCGATCATCGGTTCGAGACGCTCGCCGTTGCAGACGTCGCAGGAGCGCTCGCGCATGAAACGCTCGAAGAAGTCGTGCTTGGCGGGATTGCGGGTGCGCTCGTACCAGCGCCAGAAGATGGGGATGAAACCCTCCCAAGGCTCGCTGCGGGTGCTGGAGACGCTGCTGCTTTCGTCGTAACGCTCGTAGGTGCGTTCGATGGGCTGGTCGCCGGAGCCGAAGAGGATGGCCTGTTCAACCTCGGGGGAGAGTTGACCCCACGAAGCGTAGGGGTCGAAGTGGTAGTGATCGGCGAGGGCGGTGATCCAGCGACCCCACCAGGAGTCAACGGGGTCGGAATCGAGAAAGGCGAGGGCGCCTTCGGCGTAGCTGAGGGAACGGTCGGGGACGACGAGCTCGGGCTCGAACTGCTTGTGGGTGCCGAGGCCGGTGCATTCGGGACAGGCGCCGAGGTAGGAGTTGAAGGAGAAATGGCGGGGAGTGAGCAGGCCGTTGAGGCTCTCGCCGCATACTCCGCAGACGGGACCGGTGTTGTAGACGTGGGTGGCGAGGACCTGGCCGTCGGCGCCGACTTCTTCGGCGATAAGCAGGCCGCCGGTGCGGGCGAGGACGAGCTCGACGGAGTCGCCGAGGCGGTCGTACTGGTCGGGGCCGAGGAGGAGGCGATCGACGATTATCTCGACTTCGTCGGATTCGACCGCGTCTAGGTCGGGAAGCTCGTCGGAAAGGTCGTGTACCTGGCCCTCGACGCGGACGCGCAGGAAACCTTCGCGCAGCAGCTGGCGGAAGAGATCGGCAGCGTCGGGGTAGTTGGGAGAGTCAACGCGAGCGATGAGCTGGACGCGGTTGCCGTCACCAAGCCCGGCGATGGCGGTAACGATTTCGCTGGAGGTCATACCCTCGATGGGCCCGTGGCCGTTGGGGCAGTGGGGCCGGCCGGCGCGGGCGTAGAGGACGCGGAGATAGTCCTGGACTTCGGTGGTGGTGGCGACGAGCGAGCGGGGAGTGCGGGCGGCGTTTTCCTGGCTGATGGCGATGGCCGGGGCGAGGCCGGAGATGCTTTCAACATTGGCGTCTTCGAACCGGCCGAGGAATTGGCGGGCGTAGGAGGAGAGGCATTCGACGAAGCGCCGCTGGCCTTCGGAAAAGAGGGTGTCCATGGCGAGAGTGGATTTTCCGGAGCCGGAGACGCCGGTCATAACCGTGAGGGCGTTCTTGGGGATGCTGACATCGACGCCCTTGAGGTTGTGCTTGGTGGCACCTTTGATCTGGAGGAAGCCGTCGCCGACCTGGCCGTTGCGACGGCTGCGCCGGGATCGGGTGTTGGTCTTCAGGGGCTCACCGTTGAGGATGGGGGCGAGCATCTGCCCGGTGAGGGAGTCGGGGGTTTTGGCGATCTTCTCCGGTCGCCCGGCGGCAACCAACCGCCCACCACCGTCGCCGCCTTCGGGGCCCAAGTCAACGATCCAGTCGGCGACTTTGATGACGTCGGGGTTGTGCTCGACGACGACGACAGTGTTACCCGCATCGACGAGGCGCTGGAGGACGTCGATGAGGCGCCGGACATCGGCGAAGTGCAGCCCGGTGGTCGGCTCGTCGAGAATGTAGAGGGTGCGGCCGGTGCCGGGGCGGGCGAGTTCGGCGCTGAGCTTGAGGCGCTGGGCTTCGCCGCCCGACAGGGTGGTTGACGACTGGCCAAGGGCCAGGTAGCCGAGGCCCACGTCGACCATGGTCTGCAGGATTCGCCGGATGGTGGGGATGGAGTCAAAGAAATCGAGCGCTTCGTAGATGCGCAGGGCCAGGACGTCGGCAATGTTGCGCTCTTTGTAGCGGACCTTGAGGGTCTCGCGGTTGAAGCGGTCCCCGCTGCAGACTTCGCAGCTGACTTCGACGTCGCCCATGAATTGCATTTCGACGATGCGGGCGCCGCGCCCGGCGCAGGCCTCGCACCGGCCGCCCTTGACGTTGAAGCTGAACCGGCCGGGCCGATAGCCGCGGGCGCGGGCTTCGGGGAGGCGCTGGAAAAGATCGCGGATGTGGCTGAAGACGCCGGAGTAGGTGGCGGGATTGGACCGGGGATTGCGGCCGATCGGCCCCTGGTCGATTTCGATGACTTTGTCGATAGACTCGATGCCTTCGATGCGGTCGTGGGGGCCGGGTTTCTGCTTGGCGTTGTGCAATTCGACAGCGAGCGCGCGCTTGAGGATGTCGTTGACGAGCGAGGACTTGCCGGAGCCGGAGACGCCGGTGACCAGGGTGAGCGTGCCGAGCGGGATGGTGACGTTGATCTCTTGCAGGTTGTGGGTGCGGGCGCCGATGACTCTTAGCTTCTCGCCGCTTCCCCGACGGCGCCGGCGGGGTATGGCGATCTGCTCTTCGCCACGGAGATATTTCCCGGTCGGGGAGTCGGAGCGGGCGACGCGGGCCGGAGTTCCGGAGGAGACCACCTCGCCGCCGGCGCCGCCGGCGCCGGGGCCGATTTCGACGACATGATCGGCCTGGCGGATGGTCATTTCATCGTGCTCGACGACGATGACGGTATTGCCCCGGTCGCGCAGGGCGCGCAACGTCCGCAGGAGGCCAGCGTTGTCGCGGTGGTGCAGGCCGATGGACGGCTCGTCGAGGACGTAGAGGACGCCTTCGAGGCCAGAGCCGATCTGGGCGGCGAGACGGATTCGCTGGGCTTCGCCGCCGGCGAGGGTGTCGGCTCCGCGGCCGAGGGTCAGGTAGCCGAGGCCGACCTTTTCGAGGAACTCCAGGCGAAGGTCAATTTCGCGGCGGATCTGGGTGGCGATAATTGCCTCGCGCTCACTCATGACACTGCCCTTCATGAAATCGCGGGCGGCGGCGATGGAAAGCGCGGTGACTTCGGCGATGCTCTTGTCGTTGAAGGTGATGGCGAGGGCTTCTTCGCGGAGACGAGCGCCGTTGCAGTCCGGGCATACCTGGTTGGACATCAGGTCTTCGACCCACTCGGCGAGGCCGTCGCCGGATTTGCCACGGCGCCGCAGCAACGGGATGAGTCCCTGCCAGCGGCGGCGTTGGGTGCGAGTGCCCTGGCTGGCGCCGTCGTCTTCGGACCAGGTGACGGTTTCGGTGAAGGTCTTGCGGCCGGCGCCGAAGAGGATGAGTTCGCGGCTCTCCTCAGACAGTTCGGCCCAGGGGATGTCGATATCGAAGTTGAAGGCGCGGCCGAGCTGTTTCCAGCTGGTCATCGGCATTTGCGCGTAAAGGGTATAGCCGGATTTGTTGGTCAGGGAGATGGCGCCTTCGCGGATGCTGAGACGGCGATCGCGGATGAGGTTGTCGGGATCGAAATCAAGGACCCGGCCGAGACCTTTGCAGTTCGGACAGCCGCCCCGCCGGCTGTTGAAACTGAAGAGCGCAGGCTCGGGGGGCTCGACGCTGGCACCGCACTGGGGGCAGCCGAAGCTGGAGCTGAAGAGGTGGTCGCCTTCTTCGGTGGCGACTATGAGCAGCCCGTCGGCGAGGCCAAGGGCCGTTTCGACGGAGTCGGTGACGCGCTCGCGGGTGGAAGTGCCGATCTTGACGCGATCGACCGCGACTTCGATGTCGTGCCATTTGGTGCGGGCGAGCTGCGGGGCGAGCTCGAGACGCTGCATTTCGCCGTCGATCCGCGCGCGTACGTAGCCGGTGGAGCGGAGCCTAGCGATCAGCTCGCGGTGCTCACCCTTGCGATGGCGGACCACCGGGGCCAGGACCGTGGCGACGATGCCGTGGGGCAGTTCGAGAATGCGGTCGACAATGTTGTCGGCGATCTGCGGCTCGATCGGGGTGCCGCAGCGGTGGCAATGGACGTGGCCGATGCGGGCGAAGAGGAGGCGGAGGTAGTCGCTGATCTCGGTAATGGTGCCGACGGTGGAGCGGGAGTTGCGGCTGATGGCCCGCTGGTCGATTGCGGCGGCGGGGGCGAGCCCTTCGATGTGGTCGACGTGCGGGCGCTCCATCTGGCCGAGGAACTGGCGGGCATAGGCAGAAAGCGACTCTACGTAGCGGCGTTGCCCCTCTTTGAAGATGGTGTCAAACGCCAGCGAGGATTTGCCGGACCCGCTGAGCCCGGTGATGACCGACAGCGAGTCATGCGGGATGTCGAGATCGATGTGCTTGAGGTTGTGTTCGCTGGCGCCACGAACGGAGATCTTGCGCAATTGTCCCTTTCAGGGCCAGGGCCTGCCCCCGGTCGCTGCCCCCCCGTTTCCGGCTGAAGGGGAATGGAGTATTTTCCGGCTGTCCCGACGTCTTGTCAAAGTTACGGCGTTTCGCGGCGGGTGCGAGGCCGAGCGGGGCGCCGGAGTGCGGTCAGATTGGGGGCCGGGCAGCACGCCGCTGCGCGGCTTCGAGACGAGGTTTCCGGGTTGACTGGCTCGGGCGCGAAACGCACTCCAAGCGACCTGCTCCCCAAGTGTCGGTGCAGGTTCCGGGGCTCCCGGCCAGGGCGTCGCTACTCGGCGGCCGGCTTACCTTCCTGGGTCGTTCCGCAACGCGTGCAGGTCCAGCCGCGACTGGTCTTCATGCCGAACATCGACCTCTTTTCCCGGTAGACCCAGGTAGTCGTCTGCCGGCACGACCCGCAAGTGGCCCTCACGTTGTCGCCGTCGGTGGCGACTCCCGTCGTGCCGCTGCTGCTTTCCGCCATCGTCTCCCTCCCTCACCGCATCGGAGTGGGCTGCTGCGAAATGATGTTAGCAGTTTCGGGTTGTCGGGACTCGGGGGCGCGACGAGAGCGGGAATGGGAACCTTTCTTGCACAAGGCAGGGACGGGATGGGCTACACTTGGGCTGCCCATTGTTAACTAATTTGGTCGGTAAGTGTGTCTATTCCCGATATTCCCGAGGAGAGTGTGTTGTCGATTGATGTAAGAGTCCCACGGGTGCTGCGCAGTCACACGGACGGCCTGGCGGTCGTGCCGGTGGACGCGGCGAATCTTTCGCAACTGATGGAAGGCCTGTTCGGCCGCTTCCCTTCGCTGCGACAGTCATTGGCCGGGGAAGACGCGGACGTGCTGGCCTATACCAATGTCTACGTGAATGATGTTGAGGCTACCGATATCGGCGGCCTAGGGGCGGAACTGGCCACCGGCGACACCGTGACCATCCTGCCTTCAATGGCGGGCGGCTAGCCGCCGATCTGGAACGGCCGGGCTTGCGGGGTGGTGGGCGCATTTGTTTGCGCCACGGTCGCTACGGCAGCGGGGCGCGATCGTTGGCGCCACGGGCTGCGACCAGGTTGATGGCCTCAAGGTAGGAGTCGATCGATTCGCCGCCGTCGGCCCAGAACCCGTCGAGGACGGTGTAGGTCATTCGACCTTCACGGACGTAGTGATTGTTGACGTCAGTGATTTCCAGTTCGCCGCGTCCGGAGGGTTTGAGCTCTTTGACGTAGCGAAAGACCGCCGCGTCGTAGAAGTAGAAGCCGGTGGCGATCAGGTTTGATTTCGGCTCGGTGGGCTTCTCCTCGATGCCGACGATGCGGTCGCCGTCCAGCTCGACCACACCGTAGGATTCCGGGGTATCGACCCGGGTGAGAACCAGTTTGGCCCCCTGATCCTGGCCGGCAAAATCGGCGGCGGCGGCGCCGAGGTTGCCCTCGATTATGTTGTCGCCAAGGATGACCAGGACATCGTCGTCACCGACGAAGGGCTCGGCCAGACCGAGCGCTTGGGCGATGCCGCCAGCTTCGTGCTGGTAGGCGTACTGCAGGCGCTCGAAGCCGAACCTGGACCCGTCGCCGATGAGGGGGAGGAAGTCGCCGGCGTTCTGCCCGCCGGTGACGAGCATGGCCTCTTTAACCCCGGCCCGGGCGAGCGTCTGGAGCGGGTAGTAGACCATGGGGCGGTCGTAGACGGGGAGCAGATGCTTGTTGGTCACCGAGGTGAGCGGATGGAGACGGCTGCCGGTGCCGCCCGCGAGGACGACGCCTTTGAGTTTCTTGCCGGAGGTCATTCGTCCCGCCTTAGGAGGGCTTCTACAAATTCGGTTGGATCGAAGACGGCGAGGTCGTCGATCGACTCGCCGGTGCCGACAAACTTTATCGGAACAGCGAGCTCTTCCGTTATAGGAAAGACGACGCCGCCCTTGGAAGAGCTGTCGAGTTTGGCGAGGATGATGCCAGTAACGCCGACCGCCTCCCCGAAAAGCCGCGCCTGTGAGAGCGCGTTCTGGCCGGTGAGGCCATCGAGGACAAGCAGGACCTCGTGGGGCGCGCCAGCATCGGCGCGGTTGAGGACGCGGACGACTTTCTCGAGTTCGGCCATGAGGTTGCGGTTGGTCTGGAGGCGGCCGGCGGTGTCGATGATGAGGTAGTCGACGCCGGCGGCGGTGGCGGCCCCGAGCGCGTCAAAGACGACGGCGGCAGGGTCGGCGCCGGGTTGGTGGGCAACGACCCGCTGGTCGAGGCGATCGCCCCAGATCTTCAACTGGTCGATGGCGCCGGCGCGGAAGGTGTCGGCGGCGGCAAGGAGGCTGGTGAGGCCCGCCCGCTTGAGACTGTGGGCGAGCTTGGCGATGCTGGTGGTCTTGCCGGAGCCGTTGACGCCAACGACGAGCACGATGGTCGGGCCATGGCCGCCGGCGAGTTCGCCGGAGCCGGCGTCGAGCGCCTCGATTAGCAGGGTCTGCATTGCGGCAAGCATCGCATCGGGGGTCTTGATCCCTTCGTCTTTGACCTGCTGCCGGAGGCGGGTGACGATGTCGAGGGCGAACTCGGGCCCGACATCACCCGTGATGAGAAGGTCTTCGAGTTCTTCCCAGTCGTCATCGCCGATGCTGGAGCGGGTGAAGACCGCCGCGATGCGGGAACCGAAGCCGCGCCGGGATTTTTCGGTGCCTTCTTCGACGGATTTTCCGCGGAAACGGTTCTTCAGACGGTTAAGCATGATCCTCGGCGAGAGAGACGACCGCGGGTTCCGGGACGGCCCGGACCGGGGCGCAGGGTACCGGCCGCTAGGGTAGCGGCCCCTGGGAGATGTTGGGCTCGCCGAAGATCGTATCGACGTGCGGGTTGAAGAGGCCAATTTCGGCGGCAGAGATGTACGCGCCGCCGTAGTTGCTAAGGACGCGGACGATCGTGGAGGTGGTGACGACTTCGTCGTCGAGGAGGAACACCTGTTTCTCGGCGATCGGCAGGGCGGTGATTTCGGCGACCAGGACCCGTCTCGCGGAGCCCCCGGCGGGATCGGGGACGGTGGCGTAGATCTCGATGTCTTTGGGGTAGGTGGACGGGTCTTCAAGGGGATGGTTCCAGACGACGACCTTGGCCATGGTTTGGGGTTCGACGGCGGCGAGGCGGACGTCGATGGGGAAGTTGGCGTCGGCGGAACGCCAGGAGGGTACCGGCCCGTCGGGCAGGCCGTCGTGCAGGCGATCGATGTTGTGGTCGGGGTCGAGGCTCTGCGAGGTGGAGCTGGCGACGCCAAGGTTCAGGATCTCGACGAAGTCGAGCCCTTCGCCGTCGACGTCAAAGTTCTGGGTGAATCCGACGCGGGCGCGGCGGATCAACATGGGGTCGGGCTGGGCGTTGCCGGTGGTGTAGACGATGTAGCCGCCGATGGCGAGGAAGACGGCGATGACGCCGAGACCGAGGGCGAGCATGGGGTAGTCGATGTTGCGAAAGCGCCGCCAAAGGTTGGCCAGGGTCAGGCGGGCATCTTCGCGGACCTCGGCGGCAACGTGGGCGGCATCATGGCAACGAGGGCAGAGTTGGGCGCCCCGATGCTCGGTTAGCGCGGGCGGCGACACGAGCGTGTAACAGCGACCGCAGCGCTCGGTGGCCTCACGGGTGGGGTAATAGGGGCAGCGGGGCCGATGTGAGAGTGATTGTCGGGCCATGGCCTGTCCGATTCCGCACGGAGCGGGACGGGTGGATTCGCGTCAAGTATAGGAACAGAACCAGCGCGGGCGTCCAACGGGATCGCCGGGCGGACCGGCGGCTCGATTCGGGGTGGGATCCGGGCTAGCGCCGGGGCTCGTGGTGCAGGTTCACGACGGGCTCGTTGGCATACACGTCACCGTTGCGGATCTTCAAATTGAAGCGGCAATCGGGATTGGTGCAGACCCAAGCCTTGTAGTGCACGGCAGCGCCTTGGCCGCCGAAATCGGAGAGCGGCACGAGCTCGCCGGCGTCGCATGAGCGACATACAGGAAACTGCGCGGATGCTTCGGAATACTCCATTGTTTCTACCTCGTTTGATTGAAAGGAATTGAACTTGCTTGAACATCTGTCGTCTCGGACCCAACTTCAAACCACTTCACATATAGACGGACCACCCTGAGAAGATTCGTACCAAACTCTCGCTGTGCGCGCCCTGCTGCATACCGCCCTTTCATCATCTCTACCGGACTGCGGCGACGCACGTCCTATCGTGGCGCCCGCGCGCCATTCCACGCTGTTCCGGGGGCACGGTCTCCTCGCGCAGCGACATGGTGTCACCGTCGTATGACGGCGGGCCTCGCAATCGCGGCCTCTCACACCTTCCCCAAACACGAGCGATTGGAGACAGTCTGGCGGGAATTTCCCGGTCCCGTACTTTGTGCGCTCACGCACAAAGTACGGGGATTATATTTGCTGCTGGAAACGGAGGTCAAGCGCAGGCCGCGACACGGCTGGCGGGCCGCTAGACGGACCGCTGGGCCCGGTCCAGGAACTCGGCCAAGTGGACGATCTGGACTTCGGAGCGGGCCGCTTCGAGCCCGGCCCGCAGGTGGGCGTGGCAGCCGGGGTTGGTGGTGATTACCGTGCGAGCGCCGGTGGCGGCGATGGCAGCAAGCTTCTCGTCGCGGATGCGGCCGGCCAGATCGGGGTTGAGCGCGCTGTAGATGCCGGCGCTGCCGCAGCAAAGCCCGGAGTTGTCCATCTCGACCAGTTCAACGCCGGGGACGGCGGCGACGAGATCGCGCGGTTGCCGAGTAATGCCTTGGGCGTGGTTGAGGTGGCAGGCGTCCTGGACGACGACCCGCTCGGCGATGCGCCCGCCGGGGGACGCGCCGATCTGGGCCATCCATTCGCTGAATTCGCGCACCTTCGTGGCAAGTTCGCCGGCGCGGGCGGAATACCGCCCGTCATCGGCGAGCAACTCGCCCCATTCTTTCATGGTGGAGCCACAACCGGCCGAGTTGACAACGATGGCGTCGAGGTCGGCGGCATGGAAGGCGTCGATGTTGCGGCGGGCGGCCTCGCGGGCGGTGTGACGGTCGCCGGTGTGCAGGCTGAGCGAGCCGCAACAAGTCTGATCGGGGGGCAGGACGACCTCGCAGCCAGCGCGGGCGAGAACCCGCAGGGACGCGCGGTGGACCTCGGCGAAACCGACGCTCATGATGCACCCGGTGAGGAAGCCGACACGGAAACGGCGCGGGCCCTCGGCCTCGACCAGGGGGAGGTCGGTAGGGTCCAGGAAACTGGAGGACATGCGCGGGGTCATGGCTTCGGCTTGTTCCATGTCCCCGGGGAAAAGGCGAAGGAAGCCGGAGCGACGCAGCAGGGCGCGCATCCCGCTGCGCTGGTAGAAGCGCAGCCCGGTAGCCAGCAGGCGCAGATAGTTGGGCCGCAGGAAGATGTGGCGCAGGACCGCGTTGGCGATCTTGAGCCCGGTCGGGATGTTGCCGATCTGGGTGGCCTGAACGCGTGCGGACTCGATGAGCGACCCGTATTTGACGCCGGAAGGGCAGGCGGTCTCGCAGCCGCGACAGTCGAGGCAGAGGTAGATGTGATCGCGGAATGACTGGTCGTCGATGGAGAGCCGACCCTCACCCACCGCGCGGATCAACTGGACGCGGCCGCGGGGGGAGTCCATCTCGACGCGCAGGTCACGGTAGGTAGGGCATTCGTCGAGGCAGAGCCCGCAGTGGATACAGGTGTTAATGAGGCTGCGGTCAGGGGCGACCGAGCCGGAGAAACCGACCATCGGGACGGTGGGTTGGGTGCTAGATGCCATGGGCGAACCGTCCCGGGTTGAGGGTGCAGTACGGATCGAACTTGTCTTTGAGGGAACGCATGATGGCGACCGCGCCGGAATCGACGCCGGCACCCCAGATATCGACCGTCTGCTTGACGGCCGGCGGACAAGCTTCGACGACGAGCGAGCCGGAGAGTTCGGCGACCGCCGCGCGGAGCGATTCGATGGCGACGGCGAGGCGCTCGTCGCCCTCCCCGGAAAAGCTGACGTGGACGATGCCATCGAGGGCCCGACCCCAGATGGCGACGTCGAGGTCGGCGGCGGCGGCGAGGTCTTCGGCATGGCCGAAGACGGCTTCGACCCGAGACGAGCGGACGGTGGCGCGGCATCGAGCGCGAGCCTCGGCGGCGGGGATTTCGCTGAGGCCGGCGAGGGCGGTCCAGGCCTGCTGCTGCCCATCGGGGCTGAGCGTTTGCGGGCGGCCACGGTTGCTCGTAAAGATGGCGCCGGTGTCACCGACCTGCCGCTGGACGGCCTCTTCGCGACCGCCAAACCGAACCAGCAGGGCGCGAACGCCGGCAGGGTCCTCACCAAGGATTACCGCAGCGGCCCGGCGGTCGAGGATTTCGACGGAGTTTGGGGTCAGGACGGAGTCGACCAGGGCATCGAGGGCTCGGCCGGCGCCGTCGGCGTCATCGAATACGCCGGCGACCGTGGATTCAACGGAGGGGAGGGGAAGGAGCTTGAAATTGGCTTCGACGATGGCCCCGAGCGTGCCGAGCGAGCCAGTGTAGAGCTTGCCCATATCGTAGCCGGTGACGTTCTTTACGACCATGCCGCCGGCCCGGGTCGTCTGGCCGTCGGGATGGGCCATGCGGATGCCGATGAGGAGGTCGCGGACGGTGCCGTAGCCGGTGCGGCGCGGGCCGGACGCGGCGGTAGCGACGATGCCGCCGATGGTGGTCCGGTCGGCGAAGGGGGGGTCGAGGGGGAGGAATTGGCCGTGGGCGGCCAGTTCGGCTTGCAGATCGGCCAGGCGGACGCCGGCCTGGATGCTGGCGGTCATGTCGGCGGGGTTGTATTCGAGGATGCCGTCAAGTCGCCGCATGGAAAGCAGCACATCGGCCGAGCGGGGCCGGTTGCCGAGGTCCAGGCAGGAACCACCGCCGGTGAGGATGACCGCCGCGCGACGATCGGCGCAGGTCCGCAGAACCGCCGCGACCTGCTCGGCGTCGCCGGGGCTGACAAGAAGCCCCGGATGCACTCCGTCGATGGCCGGGTGGCCCTGCTCACCACCGTCTTCGACCCATTCTTCGCCAACAACCGCCGCGAGGGCGCCGGCGAGTTCGTGGGCCATGGGGCTGACTCCAGGGAGAAGGGACACGGACGGTGACAATTCTAAGGGCGGTTCGGCCCGACGGGGAAACCGGAACTCCAGATTCACGGGGCGGGCGACTACTATTGCCGCTATGGATGTACTGGAAGGGCTGCGGGAGCTGCAGGCGCGACGGGCAACGGCGGCGGGACGGCTGGGGCTAGTGCCGACAATGGGGGCCTTGCACCCCGGCCACCGGGCATTGCTGCGGGCGGCGCGAGACCGCTGTGACAACGTCGCCGCGAGCCTGTTCGTGAACCCGACGCAGTTCGGCGCGGAAGATGATTTTGCAGGCTACCCGCGAACGTGGGACCGGGACCTGGAGATCCTGGCAGCGGAGGGAGTGGATTTCGTCTGGGCGCCGCCGATGGAGGTCATGTACCCGGAGGGGCCGGTGGCGACGGTGGACCCGGGGCAGCTGGCGACTGTGCTGGAGGGGAAAGCGCGACCGGGGCACTTCGCCGGCGTGGCGACGGTGGTGGCACGGCTTTTCGACCAGGTGCGCCCGGACATGGCCTTCTTTGGCCAGAAGGACTGGCAGCAAACCCGGGTGATCGCCGACCTGGTGGAACGGCTGGAGCCGGGGATTGAACTGGTGGTGGCGGCGACGGTGAGGGAGGCGGACGGGCTGGCCTGCAGCAGCCGCAATGTGTGCCTGGACGGGCAGGGGCGGCGGGCGGCGACTGCGCTGTACGGGGGGTTGGTGCGAGCGTCGGCGGCGTTTGAGGGGGGCGAGGAGGATGCGGAGGCTTTGCGGGAAATGGTGCGCACGACCGTCGCGAGCGAACCGCTGGCGCGGCTGGAGTACGCCAGTGTGGCGGATGCGCTGGATCTGATCGAGCTGGAAGTCGCCCGCGAGCCGGTGGTGTTCTCGGGCGCGGTGACGGTCGGCGGTGTGCATCTGATCGACAACATTGTGGTTGGCCCGGAGTTGGCCCGGGAGGACGGCACGGATGGGACCGGGTCCGGGCTCTAGACCGGGCACCGCTGGCGAGTCTATTCTTGGCGTTCGTAATCTTCCAGAAGGCGGCGGCGAAGACTATGCAACTAACCGGATCGACGTTCCCCTATACCCGCGACCGGCTCCCGCTGGCACGCGCCCTGGCGGGTATCGCGGCGGCGGGATTCGAGTTCGTAAGTCTGGCCCGGGAGCACGCCGAGAGCGCCCTGTTTCGGGACCCGGGCAACAGCGGAGCGCTGGATGAATTGCGGGAGGCGATCGTGTCCTACGGCCTGCAGTGCCGGCACGCGAATTTCGGTGAGTTGACCGGGGACGCGCGCTCGACGGCGGACCTGCGGGAGTTCATCAGGGCGGGATCGTACCTGGGCATCCACAACGTAAGCGTTCTGGCGCCGGCGCGGTTTGAGGCGGGGGAAGATAACCGCCGGATTCCGAAGGATGAGAAGACGATGGCGGCGGATCGGAAGCGGCTGATCGCGGCGTTGCGCAAGTTGCTGCCAGAGGCGCAAAACGCAGGGGTGGTGCTGACGCTGGCGCCGCGCCCGGGGATCGCGCTCACCGGAGCGGCGCTGGGCGAGATTCATGGGTCGCTGGGGAGCGCCGATTTTGGAGTCTGTTACGACCCGGTACAGGTGCATTTTCACCAGGGGACTGACCCGGTGGAGGACCTGGCGCCGGTGGCGGGAGCGACGACCGCTTTGTTCGCGACGGACCATGCCGGAATTCCGGGGCGGCTGCGAGTGGTGCCACCGGGCAGCGGGGAGTTGAACTTGCAGGCGGTACTGGCGGCGCTGGTGGCGGCAGGCTTCGACGGGCCGGTGATCGCCGCGCGACTCGGAGTGCTGGGAGCGCGCCGGATTGACCGGGAGATGCAACGGGCGGCTGAGCACCTGCGCGCGATCGGCGCACAGGCGGAGGGGCGGGGGGCGGCGGCTACTCGATCTTGATGCGGGCGGGGCCGGGGGAGGAGGGGGTGTCGGACTCTTCGTCGATGAGACGCAGGGCGACATCGAGGGCGCTGCGCAGGGTCTTGAGAGCTTCGCGGACGGCGCCGCGGGCATGCGGCCCGATATCGTCGAGGATGACGGCGGGGCGCTCGATTTCGACGGTGATGCGGATGGGGCCGTCGGAGGAGGACTTTGCGTCGGGGGTAGAGGCGGTGTCGTCGGTCATCGGCGTAATCCCGGTCTGGAGAACGCGGTCGAAGCGATTATATCGGGGCCCGGAGGGAGTGCAGGGACAATGTTAGGAAAGATAACGAAATACCCCGGGGGGGTATGTACAATAGGAGCGTGAAGTCTAACTAGACAGGATCGATGGTAATGGCGAAGCCGATTGCAGTTGAAGATTCCGAGTTCGCGACCAAGGTGCTCGGATCGGATGTCCCGGTGGTGGTTGATTTCTGGGCCGAGTGGTGCGCGCCATGCAAGATGATGGCGCCGGTATTCGAGAAGCTGGCAGACGAGTTTGAGGGCCAGTTGACGTTCGCAAAGGTGGACGTGGATACGAACCAGGGCTCGGCGGGTCAGTTTGAAATCCGCGGGATTCCGACGCTGCTGGTGTTCGATGGCGGTAAGGAAGTGGACCGGATCGTAGGATTCGCGCCGGAGGACCAGCTGCGCGGGCGGCTGGGTGCGGTAGCGGCAGCTGCGGCGGGCCCGGTGGGATGACAGCCGAACCGGCCGCGAGTCGGGTAGAACTGCTGGAGGCGGCGGACCGGGACGTGATTGCCCGGCTGCGTAGGGCCGAGGGTCAGCTGCGCGGTATACAGCGGATGATCACCAACTCGCGGCAATGCGAGGAAGTGGTAGCGCAGATGCTGGCGGTCAGGGCAGCGCTGGACCGGATGGTGGAGATTCACCTGACCTCCAACATTCGCGACTGTGCGCGCGGGCTGCCGCCGGAAGAGGCGGCCGAACGAATGACAAGTCTTATGTCGATGGTGACGCGGAAGGCGGGGGTACGTGGCTGAGGGTACGGATATCACCTTGTACGGGGTGGAGTGGTGCCCCTGGGTGCGTCGGGCGCGCAATTGGCTGGAGTCGCACGGGTTGCCATATGAATGGGTGGTGGTGCCGGATGCCCAGTGGGAGCGCCAGGAGGTGGTGGCGGTTTCGGGCCAGATGGAGGTGCCGGTGATTGTGGTGGCGCACGACGGCCAGCGGCACGTTTTCTTGGAGGAGACCCACCCGGACCTGCCGGGGCTGCTGAACCTCTAGACGGGCGGGGCGTGGAGTTGGTCGCCGCAGCGGGTGCAGAAGGCTGACCCGGAGAGGTTGACGTGCGCGCAGACCGGGCACTTAACCTCGGGCGGCAGGGAAAAACCGCAGGCTCCGCAGTAGAGCGCCCCGTGCTCGCGCGGGCTGCCGCAGGCGGGACAGGCGCCGACCGGTAGGCGCCAGGCGGCGGAGCGACGACGACTGGCGCCGGTGCGGCTGTGCAAAAGGGCAAGTTCGGTGCGGCTGAACTGCAGGCACTCGGCCAGGCCACGGGCGTCGTCGCCGGAGACAAAAGTTATCTTGGCGGTCTCGAGATCGCTGACCCAGGGACGGTCACGACCGATGGCGACGGCAAGCTGGGCCTGGGTCAGGCCAGCGCGTTTGCGAGCATCGAATACCGCGGACCCGAGGCGTCCGCGGTCGATTTCGGCAAAGGACCTTTTCCTGAACCTCCGCTTCGCCAAATAGCGCCTCCCAAGAGTGGCCGAAGCAAGGGCGGAGACGTTACCACGGGGGGGGTCCGGGGGCAAAACCGGGGATCAGGTGGAGGTAGCGAGGGCCCGGACGCGAGAGGGTAACCAGGCAAGAGCGGAGAGGGCGCTGAGGACGGGGAAGGCGGCGATGAAGAGGAAGAGGCCGGTGATGCCGATGGCGTCGGCGACGACCCCCGCGACGGCGGGCCCGGCGAACATGCCGATGGCGTAGACGGACTGGAAAACGCCCATGGCGGAGGCGCGTTCGTACTCCGGGACTTCTCGGATAGATATGCCCATGAGCACGGGGAACACCATGCCGCGGGCGAAGCTGTTGACGGCGAGCAGGAGCAGGAGAACGGGGACGGTGTCGATGGCGGGAAGGACGAGGATGGTAACCGTAGTGAAGAGGGAACCGGCGATGACGAAGGCGCGCTCACCGAAGCGGCGCCCGCCAACCGCAGAGAGGAGGGCAGCAAGGCCGTAGGTGACGTAGCTGATGGTGGTGAGCGTGCCGAGGTCGGTCTTGGTAGCGCCCAGTGTGTGGGCAAAAATGGGGATGAAACTGATATTGAGGCCGAAGGTGACGAACTGCGAAAGGGCGCCGATGCCGGACGAGGTGATGAGGCTGCGGATTCCGAGGACACCGCGAAAACGGCGGATGGTCATGGGACGGCGGACGGGGGCGGCGCGCTCGCCGGCCAGGAGCATGGCCGCGAAACCGACGGCGGCGATGACGGCGGCGGACCAGAATGTGAACGGGACGCCGAATTGCTCGGCAAGGATGCCTCCGGCCATACTGATGACTACCTGCGACAGGGCGGTCATGAAGACGAGGAGGCCGGTGGCGCGGGTGGTCTGGTCGGGCTGGAAGAAGCCGGCGAAGTAGACGGCGGAGGTCACAAACGACGCCGCGCCGATGCCGTGGAAGCCGCGCCACACGATGAGCAGGAATGGGGTGGGGAAGAGGGCCATGCCAACCGCGCCGACAAGATTGGCGAGGAGGCCGATGAGGATGAAGGGTAGGCGGGAACCCCGTTTGTCGGAGAGGTAGCCGATGGGGATACGAAGGGCGAACTGGACGAATCCGTAGGAGGCGATGATGAGGCCGACCATGGTGAGGGAGGCGCCGAGCCCTTCGGCGTAGACGGGGAACGTGGGCATGTAGATGTAGAGGGAAGCCCAGAAGCAGAAGAAGGCGAGACAGAAGCCGACCCACTGGCGCCATCCGGGGGCCGGCGGGGTGGCTGAATTGGGGGTGATCTGAGTCCGGGTGCTCAAGTTCGTGGGGCGCCGCCGGGACGCACCAGGCGGGACCGCGGGACCGGGAGGGGTCGCGGACAAGGTCGTCGGAGCGGCGGAAGGAGCAGGGGAGCCCGCCTAGTACCCGGCGGCAGCGTTGACGACGTTGGCGAGCGGCTCGCCGGCGTGGAAACGGGCCAAGTTGTCAAGGAAGATGCGGGTGAAGCGTTCGCGGACGCGCGGGGAATACCCGGAGGTGTGGGGGGTGATGATCACGTTGGGCATCTTCCAGAGGGGGGATTCGGGAGGCAGCGGTTCGGGATCGGTGACGTCGAGCCCGGCGCCGGCGATGGCACCCGACTGGAGTGCGGAGATCAGAGCTTCCTGGTCGACCGTACCGCCGCGGCCGGCATTAAAGAAATAGGCGCTGTCGCGCATGGCGGCGAATTCGGGCGCGCCGATCATGTGACGGGTGTTGGGGGTAAGGGGAAGGGTGTCGACAACGAAGTCGGACCGGGACAGCAGTTCGGGGAGTTGGGCAGGGAGGAAAATCTCGTCGACATAGGCGGGCTTGGCGGTGGGGCGGTTGCGGACGGCGAGGATGTCGAGGCCGAAGGCGCGGGCCTTGACGGCGACGGCGTCGCCGAGATCGCCGAGGCCGATGACGCCGATGGTCTTGCCTTCGAGTTCAAACGAGCCCCGGGCGATGGTGTCATAGTCCCAGTCGGCATCGAACTGGGCGCGGTAGGCGGTGGGGAGGTTGCGAGCGAAGGCGAGCAGCATGGCGAGGATGTGCTCGGAGATCTGTGGGGCATGGGCGCCGCTCGCATTGGTGATGACGATGTCGCTGTTGATGAGGGCCGGGCTGACTAACTTCTCGACGCCGGCGGAGATTGTTTGGATCCAGCGCAGGGAGCTGGCGAGTGGCACGAGGTCGGGGTTGAGGCGCAGACCGAGGAGGATGTCGGCCCCGGGGAGCGCCTGAGCGAGAGCCTCGTCGTCGGTCGCGGTGATTATTTCCAGGTCTTCACCGGGCAGGGCAGACCGGATGGTCTCAATGAGGCCGGGCTGCGGGTCGAAACCAACGATGATCTTATGGCCCATCGATATATCCCCCAAGCTGAGATGGGTAACGGGGAAAGGGTAACCGGGCGGGAGCCGGAGAAGAAACCCGCGAGGAGGCGGTCAGGGGCCGGATGGGGCAGGGATTTGCAGGACCTGGCCGATGCTGAGGAAGTCGGGGTCGGCAAGGTCGTTGGCGGCCAGAATGTCATCGACGCCCACGCCGTGGCGGTCGGCGATTGTGGAAAGGATGTCCCCTTCTTGGACGACGTAGGTGATGTCGAGCGGGACCGGGGTGGGAGTGGGACGCGGGGTCGGCGACGGCGTGTTGCCGGGGATCGGAGTCAGCTCGATCCTTTCGAGCGCCTTCTCGAGGGTGTCGTCACCGGGGACGACGATCGTGGCGTCGGGGGACTGGATGGTGTTGACCTCAATATCACGGGGACGGAGCAGGAAATACCAGGCCAGGAACATGAGGAGCGCGATGAGCACGAGCCCGACGAAGAACTCGCTGCCGCTGGTTGAGGATTTCTTGCGGTCGTGCAAAGAGGGGTCTCGCAGACGCGGGCTTGGAACGAAGGGTCGGGTGGCCGGGGACGGGGCGAGGATGCGACGCTAATTTAGCCCCCGGCGGCAAGTCTCTCAATGTTTTGGAAGGCGCGGTCGATTTCTTCTTCGGTGTTGTAGAAGTGAGGGGAGAAGCGGACGCCGTCTCCGGTGTTGGAGGAGAGCCAGGTGCCAGCGGACGCCTGGAGCTCTTTGGTCAACTCGCGGCCGTCAACTTCAGGGATGGTGAATGAAACTAAGGCGGAGCCGCGTTCCCAATCGGGCGGGCTGGTGAGGTGCCAGTTGCGCTCGGCGATACGCCGTCGGATGCCGGCGGCGAGGGCCTGGAGCCGCGCTTCGATGGCGGCCGGGCCGATGGCCTCAAAGGCGCGGACGGTGTCGCCGATGGTGGCGGCGACACCGAAGCTGCGGGTGCCGTATTCGAAGCGGTCGGCCTTGCTGGTCAGAACAACTCCCCCGATGCGGTCCCAGGTTTCGTTGCTGCCTGGTCCCACATGGGCCTGGTCGAGCAGGTGGAGGCGATCGCGGCGGCAATAGAAGACACCGGTGCCGTTGGGGCCGCAGAGCCATTTATGGCAGTTAGCGGCGTAGAAATCGACATCCAGGGCGTGGAAATCGACGGAGAATTGGCCGATGGACTGGGCGCCGTCGAGGAGGACCACAAGGCCGGCGGAACGGGCGAGGGCGCAGATTTCGGCTGCCGGGACCCGGACGCCGTGGTGACGCTCGACGTGGCTGAGGGCGATCATGCGCGTGCGGGACGTGATGCCGTCCTGAATGTTCTGGAGTGTTTCAGCGGGGTCGTGGCTGACCTCGAACCAGCGCAGACGGACGCGGCCGCGATCCTGTTGATAGGACCAGGGGAGGTTCATTGAGGGGTGCTCGGCGAGCGAGATGAGGACTTCGTCGTCAGGCTGGAAACGGAAGGAAGAGGCGACCCAGTTGACGGCCTCGGTGGCGTTGATCGCGAAGCCGATCTCGTCGGCGTCGGCGCCGAGGAAGGTGGCAAGGACTTCGCGGGAGGCCTCGATCTTTTCCTTCTGAGGCTCGTAACCGCGGTGCCCGTGACGCTCGGCGAAACGGGTGTTTTCGAGCAGAGCGTCGACGATCGGTTCGGCGACGATACCGGAGGTGCCGGTGTTGAGGTAGGTCATGTCGGCGAGGGCGGGACGTTCACGACGGGCGAGGTCGACATCGATGGAGTTGGTACCGGCGGACAAACTGGACCTCCGTGGGATGCGTGAACGCGGTCGGGTTCCCGGATTATACGGCGGGTCGGGGAGCGGTCAGGGGCGGGCCGGGCGGACGAAGTGGATGCTGAGTGAGTCTTCCCGCAGGCGGGCGCTGGTGTGCTGGAACTGCATCATGGAGCGCGGGAGGACGATGTGGCGCTTCAGGGCGCCCATGCGAACGACGATTTCGTCAGCGTTGCGGATGAGATCGATGTCGGCCTTGTCAATGGCCGGGGCGGGGATGATGAGATCGCAACCGTCGTCCGTCTGCTCGATGTGAAAGGCGCGGCCGTGGTGCAGGAAATCGGTGGGGTCGCGGTCGCCGAAAAGGGCGTCGGCCATGTGCTCGAGCATCGGGGCGCCGACGACTTCGGCGGGAAAGAGCGGGATTTCGAGGATGGGGATCGGAGAGAAGATGTCATGGACGGTCTGGAGGTGTTCGCTCTGGAGGTTTCGCCAACTATACAGGAACGGGTCTTCGACCTCGGGAGGGATGACCCGGTTGACGACGATGGCGTCGGCGGAGTGGTCGTAGAGGGAGAGATAAGTGAAATTGCGCTGGGACTCCTTAATGACCATCTTTTCAAGGTTGAGAACCATGCGCACGGAGGAGAGTTCGCGGTCGGAGAGGAGGGCCTGGAGGTTGTCGAGATGGCCGACGAGATCGTCAACGGCGTCGAAGACGGCGTCCTCGGGCACCGGCATCTTGGTGACGGCGCGCATGAGCGGACGGGCGACGCGGGTGAGGGTGCGCTCGATGGGGAGGAGCTTGTCGATCCACCAGCGCGCGACATCGGGGAAGGAGAGCAGGCGAAAGGTCTCGGCCGACGGGGCGCAGTCGACGATGATTACGTCGAATTTGCCTTCGTCGTGGTGCTGGTTGATCCAGAGCAGGTTGGCAAGTTCCTCCATTCCGGGGAGGACGGCGATCTCTTCGGCGACCATCGAATCGACGCCCTGCCACTGAAGAAGCGATTGGATCCATTTCTGGACCGTGCCCCAGTGGCGGTCGAGGTTGTAGGAGATGTCGCACTCCTGGCCCCAGAGGTTGTTGACGATGGGGGTCGGCTCGGGACCCAATTTGAGGTCGAAACTGTCGCCGAGGCTGTGGGCGGAGTCGGTGCTGAGGACGATGGTGCGGTAGCCGAGGCTGGCGCAACGGAGCGCGGAGGCGGCGGCGACGCTGGTCTTGCCGACGCCGCCTTTGCCGGTGTAAAGGAGGATGCGCAAAGTGGGTTATCTCCTGCGGAGGGACGCCCCGATTTTACCGGTCGCGGTCAGGCGGCAGGAGGTGGGGGGAGGACGGGGAGGCCGGGGACGAGGGTGGTGGCGGGGGCGGGGATGAGGCCGCCGGTCGCGGCGATGGACCCGCTGTTGACGATGGTGACTACGCCGGCGGCGGCCCACGGGGTGTCTATTTTCCAGTGCTGGAAGACGGCGCGCTCGGTGCGCAGGACCGAGACGGTGGCGTCAGCAGACCAGCCGACCGGAAGGCCGTAGAAACCGCCCCAGTCGGACTCTGCGAAGAACACGTCGCGGATGGCGGCGTCGTTGTCGACCAGATTCATGCGCGGCCCGCCGGGGTCGGGCAGCGGGATGCCGTTGGTGGCCTGGAGCCAGCCATCAAGCCCGCCGGCGGACAGGAGGTTGAAGATTGGTGCGATGACCACCCGGCCGAGGATGGGATCCCACTGAAGGATGAACTTCTGGGCGGCCTGGGCGATGAGGCCACCGAGAACGAAGCGGCCGGAGACAGCGGGGCCGAGCCGATCACGCCCACCGAGATCGCGATAGCCGTCCCACATGCCGATGGCCGCGGAGTTGGATACCCAGAAGCCGCTGCCGCCGGCGAGGTCGTGAAAGCCGGCGTAGGCAGTGTGCCAGGCCGTGGTGAGATCGTTGGCGGCGGCGCGCAGGACGGCGACAACGTGGGCGCCGGCGGGGACGGAGACCGGGAGGCTGGCGGAGTCGTTGAGGCGGCGGAGGACACCGGCGCCGGCCGGGACGTCGTCAAGGAGGGTGAGGACATTTTCCCAGGAGTAGGGCACGTTTAGGCTGACGGCGCCGGCGGCGTTGCTGTTGACCGTGGTCGCGACCCAGTCGGCGCCCCCGGTCTGGTTGACGCTGAGGCTGGTGCCCGTGGGCTGGTGGGTGAGATCGATGGCGCCGGTTTGGGGGGCGAGGTGGCTGTTGACGGTGTAGCCGTCGGAGGTGATTTCGACGCCGAACAGGCCGCGGGTGACGGCCAGGCCCATGGCGGCGGCGGCGCCGCCGAAGTCGAGACTGCCCTGGTCGGAGCCGGTGGCGTGGTGGAACCATTCGGCGATCTGACCGGTGCGCTGCCAGTGGCGAGCGGTGGCGACGAGGTGGTCGAAGGCGATGGCCGATCCGCCGCGGGTGAACTCGCCAATAACCTGCGGGCCGGCCCACCAGTCCCAAACGCCGCCGTTCTGGTACTCGCCGGATTCCATGTTGGGATGGTTGAAGACGCCGGTGGGGTAGGGGGGCCAGAGGGTGAGGCCGGGCCGGTTGATGCCGGATTGAAAGGCGGTGTTAAGGGTGTTGTTGAAGATTTGGAGGGCCTGCTCGTCGCTGGCCAACCCGGCGTCGACGGCAATGTGATTGCCGAGAGTGAAGATGTTGTCGGTGTCGACCGGGATGGAGACCGGGGAGAGGTTCTTGTGGATGCGATAGCGGCCGCGGCCGGGGTCCCAGAGGTGGAAGTTGGTGGCGTCGCGCAGGACGCGGGCGCTGTCGCCGTGGATGCCGGCGGCCTCCGGCGAGCCGGCGGCGGCGTTCATCTGCTGGAGCTCAATGAAGGCGCGGTAGGTGAGGGCCTGGTCGAAGATGCCGGCGATGACGGCATCGCCGGGGATGAAGTCGGTCGGGTTGGTTCCGCCTTCGAGTTTTACGTCGCCCCAGTCGGTGGTGTGGGCCCGCCAGATGAGCCCGGTGTCGGCGTCGCGGCGCTGGCGTTGCAGATAGGACATGGCCTCGTTAAGGCGCGTGATAATGGTCTTGCCGGATACGAGCGAGGTGAGCCAGGCGGCCCCGCCGGCGGCCCGGAAATAGATGTAGGCGGCGTGGATGAGGCTGGTTTCTTCATCCGAAACGACGGTGGCTTTGTCAATCGCACCGCCGGCGGAGATGGTGGCCGCGACCGCGCCGCGAAATGGAGGGTCGGCGGCGAGGAACTCCTGGGTGAGGAGCAGCTCTTCGACGGGAGTGCGGAGAAAATCGGTGGGGAAGAGATGGGCGGCGAACTCGGCGACGGTGGCGAAGTCACGCGCGAAGATGGCCGGGTAGAGGACACCGGCGTCGAATCCGTAGACCTGGCCGAGACGGCCGGGGAAGCTGGTGGCGACGGCGCCGAGGACGCGACGGATGAGGGGGGCCATGGCGTCAATCTCGGGGAATCCATCGACGCTCCAGGAGATGTCGGCGGGGACAAGCGTGTCGGGGGCCGGGGTCTCAGCGCCAACGGCAATGCCGGGCAGACCGGCACTGACCAGGCCAGCGAGCCCGCCACCCAAGACTAGGCGGCGGGAAAGGCGCGGCATGGAGTGGCGGGGTGGGGGGTGGGGGTCTGTGTGAACATCCGCCTATTGTAATGATTATTGAGGGAGCGCCGTGACGAGGAATGCGGAGCCGGCGATGGAGGATTCAGCCGGCCCTGACGATCAGCGGGGCGGCGGCGGAGGTAACGACGCGGCCGATGACCACGGCGCAGGGGGCGCCTTCACGCTCGATGGCGGTGATGAGTTGATCGGCGTGGTCGGCGGGGACGCTGATGACGAGACCGCCGGAGGTCTGCGCGTCGGCGAGGAGAAACCGGGCGGACTCGGGGAAGTCGACGGGCCAGGCGACTTCGGGGGAGACAGCGACGAGATTGCGTTCGGTGCCGCCAGGGACGATCTCGCGGGCGATGTAGTCGTGAACGCCGGGCAGCACGGGGAGGCTCGGGTAGTCGATTTCGAGGCTGACGGCGGATTCGCGGGCGATGTTGAGCAGGTGGCCGAGGAGCCCAAAACCGGTGATGTCGGTGCTGGCGTTGGCGCCCATGGCGGCCATGGCAGCGGCGGCGCCACGATTCAGGGCGACCATGGAGTCGACGGCGGTGCGAGCGTGGGCGGGATCGGCGTGGCCCTGTTTGATGGCCGTGCCGATGATGCCGGTGCCGAGCGGCTTGGTGAGGACCAGCAAGTCGCCGACCGCGGCGCCGGCATTGGTAAAGATGCGGTCGGGATGGACGCGACCGGTGACGGCGAGGCCGAATTTGGGTTCGGGATCATCAATGGTGTGGCCACCGATGACGGCGACGCCGGCCGCTTCGCAGATGGCGTGTCCGCCACGGAGGATGTCGGTGAGGACGGAGAGTGGAAGGGCGTCGCGGGGGAAACAGGCAAGGTTGAGAGCGGCGAAGGGGTCGGCGCCCATCGCGTAGACGTCGCTGAGAGCGTTGGCGGCGGCGATGCGGCCGAAGTCAAAGGGGTCGTCGACGATGGGGGTGAAGAAGTCCGTGGTCATGACCAGGGCCATCTCGTCGTCGATGCGGTACACGGCGGCATCGTCACCACCGGCGGCCCCGACGAGGACGTTGGGATCGGTGGTGGGAGGGAGGGCGCGCAGAACCTGCGCAAGCTGGCTCGGGGAGAGCTTGCAGCCTCAGCCGGCTCCGTGGGAAAAGTGCGTCAGACGCGGGGTGCTGGGTTCGGATTCCATAGTCCAGATGTTCTTCCGGGGCGGGCCGCGCCGTCAAACGCGCGTTGCGGTGGGCGGGGGGCTAGGAGACGAGGACTTCGCGGCTGGGATGACCCTCACGCTCGGGCCCGACGATTCCCCGTTCCTCAAGGATGACGATAAGCTTACCGGCCTTTTTGGCGCCGACTTTGAGTTCGCGCTGCAGGAGCGGGCCGGAGGCGTAGTTGAACTGGCGGACGAGATCGACGGCGTCGGCGACGAGCTCGTCGTCCTCTCTTTCGCCGGATTCGACGGCGTCAGCGATTTCTTCTTGGCTGACGCAGTCGGTATCGCCCTGCTCGGCCCAGTGGCGAACCAGACGGTGGATTTCATGGTCGGAGGCCATGGCGCCCTGCATGCGGGTGAGTTTGCCGGAGTCGGCGGAGGCGTAGAGCATGTCGCCACGGCCGACGAGGCGTTCGGCGCCGCCGCTGTCGAGGATGGTGCGGGAGTCGACCTGGCTGCTGACCATGAAGGCGACGCGGGTGGGAAAGTTGGCTTTGATGAGTCCGGTAACGACATCGACGGAAGGCCGCTGGGTGGCGATGACGAGATGGATACCGACGGCGCGGGCCATCTGGGCGAGGCGGCAGACGTAGCGCTCGACTTCGGCGGGAGCCGTCATCATCAGGTCGGCGAGTTCGTCGATGACGATCACCAGGTGGGGGAGTTTTTCGCGATCGGTGTCCTCGGCATCACGGTTGTAGGTTTCGAGATTGCGATGATTGGTGCCGGAGAGGAGGGTGTAACGGCGGGTCATCTCGCCAGTGGCCCAGGCGAGGACGGAGACGACTTCATCGAGGCGGGTGACCACCGGCATCTTGAGATGGGGGATGTCGTTGTAGACGACGAGTTCGACCATCTTGGGATCAATCAGGACCAGCCGGAGATCGTCGGGGGAGTGGCGGTAGAGCAGGCTGACGAGGACGGCGTTGAGGAAGACGGATTTCCCGGCCCCGGTGGCCCCGGCGATAAGGAGGTGGGGCATCGTGCTAAGTGATTTCACGCAGGCTTCGTCGGCGACGTTTTTACCGAGGGCAAGGGGGAGCGGGGCGGTCGTTTCCACGAAGGCGGAGGACTCGAGCATTTCTCGGACGGAGACAACGGCGGGGGTGCGATTGGGGAATTCGAGTCCGACGTAGGGACGGCCGGGGATGGGGGCCTCGATGCGGACGTTGCGCGCCGAGAGGGCGAGCGAAAGGTCGTTGGCGAGGGAGCTTATGCGGGCAACCTTTACGCCGGCGGAAGGACTGAGGCAGTACTGGGTCACGACGGGACCGGGGATGGCTTCGACGACGCGGACGTCAACGTTGAAATCGGCGAGGGTGGACTCGATGATGGCCGCGTTTTCTTCGATCTCTTCGGGGGAGACGCGCTCGCGCTCGGCGGAGGGCTCGAAGAGGTCGATGGCGGGGAGTTGCCAGGATCCGGAACTGGTCGGGGCTACGGAACCGTTGGCGGCGGGGGCGGCGGGAGCGGTGTTCTTGATCTTGAGCAGGGGTTGCTGCTCCCAGCCGTTGGCGGCTTCGTCGGGCGCGACGAGGGAGGGGGGAACGGTGGAAGAGGGGGACGCGGAGCTAGGGGCGGGCTCCTCGTCGGCGCGGGCTTCAAGGCGATCGATTGTGCGGAATGCCCGGCCGCGCAGCCAGACGGATGCCACGATCGCGAGGTGGCCGAGGCGGCCGACGTGACGGATGGAGACGATCGGGAGACGGAGGGAGAAGGTGAGCCCCCCGAATACGGCGAGCAGGAGGATTACCAGCGCGCCAAAACCGCCGAGCGCGCGCTGCAGATTCCAGCCGAGGTGGAAACCGGCGAGGCCGCCGCCGTCCGAGCCGGAGGAGGTGGCCTCGAGGCCACTGGAAAGATGGATGAGAGCGGCGACGGCGGCGATGAGGACGACGCCGGCGACGGCGTTCGCGCCGGTGATAAAGTCGCGGCCGAGGAGACTGCCGATGACGGTGCCGGAGCCCAGGGTGAACAGGACGAGCATGGCGAGCCAGGCGGAGCGTCCGAACAGATCGGTGAAGGCGACGCCGATGGCGCCGGAGACGACACCGTCGAAGCTGATGAGGCCAAGGAAGCCGATGAGGCTGAGCAGGGCCAGGAAGCCGCCCAGGGCGCGACCGAGCCAGAGGGTGTTATCGGGGGAGCGGGATTTACGCAGCGATTTGCGCTTGGGCCCGGCTTTTGTGGTGGACAAGGAGGCTCCTATTTGGCGATCGCACAGCGCGATCCTCGCCGCCCTGTGTCAAATCTCGGTGACGACCGGCAATATCATCGGCCGACGCCGCGTCTGGGCGTACAGGTGCCTCCCTAGCGTAGTTCTAACCTTGTTGTTCAAATATGTCCAGTCCGGTTCTTCGACGACATGGGACCGAATCTCGGCGGCGAGGGCGGACGCGGCCCGTTCAAGGATCTTCTTGGGGTCGTCGTGATCGGCGAATCCGCGGGAAATAAGGTCGGGTTCACCGAGCAATTCACCGGTGTGGCGGTCGACGGTGATGGCGGCGATGAGGACACCGTCGTCGGCCAAGCGGCGCCGGTCGCGCAGGATTTCGGCGCCCACATCCCCAACGCCGAGCCCGTCGACGAAGACGTAGCCGGCCGGGATATGGTCGACAACTTCGAGGGAGTCGGCAGTGAGCTCGATAATGTCACCGGATTCGGCGACCAGGGTGCGATCGGCGGGGATGCCGACCGAGGCGGCCAGGCGGGACTGCTGGACAAGATGGCGGTATTCCCCGTGGACGGGGATGAGGTAGCGGGGTTTGATCATGCCGAGGAGGAGCTTTATCTCTTCCTGGCTGGCATGGCCGCTGACGTGGATGGGCATGATCTTTTCGTAGATCACATTTGCGCCACGACGGAAGAGGCGGTTGATGGTGCCGTTGACCAGTTCTTCGTTGCCAGGGACCGGCGTGGAGGAAAGGACGACGGTGTCTTCGGGGACGAGCTTGATTTGGCGATGGTCGTCGTTGGCGATGCGGGTGAGGGCGGCGGACGGCTCACCCTGGCTGCCGGTGCAGATGATGACCATCTGGTCGTGGGGAATGCGGTCGATTTCGCTTTTGTCGACGAGGACTCCGTCGGGGACGTGGAGGTAGCCGAGTTCGATGGCCATCGGGACGTTGCGCTCCATGCTGCGGCCGACGACGGCGACTTTGCGGCCGTAGTCGTGGGCGACTTCGATGACTTGCTGGATGCGCGAGATCAGCGAGGCGAAGGTGGACATGATGATGCGGCCGGAGGCCTCGGCGAAGACGTTGTCGAAGCTGGCGTAGATGCTGTGCTCGGAAGGGGTATAGCCAGGGCGATCGGCGTAGGTGCTGTCGCAAAGGAGGGCGAGGACGCCCAGGCGGCCGAGATCACCGAGGGCCTGGAAATCGGGCGGGATGTCATTGACCGGGGTGTGATCGAACTTGAAGTCGCCGGTGTGGACAACGAGACCGGCTGGGGTGGCGATGGCGATGCCCATGCCGCCCGGGATGCTGTGGCAAACGTGGAAGGTGCACACATCTAGTTGGCCGAACTGGAGGATCTCGCCGTGGGTGACCTCGTGAAACTCGGTCTTTTCGACCAGGCCGTGCTCGGTAAGGCGGGACTTGATGAGCCCGAGCGTCAGGCGGGTGCCGTAGACGGGCAGGTTGACATCGCACAGGAGGTAGGGGAGTGCGCCGATGTGGTCTTCGTGGCCATGGGTGACGACGATCGCGCGGAAACGGTGGGCGTTATTGCGGACGTAGGTGAAGTCGGGGATGACCAGGTCGATGCCGAACATTTCGGCGTCGGGGAACATCACGCCGCAGTCGATGATGATGGCGTCGTCGCCGTATTCGATGACGGTGCAGTTGCGGCCGATTTCACCGAGGCCGCCGATGGGGATGATGCGAATGGATTCCGCGCTGTTTGAAGTCATGCTGTGGTTGGTTTCTTTCTGATTGTGAGCGCCAGTGGATTGATTCTAGAAAAGGGATAACTGGCGCGGACTGTCGGGGTCTGAGTTAGTGTCCGTAGCGGTAGTGGATTCGGGGTCGGGGGATGGGGCGGGCTCGGCGCGGGCGCGGGCGGCGGCGACGACTTCCGGGATCTGTCGGAAGTCTTCGGCGAGGGTGTCGGCGAGACCGGGCTGGTGGAGCGAGGCGGCAGGGTGATACATGGCGATGATGATGCGGCCGTCGACTTCGTGGGAACTGCCGTGGATGCGCGAGATGCGTTCTCCGGGGATGAAGTGGTTCATGGAGAAGCGACCCAGCGTGATGATGGCTTCGGGGTCCATTAGCTCTATCTGCCGGCGGAGATGGCCGGAACAGGCTTCGATTTCGGCGGGCTCGGGATCACGGTTGTCGGGCGGGCGGCATTTGACGATGTTGGTGACGAAGACTTCTTCGCGCTGTAGGCCGATGCCTTCGATGAGGCGGTTGAGGACGTTGCCGGCGTTGCCGACGAACGGGAGGCCCTGGGCGTCTTCGTTGAATCCGGGGGCTTCGCCGACGAAGAGGTAGGGAGAGGTGGGGTCGCCGTTGCCGGGGACGGAGTTGGTGCGGGTTTCGGCGAGGGGACAGCGCGTGCAGGCGGTGACTTCGGCAGCGATGTCGGCGAGGCGGTCAGGCATGGGGACTCGACGGACAGGATGCGGCGGCCGCCCCCGGGGGAGAGATGGGCGGGGTGGCGACTAGGCGGATCAGTTGACGGCCTCCGGGGCGTGGAGGAAGGAATCGAGCTTGTAGGGCTGCATGATGGCGGCGAGGTTGTCGGTCATCTCGGGTGGGAACTCGACCAGCGGCAGACGGGGAGCGCCGGCGGGGAAGCCGCCGAGGTTGAGGGCGGCTTTGACGGCGATGGGGTTGCTCCAACCAGCGGGGAAGAGGGCGCGGAAGAGCGGCAGGCTATCTAGATGCTTCTTGCGGGAGGTCTCGATATCACCGTCGACGAAGGCGTCGATCATCTGGCGGATTTCTCCGCTGATTACGTGGCTGGCAACGCTGATTACACCGACGCCGCCGAGGAGCATCATCGGCAGCGTGTCGACGTCGTTGCCGCTGTAGACGAGGAAGTCGGGATGGGCGGTGCGGATGACTTCGGCAATCTGGTCGAGGTCGGCGCTGGCTTCCTTGATGCCGATGATGTTGTCGATCTGGCTGAGGCGAGCGACGGTGTCGGCGTCGATGTTGGTGATTGTGCGACTGGGGACGTTGTAGAGGATGTTGGGCAGGGGCGTGGCTTCGGCGATCTCTCTGAAATGCTCGTAGAGACCGGCCTGGGGGGGCTTGTTGTAGTAGGGGGCCACCTGGAGAAGGCCGTGGACTCCGCAGTCGGCGGCGAGGCGGGAGAGGTGCTTGCTTTCCTCGGTGTTGTAACCGCCGGTGCCGGCGATGATGCGCGCGCGGCCACCGGCGGCGCGGACGGCCTCGCGGTAGAGATCGGCGCGTTCGGACTCGGTGAGGACGGGTGACTCGCCGGTGGTGCCGGTCGACAGGAGAGTATCGTTGCCGGCGTCGATGAGGCCTTCGACGAGCCGGCCGTAGGCGTTGAGATCGAGGCTTCCGTCAGCCTTGAAAGGGGTAATCATGGCGGTGATGAGTCGGCCAAATTCAAGCATTTTTCGGTCCTCCCGCTACCCGGGTGCGATGTCGCGTTCGGTGGTCAGCACTGGCACAGCCGGACCGGTGGGCTGGTCTGGGTCGAGGGACCCATTCACCGGGGCGATGTTTGGGCCACCGTTGATGTGGACGCCAGCTTAGCGCGATGGGCGGTTGCTGGCCGCATTTTCTTGTCGGGTGTCGGCACGAAGGACGATCGGTGAGGGCTAGAACGAGAGGAGCTCGGCAATCTGCACGGAGTTGGTGGCAGCGCCTTTGCGGAGGTTGTCCGAAACCACCCACATGACGATGCCATTATCGGAGGAGGTGTCGCGCCGGATTCGACCGACCCAGACGTCGTCGTTGTCACTGGCATCGAGGGCGGTGGGATAGGAACGTTGGGCGATATCGTCGACTACTCTGACACCGGGAAAGGAGTCGAGAGCAGCGCGGACGCCGTCTGGGTCAACGGGCCGGGTGCATTCGACGGTGATGGCCTCGGAATGGGCACGATATACGGGGACGCGCACGCAGGTAGCGGAGACGCGGAGATCGGGCAGATGCATGATCTTGCGGGTCTCGACGGCCATCTTCCATTCTTCAGACGTGTAGCCATCTTCGGGGCGGAAGGATTCGACCTCAGGTACCACGTTCTGCACGATCTGGCGCGGCAGGATCTCGACGGCCGGAGGGCTACCGGCGGCGACGGCGGCGGTCTGGTGAGTGAGTTCCTGCATGGCCGCGGCGCCGGCACCAGAGACGGACTGATAGGTGGCGGCGATAACGCGCTGGATGCCGAACTCGCGCTCGACGGGGGTAAGAGCCATGACCATCTGGATGGTGGAGCAGTTCGGGCAAGAGATGATGCCATTGTGCCACTCGATGTCGCCGGGATTAACCTCGGGGATCACCAGGGGGACATCGTCGTCGTAGCGCCAAGCGGAGGTCTTGTCGATAACCACGGCGCCGGCCGCGACGGCGTGGGGGGCAAGTTCGCGGCTGATGTCGGAGTCGACGGCAGAGAAGACCACGTCGATGCCGACGAAGGCTTCGGGGGTGGCTTCGCGGACGGTGAGGTCCTGGCCGCGGAAGTTGATGGTGGTGCCGGCGCTGCGGCTGCTGGCAAGCGGAATGAGGTCGCGGAGCGGGAAGTTGCGCTCGACCAGTACTTCGAGAACAACGCCGCCGACGGCGCCAGTGGCGCCGAGGACGCCGACTAGTGGATCAGCCATTGTGGTTTGTCCCAATCATGGTGTGATGCAGAACAGTTCGTGCTTAGGTGAAAAGGAGCCGGTCGAGCCCGACGACGAGCCCGGTGAGTGAGCGGACTTTGCGGATGGCAAGGACCACGCCGGGCATGAAGGATTCGCGGCTGGTGGAGTCGTGGCGAATGGTGAGGGTCTGGCCGAGATCGCCGAAGATGACCTCTTGATGGGCGACGAGGCCGGGGAGGCGGACCGAATGAACCTTGACGCCCTCGTGGTCGCCGCCGCGTACGCCTTCGAGTGTGAATTTCTCGGTAGGGACGTGGGCGGCGGGGCGCCCCCGGGCATCAACGATGCCGCAGGCGGTCTGGTAGGCGGTGCCGGAGGGAGCGTCGATCTTCTTGTCGTGGTGCAACTCGATGATCTCGACGTGTTCGAAAAATGGGGCGGCGGTTTCGCAGAGCCGCATAAGCATCACTGCACCGAGGGCGAAATTGGGTGCGATGAATGCGCCGATGCCGGCCGCACGGGCGCGGGCGTCGATCTCGTCGATGGCCTCGAGGGCGAAGCCAGTGGTGCCAACGACCGGCGAGACGCCGGCGTCGATGGCGGTGAGGATGTTTGGGGAGCCGGCGGCGGCGTCGGTGAAGTCGACCATGATGTTGGGTGAGGATTCGGCGATGACGCCCGCAAGGTGGGTACCAAGCGCGGCGTCGGGAGCGAACGCCTCCACGTGGTCGGCCGGAATCTCCCGCAGATCGCAGAGCCCGACAAGTTGGAAGTCGGACTCGGCGGCGACGGCCTGCGCGACCTGCCGGCCCATCCGACCGGCAGCTCCGCAGACTAGTACTCGCACGGTTTCCCCCTAGCGGCGGTCGAGACCGCCACGCGGTCGGCCACGGCCGCCACGATCGCTGCGCCCACCACGGTCGCCACCACCACCGTCGCCAGGCCCGTCGGAACGGGAACCGCCGACGCCGTACTCTTCGAGAACGGCGCGCCGGGAGAGGTTGATGCGGCCGCGATCGTCGACCTCGACGATTTTGACCATGATCTCATCGCCTTCGGAGACGATGTCTTCGACGCGATTGACGTGGTGCTCGGCAAGCTGCGAAATGTGTACCAGGCCGTCGCGGCCGGGGGCGATCTCGACAAAGGCGCCGAAGTCCATGATGCGAACGACCTGGCCCATGATGACGCGGCCGACCTCGACATCGCCGGTGATGTCTTTGATCATCTGGACAGCGCGCTGGGCGCCCTCCAGAGACTGGCCCATCACTGTGACCGTGCCGTCTTCGGCGACGTCAATTTCGGTTTCGGTTTCGGTCTGCATGCGGCGGATGATCTTGCCGCCAGGCCCGATGATCTCGCCGATCTTGCCCGGGTCGATGCTGTGGCTAAAGACCTTGGGAGCGAACTCGCCGACATTTTCACGACCAGAGTCAAGCGCGGCGTTGGTGGTCTCAAGGATCTTCAGCCGGGTCTCGCGGGCCCGCACGATGGTATCGCGGACGATGTTCATGCCGATATGGGAGACCTTGATGTCTAGCTGGATGGCGGTGACGCCTTTGGCAGTGCCGGCGACTTTGAAGTCCATGTCGCCGAAATGGTCCTCGGCACCCTGGATGTCGGTGAGGATGGCGTAGCGGTCGTCGCTCTCAATGATCGCGCCGATGGAGATGCCAGTGACGGCGCCGGCAAGGGGCACGCCGGCGTCCATGAGGGCCAGGCTGCTGGCGGTGGTGGCGGCCATGGAGGTGGAACCGTTGGAGGACAGGATTTCGGAAACCACGCGGATGGCGTAGGGGAAATCGTCCTGGGAGGGCAGCACCGCCCGCAGCGCGCGCTCGGCGAGGTGCCCGTGACCGATCTCACGGCGACGGGGGCCGCGTAACGGATATGCCTCACCGGAGGCAAAGGGCGGCATATTGTAGTGATGCAGGAAGCGCTTGGGCTCCTGGATACCGAAGTTGTCGAGCCCGATGCGCTGCTCCTGGCGGCCGGAGCCGAGGGTGGCGACGGAGAGGCACTGGGTCTGACCGCGCTGGAAAAGACCGGTGCCGTGGACCCGGGGCAGAACGCCGACGTCGGCGGAGAGGTCGCGGAGTTCGTCGATGGCGCGCCCGTCGGGGCGGTGGCCGTCTTCGAGGATGGCCCGCCGCGTTTCGGTTTTGAAGACATCGGAGAGCGCGGATTTGAGATCACGCTCGCTGTGCTCTTCGCCGGCGAAGGCTTCGATCACGGCAGCCTGGATGGAACTACGACGGCCGGAGTGCTCGTCGCCGTCGGTGATGCGGACAGCGGCGCGGACGTCGTCGCCGACGCGGTCGGCGACGAGACTGAGAAGCTCGCCCGGGTATTTGCGGATGATGGGTTCGACCTTGTCCTGGCCGACTTTGCGCTGGAGGTCGTGCTGCAGTTCGATGGTGATCTGCGCCTCGCGGAAGCCGTATTCGATTGCGTCGGCGATGCGGTCGTCGGGGACCTCGACGGCGCCGGCTTCAAGCATCACGATGCCGTCGGCGTTGGCGACGACGATGAGGTCGAGACTCGGGTTTTCCTCGAGGAAGGTACGATCAGGGTTGGTTACAAAATTGTCGCCCTCGATGCCCACCCGAACGGCGCCGACGGGGCCGTTGAAGGGGATGGGCGAGATGGTGAGCGCGGCGGAGGCGCCGACGATGCCGAGGACATCGGTGTGGGTGTCCCGGTCGGTGACGAGGATGGTGTTGATGATCTGGACATCGTTGGCCATCCCCTTGGGAAAGAGGGGGCGCAGGGGACGGTCGGTGAGACGGGCGGCGAGGATAGCGCTGTCGGGCGGACGCGCTTCGCGACGGAGGACGGATCCGGGGATGCGCCCGGCGGCGTAGGATTTTTCTTCGATGTCGACGGAGAGGGGAAAGAAGTCGATCCCTTCGCGGGCGCGACTGGCCATGCAGGCCGTGCAGAGGATGACGTTGTCGCCGTAGCGGACGGTTACGGAACCCCCGGCCTGCCCGGCCAGGCGGCCGTTTTCGAGTGTGAGGGTTTGGCCACCGAGGGTGGCTTCAGAATTCGTGAGCATTGGTTTCTCTTCCTGGGTCGCTACGGGAAGAGTGAAGAAGTACGAAAGCGAGCATGGGCTCGATTGCGGGCTTCTTCTCTCCTCCCTCTTTTGGGCGACCTACTGGTGTGGTGATTGATCTTTAAGGAGTCGAGACGGGCGCTGTGCGACGCGGGGCCGACAGCGCGGAAACGATCCGCGTTAGCCGCGGAGATTGAGGACTTTGATTACCTCCTTGTATTTGTCGGCGTCCTGCTTGCGCAAGTAGCGCAAGAGCGCGCCCCGGCGGCCCACGAGTTGGAGCAGGCCGCGGCGGGAGTGGTGGTCATGTTTGTGGATCTTTAGGTGCTCGGTGAGATGCAGGATACGGCCGGTGAGGAGCCCGATCTGCACGCTGGCGGAGCCGGTGTCCTCACCGTGACCTCGAAGTTGTTCGATGATCTCGGGATTTGCGGTTGCGGTCACGAAGTTATTCCAGATTAGGGGAACTCGCCGCTGGCGAGTCGGTTCGGACCTACCGGCCCACGCTCTAGCCGCAGGACCTGCGACCTGCCCGACGAGTAATTGCGGTGGAGTATACCATTCCGGGGACCACCGAATTGCATTTCCAATTTGAACGGATGGCGGCATGGCGCGACGAAGGCGGCGGCGGACGAAGGGGCTGGCGAGGGCACCGGTGGAGATCTCGGCAGCTCCGGCGAAGCCGCAAAAGCAGCGGGTGACCTTCGGCAGGGGGCGGATGATGATGCTGGTGTTTGTGGCGGTGGGGCTGCTGCCGGTGGAGTGGGTGATTTTCAGCCGGCTGGGCAACTCGCAGCCAGGAGAGGAGGCGCCAATCGCCCAGGAGTTGGTGCTGGATGACTACCGGGATGCGCATGAGCCGTATTTGACGATTCCGCCGACTTCGGGGGCCAGAACGCGCGAGGGCGTGGAGGCCGGGATTCACGATAAGCCAGTGGTGAACGAGGCGCAGGTGGCGAACCTAGCGGAAGGTGGGGTGATTATTCAGTACAACTGCTACCTGGAGGCGGTGGGGTGCGGGGAGCTGGTGGCCGGTTTGGTGGAGATTGTGGAGGGATACGCGGGGAGGAACGTCGTGCTGGCCCCGGGGCCGGCGGTGGCTGATACCCGCGTCGCGGTTTCGGCGTGGGGACGGATCATGAAGATGGAGGAGTTGGACGTGGAAGAGATCGTGGCGTTCGTGGATGCGTACCTGGACAACCGTGATGGTGAGGCGGGGGACTAGTCCTGGTCGGAAATCTCTTCTAGTTGGCGGGTAATGCCCTCGAGGTCGGCAGCGGCGGCGGCGGCTTCGATGCTCTCCTGGCGGACCTGCTCCTGGAGCTCGTGGCGGAGGATGGTGACGCTACGGGGAGCGTCGATGCCAATCTTGACTCGCTCGCCGCTGATTTCGAGAACGGTGACGATGATGTCATCGGCAATGACGATGGATTCGTCGATCTTGCGAGTGAGAATCAGCATCGCGCCTCCGAGCGGCTGGCCGATGGTTTCAGGTTAGCCAGCGGGCGTGTCCCGAACGCTCGTCCCAGACGGGCTGTGCCGTCATCCCCAAGACTCCGAATACACGAACTGCCTGACGACCGAGCAATTGAGTTTTTCGAGGACGATCTGACACGCCAAATTCGTGCGGGAGTTTAGCACAAATGGGACCGACCGAGTTCGGTGGTTACGGGGGTGGACTCGTGCTTGCCAAGAGGATGGCAAGGACGGTTTCGATGGCGTCGGGCGAGAGGCTGAGGATGGTGACGAGGAGGAAGGTGTGGAGGGCCGACGGAGGCTTCCTGAGCGCCTTCGGATTCGCCGTTTTCGAGGGTTACAGAAGGGATGGGAACAGGCTGTTCGGTGAGTTCGCAGGGGTTGAGGAGGATGAGGCTGCGCCGGGTTCAACGATTGGGGGGGTGAGGGGTGGCCACCCCTCCCGAAATCACACGCTGGAGGATGCGGCGGGGGGTAGGGATGGGGCGGTGAAGGGCTGCGGAGAGGCGAGACAGGGGTGAACCTGGGTGGGCTTGGGGGGGCGGCTGCCCTGGTATGGGTCTGCTCCCCCTACCCCTTACCGGTAGCCGCCCCCATACGCTTCAGGTTAAGGGCTTAAGTTGGCGAGCAGGCCACCTCGGGGATAAGGCCCCCGGTCTGTAAGACCCCCCGTGTCATTACCCCTACAGTCATCGATTGCACCGGATCGTCGTAGTGAGAACCCCACCGGGACGTTCGTCGAAACTGCAAAGGAGTAGCCCGCTCTCGCATGCCGAGTGCATCCGGCACCTTCATTCCACCAGATGTGTTGCGGGTCTTTGGACCGTTGCTCCCCACGTCCGGCCAGCAGAACCAATGGCGCCCCGACTACTAGCAGGGTTCTCACCTCACACTACGATCCAAAGACCCGCAGACGCCACGCCCCGTAGGATTCCTCGCTGGCCGACCGGGCGTGACGCAGGCGGAGATCGTTGTCCTCACGTGTGCAATGCGCAGAGTATCGGGGGGTTAGGGGTTCTTAGGCCCACCTGCTTCCTCGGCGGTAATGGGTTCAGAGGGAGTTTCGCCAAGTAAGCGAAGTCGCTGAGCTACATCCTGAAGGGGTGGGGGGCGCTGTCAGGGTCGGGGTCAGGAGCAGGGTCGGGGTCAGGAGCAGGGTCGGGGGCGGGAGCAGGGTGGGGGGCGGGTGGGGGGGGGGGGGCGGGGGGGGCGGGGGGGGCGGCAGCTGGGGGGGGGGGGTCG
>JASLPR010000042.1:0-55000 GCA_030744875.1 Chloroflexota bacterium
CAAACTTGTCGTAGATCGAATAGCCCAGGAGCTTCCGCAGGTCTCGTTCTATCCCGGTAGCCCGCAGCACTGGACCGGTGAGCCCCAGGCTCATCGCCTCTTCAGGGGTCAGGGGGTTCAGGCCGCGCGTCCGGACCCGGAAGACCTCGCTATTGGAAAGCAGCCCGTCGCACTCGTCGATTCCTTTGGACATCCGGGGAAGAATCCTCGCCACCGAGTCTTTGAAATCCGGCGGAACGTCTTGCCGCAGCCCGCCCAACGAAAGGTAGTTGTGCAGCAGGCGGGCGCCGGTGACCTCCTCCAGGACATCCTGGATGATCTCGCGATTCCACCAGGCGAATATGTAGGGGGAACTGAATCCAGAGTCGGTGCCAATGGCGCCGTAGAACATCATGTGGTTGGCGATCCGGTTCAATTCCGCCAGGATCACCCGGATGTAGTCTGCGCGTTCCGGGACCTTCACGTCGAACAGCTGCTCCGCCGCCAGCATCAGCCCGAACTCGGTGTTCAGGGCGCACAGGTAGTCGGCGCGGTCGGTGATCACCGCCACCTGGCTGATGCTCAGTCCCTCGGCGATCTTCTCGACGCCGCGGTGCAGATACCCAATATCCGGACGGCATCGTTGGATCAGCTCGCCATCGACGACGATATCCAGCCGGCAGACCCCGTGCGTGCTGGGGTGTTGCGGCCCCATGTTGATTTCCATGGCCGCGGTTTCGAGATCCGAGACGCCGATGTCCGGGAGTCGCGTCTCAGTCATCCGCGATCTCCCCGCGCACCGGCTTCCAGACCTGGAAAGGGCTCTCTCCGCGGGCCTTGAACCGCTCCACGATGTCGGGAGCCTCCCGCTGCGGGTAGTGCTTCAGCAGCGCCCCCTGCATATCCTTCTCCAGCAGCAGCGGCTCCGGATAGGGGTGGCCCTCGAACTGAATCAGAAACAGGTCCGTAGTCTCGCGTTCGTGCCAGTTGGCCGTTGGCCAGCCCTCGCTGATCGAAGGGATCACCGGGTTCGCTTCGGGCACGCGGGTCCTCAGCACCAACCCCTCCGCGTGCCAGCCGCCGAAGAAGTGATACACGGCCTCAAATTCCTCGTCATCCGGCCAGTGCAGACCGGAGATGTCGTACAGCAGGCTGAACTCGATCTCGCGGTTCTCGCGGATGATCCGGGCGGCCTTGCGGATATTGGCCGCCGGCAACTCGACCTCCACAAACTGGCGATCCTCCTCCACCGTTCCGCCGAGCGGCTCGAAATTGGCCTTCGCCCACACCGCGATTGCCGCGCGGTCGGGGGCCAGATTCGAGGGCGCTACTTCTGGCGCCATGCACCGGCCTTGGCGTCCGCCATCACCTTCGCCTGCAACTGCACAAAGCCGTCGATCAGCGCCTCCGGGCGCGGCGGGCACCCGGGCACATAAACGTCCACCGGGATGATCTTGTCCACGCCTTCGACCACGTTCTTGTATGGGTAGAAGGGACCGCCACAGACCGCGCACGATCCCATCGCGATCGACCACTTCGGCATCGGCATTTGCTCCCACAGCCGGGTGACCACTCGGGCCATCTTGCGGTTCACGGTGCCCGCCACCAGCATCACGTCCGCCTGCCGCGGCGACGCGAACGGCAGGATACCCATCCGGTCCAGGTCGTAGTTGGCCATGTAGCTGCCGATCATCTCGATCGCGCAGCAGGCGATCCCAAACATCGCCGGCCACAGGGAGTTCTTGCGTCCCAGGGCAAACAGTTCGTCCAGCTTCAGGGTCACGATGCTGGGGCCTAGGCTCTGGTACAGCCCGCCGATCGGCGCGTCGCCGAGGGGCGGCCGGGGCTCCTCGCGAATCAGCGACTGGTCGTTCCCGGGCATGAACAGGGGCTGATCGGGGTTCACATCTAGCGCCACTCGAACGCACCCTTCCGCCAGGCATAGATAAGGCCGAAAAACAGGATGCTCATGAATACCAGCATCTCCACGAAGGCGAACGTGCCAATTTCACCCAAGACCGCCGCCCAGGGAAACAAGAAGATGCCCTCGACGGCGAAAATGACAAAAAGGATCGCCATCAAGTAATAGCGGATGTGAACCTGCCGCCAGCCGCCGCCGGTCGACTCCATCCCGCACTCATAGATCGTGCGTTTGAGTCGGGAAAACTGCTGGGGGGCAAGAAGAAAACCGAGACCGAGGGCCACGCCGACGAACCCGATTGCCGCCACCGACGCCACCAGCAGTGGCAGGTAGCTCGCCAAGTATTCGATTTGCAGGGTGAGCAGCCTTCCTCGCCAACTCCCCGAAAAAGCCGGTAGATTCTAGCCTACGCAACCTGCCCGCGCTCCAAACCGGAAAACAATCGTTGGCAGTGCTGAATTGTTCCTTAGGGCGGCGCCGGCCGATCGCCTGCGCGGACCCGAATTTTGTGCCCGCCGGCCAGCGCGGGCGCTCTCTCCGGCTGATTCTCCTGGCAAGCAATTGTTGTCTGAAGTGTTATCGAGTAAACACTTTCGGCCCGGGCCGTCCACTACTATCACATTGTCTTGATTCCGGCTGGATGAAATGCCGAATATTCATCTAGACGGTAGAGTCGTTAAAGGGCAAACCCATCGTGAGGTGGGGACGCAAAGCTACGGGACTCACTGAGTCCGCCGGGCTGCCGGCCAGTCTTCATCGCCGGAATCCGAGGGACGGTTTTCTTGTAGTCTCTGCGTTCCTCATCGAGGATGCTGGTGGGGTAGTCTGGTTGGTGATTTCTACTCGCCAAACGCAAGGAAGCCGAAACGATAGACAGCAACCTCGAGGTCTCTCCGACTCCGGAACGGTTCGTGCTGGGTCGCCGAACGGCCCTGCGACTCACCGCGGGTGCCTCTCTGCTGGCCGCTGCCGCCGTGCCGGCTGTCACCCTGGCCGAAGAGATGCTGCCTGTCGACCGGCCCGCCCCTACGCCTACCCCAAGAGTTCCTGTACCCGGCGAATTCCCGGGCGGACATCTCGGGGCCGATCACCGTTTCGGTGGGGTGCTCTGTAGCGACCTCGTTCTCCCCCACATCAACCAACCTGAGAACGTCACCCAACTCAACGTTGCCTGGACCCGCGAGCAGTTCCTCTGGGACACCATGTCCCACTACGACCCGAATCTCTTCTTCCAGATGGCCACCGACCAGAACTACCCCACCGGCATTGAGGTAAACGGCCTTCTGCAATGGGTGGCCGGCTACGCCAATGGCGGTCAGGATAAGCGCATCCCGCCCAACGGGATGAATCTCCCGTGGTACGACAGCAGCAATCACTGGGGCTGGATGGTGCATCACCTGGCCAAGAGCCGCCTCCCCGCCTACGACGATCCGGACGGCATTCCCCGTGCGGCCGATGGCCGCAACCCGGTCTCGAAATGGATCATCGGTAACGAACCCGACATCTGTAGTCCCGCCCACCCCGGATACTCATGGAACTCCAACCCCGCGACTTATCTGAGTCTGCTGCGGAACGCCTGGCTCGCAATCAAGAACGCCAGCCCCGATCTCGAAGTCATCATGGCCAGCCTGGGCATCGCAGATGACATCTGCAACGTCGAAGGCGACCTGCGGACGTTCTGGCACCGCTTTCTCGAAGCAATGGATCAGGACCCGAGCGCCGCTGACAACCAGTTCTACTTCAACCACATGGGACTCAACCTCCACAAAGAGCCCGAGCGGATCGGTGAGTTTATCAAGGCCTATCGCGAAGATCTCGACGCCGCTGGTATGAGGGATAAGGAAATCTGGCTCACCGAAATGGGCGTTCCGGTCTCCACCGACCCGATCGACCCGACCACGAATTGGAACCTCGCCGCTTCCCCGACCGAGCGCATTCACTTTCTGATTCAGGGCTACGCCAACGCCCTGGTCGCCGGCGCCGATCGAATAGCCATTTACAACATGCGTAGCTTCCTCCGTGAAGACATCGCCTACCCGATACTGCGACTCTGCATGAAGTATCTGAAGAACACCTACTCCCAGCGGGCCACCAAGACGCCCGACCGCTACGGGCCCTACATGCAGACCTCGCGCCAAATGGTGCGCATCGACATTCCCGGTCCCGGATTCATCACCACGGTCATCTACAACCTCAGCCCCGAGGCACAGTTCATCCAGGCCGACTTCCAGACAGTCAGCGAAAACACTGTCCCCGGCATCTACAAAGTCGGGACCGAGGGCGACGAGCAGCGTCTCCAGCCTGGCTTTCAGACCTTCGGCTTCGGTGGTGCAACGGCTCATCTCGAGGCCTGGGGCAAGGAAATCTACTCTATCGGCGGCGGCACCACCATGTACCGCTATCCCGACGGCTACCGGCTGGTCACGCCGACCATCGTTTAGCCGGCCGATCGTGCTCCGCCGAGCAGAGCTCTGGATGGAGCGGGTTGCCCCGGTAGGCAACGGCCCGCCCACACCCTCTTGCCCTCATCTGTCTCTACTTTAACGAAAAGATAGTTGCGTTCCTGCTCAGGGTTGGCGACCGGAATGCAGCGGACATCTACAATTTTCATGTTCACCTCCCAATAATATTTCGTATGAACATACTATATGGGCTCAGATTCTACTGGTCTCCCTCACGGAATTTTCCATCATGGACGGTCACGCCTTCAGGCACTTGTAACCCAATTGGCGCAGTGAGCGTATCAATTATGAGCTCCTGCCCTCCCTCCACTGGGGCGCGCCAGACTAGGCGGCCCATATTCCATTGTTTCGCCGTGATAACGCCGCAGGGTGTCTCTAATCGTAATGGAGTGGGTTGGTCTTGCGGGTTTACTGCAGTCCAGGCCCTCTCGGAGGGCTCTAGTTCTTGAGCGATTAACCACACAGGCTGCGGGTTAGTCACAAGGCTTGCTTGTCCCACCCTAATGGACCCACTATCTCCTTGGGCAGCTAGTGGTGATGCCAAGGCTGGGGGGGCATATAGCTCACCATTAAGTCGACGCTCGCCAGGCTCAGTGTTCCTTAGGTCATAGTCCAGCGCTAGCTCTTCTCCACCGTTACGGAAAATAACGTGCCTCATCTGTTCCGAATCTACAGTATCTTCGACAGTGGCTTGGCGCAGATGGTCAAGGTACAAACCAGCAGACGGATAAGTCGCACGATCGGCCACTTCTACAATGTAACCGGCCCGAAGATTTCCACGCCAAAAGGCACCTCGCAGTGAGGCATAGTCCCAGAAGCGTTTGGCTGGACCGCGATAGTTGTACATCGTTAACCACAACTCTCCTTCGGGGCCCCGTTCGAGTAGGATGGGCGCCTCTCTTCCCAGGCAGCTATGCTCAAGTGCCCGTATTCCCACATAGATCGCTCCGTCAGTGATGACGATCCAATCGTGTGGCTGCACAGTCTGTGGCAATTCTTCGACGGCAATACGCTGGTCGTTTATCCATACCTCGTCAAGAGTCTCGGCGGCAGGGAAGACAACAACAGTCTTGAGCGAGGACACGGGGTCATGCTGTGGTTGCAGCGCATACAACGCGATGGCTTTGTTCTTGAGCTGGACACCGGCGAAATTTCCTTGTTCACAGAATGCGTTGGGAGGGCGATCAGGCGCTGGGCTGATTGTTCCAAAATGTTGATCGTTGACAACGTAGCGGGAGTACATCATGCCCCATCCAGCAGAATTGTTGGGACGGGCGTAGTGCAATAGGAGGTAATTAGCTTGCCCTTCTATATAGAGATCGTCTTGACCGAGGCGGTAGGTGCGGCTGGCTGTCCCCAGTGCGTAAGACTGTGTTGCGTAAGTCGTCAGATCGGACCGATCGCTGATGTTCGTCATCTCCCGGACCTCGTACGGCATGATTTGCTGTTGGTGGTTGAGCCAGGGCCGCACGAAGGTTGGTAGCCAGTGGTCAGTGAGGGCTAAATCTAAGTTGGCTGGCAGTTCTGAGGTGGGGTGCCCTCCGTAAGGCCCCGGCTCAAGTGTCCAAGCCGAACCGGTCTCGCGCCAGAGGGTCTCTTTAACTGGACCCTGGCCTGTCATCAAACTACCCTGGTAGCAACGGCAATAGGGTCCGGCAAACTGGTTGGTGGGGGTATGTAAATGTAGGCTGAGGTGGAGCCAGAAACGTTCGTACATAAGGTGTGCCTGGAGGCATATCATTGGGTCTACGGCATACTGGTGAATAGCTGCTAGACCGGACAGATCAATACCGCCGTAGGCTGGGCTACTGTACTCGTATGGGGCCCCAGACTGTACTGTAAAGTGCACCCACCGGGCCCATCGGTCCTTTCCCAAGGTTTGAAAATGGTCATCGGCAAGCCATTGTCCTCCGACAAGCAGGGAAAAAAGGGCCATAATTTGGATGTTGGTATAAGTGGGTGCAACGTCTATGCGAGCCTGTTCCGCGAGCGCCAGAGATACGCATTCGCGGCATTGGGCAACTAGTTCAGCAGATAGCTGGTGTCCGTGCTCGACCAGAAGTGGTAGCAGACCGCGAAGGTAAAACTGAACAGCGTTGAGATCGGTGATTTCTGGATCGTCGGACAACCACAGAAAGTTGCCTCTATGTGGATGCTCGGAATCCTTCTCCTGCGATTTGAGAACCGTTGCAATGATGTTGCTTGCTTGGTTCACTGACTGTTCATCCCCCTCCCGTAGGAGGGCGTGAGCGAGGGATAGTGAACCATCTGGCCTATAACTGTGAGGCCGGTTCTTCAGTGCAGGCGTCAGTCCAATCCAGGATGGTCCAACAAGATGGTGTGCCGGACTATAGGCACTCTGTGCTTTAGCCAGCGACCGTTGATAAATGCCTTCTAGTCTGGCTGTCCGTTCAGCGTTGTCTAGTTGCATTGCCAGTGCCCCCCAGGTGAATTCCACGTTAGGGCATATATTACGTGTGCTGAACCCCGTTGGCCCGCGCGCTATCATTCGCGGCCGCCTCCGCCGTTCCCCGGCGCAACCCGTACGGCGGCTGAAAACCGGGCCTGCCAGGCGACTCGTCGGGCGGCCTCTCTGGGGGGCGCAACTACCCATGAAGACTGACCGCGACCGTCGGGTCGTACGGGCCGAAAACGAGCAACTGCTGCTCAGCGGGCTCGATCTCGTCGGCCGGGTCCTCGGCAAGGATCCGAAGGAAGAGCGTCGCCTCCTCGAACTCGACCCCGGGTTCGACCCCCGCGACACCTTTCTCGTTGTCCTGGGCGGCGCGGTAATAAGCCACCTGCGTCTCGTTCGGCGCGAAATGCGGATCGGTCGTTCCCTGCTGCGGCTCGCGGTGGTGGCCGACGTCGTCACCGATCCCGCGCACCAGGGTCGCGGGAATGCGCGGACCGCCATCGATATCGCGCTCGAGGCCGCCCGCGCCGCCCGCTATCACTGCGCCGTACTCTTCACCGAGCTTCCCGATTTCTTCTCCGAACAGGGCTGGAGCCCCTGGGCCCAGCCCGGCTGCTCCATCACCCCGAAAGCGCTGGTAATCCCCGCCGCGCAGCAGCGGGTTCGCGATTTCCGGCCCGGCGACCTCAGCGCCGTAATGGCCCTGCACGGGCACCACGGTTCGGCATTCGCCGGCCCCCTGGCGCGCACGATCGGCTGGTGGAAGGCCGATCTCCAGCGCGAGACCCCGCCCGGCGAGGTACTGATCCTCGAAGTCGACGGCCGGATTGCTGGCTACGCCCGGGCCCGCGCCCGCCGGCGGCGCCCCGAAGAATTCGCCATCCTCGACCTCGCGGCCCTTGACGACAGTGGCCAGCGGTCATTGCTTCGGGAACTCGTCCGTCGGGCTCACCAGCGCGGTTTCACCAGCGTGAACCTGCAGGGGCCGACCGCGGGCCGCTTGGCGGCAATCGACCCGGAACTGGGACGGATGACCGAGCTCCGCCGGGACAAGTACACAATGCTCAAGCTGATCAACCTGCGAGGGCTCGTCCGCGCCCTCATTCCCGAGTTTGAGGCAATTTGCGGGCGCGACGGGTCTTGCGGAGACGGCCAGATTAGTTTGCTGGTCGGGCACCTCGCGGCCGAACTCAGTTCCAGCACCGGCAAGTTTGAGATCAGCGCGCCGCGGTCCAACAAACCAAGCTTTTTACAGCTGTCAGAGGGCGACTTCTGGCGAATGCTTTTCGATGGTCGGGTGCCGCCGACGGCCCCCGCGCCCGCGGCGGCGATGCTGGGGATGCTGTTCCCGGAGCGCGAATTCGCGTTCTGGCCCGCGGACGAACCTTAGGCGTCTGTGATGTCCAAGTACTCCCCGAGTACCCAGCCACCCTCATCCAATTCGTACCAGGTATCGCCATCCACCGCCCGGGTGACACCGGTCAGATTGACTTCCTGACCGTCCTCCAACCCACCGGTTCGTTCGCTTTCGATATCCGGTTCCTCGCGGATGTTGAGGCCGCCCTCCGCGACAACGGTTCCCTTCAAAGGCGTCGACGTAGCCGTAGCCGCCGGCGTCGGTCGCGGGGTGAACTCGCCCGAGGGCGACGGAATGGTAATCGTCTGGCCGACCTGGATCGAATCCGGGTCTTCGATCTCGTTGAACTCCGCCAGTTCGTCCGTGGTCAGCCCGTTGGCTTCCGCGATTTCCGAAAGCGAATCGCCGTCTTGGATTTCATAATCGCGCGGTGCGGGGGTGGCCGTCGCCGTGGCGGTGGCCGTGGGCGCCGGGGTCGGTGGCGGCAATGGCGTCGCGGTCGTTTCGGGAATCGTCGTCGGCAGTGGCGTCGGTGAGTCGGCGCCGGCCGGACCGGCCGCGATCACCTCTGGCGTCGGCACATCGAGCACACGACTGCTGCCCGCCTCAGGATCTTCAGCGTCGGATCCCCCGAACACATTGACCAGCAGCACCACGATCAGCGCGATTACAATGACTGGAAGCGCGAGGAAGGTAAGAAAAAGCCGGTATCTGCGAATTTCGCCCATCAAGCGCCCCGGAATAGGTCAGCCGTAACACGTCCGACCCTGCCTGCGCAGCCCGGCCTGCTAGAAGCCTAGACTTTTCGCGGCCTCCCTCCGGCAGGGTCCATACGAGCAACATGTTAGACGATCAACGCCCTTTTGGGGCCGTTTTCATGAAGAACCTCTAGCCGAACCGCTCTTCGGCGAACGGTTCACCCCGCATGTGGTAGCCGTTGCGTTCCCAGAATCCCGGCGAATCGGCTGCCGAAAACTCGATCCCGTTCACCCATTTCGCGCTCTTCCACGCGTACAGGTGCGGCACGATCAGCCGCACCGGGCCGCCGTGTTCGGCGCTGAGCGGAGTCCCGTTGCGCTGAAACGCCAGCAGGTTCTCCGCCCGCAAAAAATCATCGAGCAGCAAGTTCGTCGTGTAGCCGCCCTCGCAGTGCACCATCACCGCCCGGGCTTCCGGTCGCGGCTCCACCAGCTCCATCAGTGCCGCCACCGGCACTCCCTCCCAGTCGTTGTCCATGATGCTGAATCGAGTCACGCAGTGAAAATCGGCGTGGACCGTCGCCGCTGCGATCGCCCCGAATTCCGCCAGGTCGAACTGGAGCTCCGTTTCCACTAGCCCGGTCACCGCGATCCGCCAATCGGCGGCGTCCTTCGACGGGGTCGCGCCGTGAGTCAGCACCGGCCAGTCCTCCATAATGTGCTGCCCGGGCGGCAGTCGGTCGGCGAACCGCTCCGCGAGTTCCATCTGCCGTTCACGTCTTGAAGATGACGAACCGAACATACCTGCTCCCTGCAAAATGGGGCTGCTGCGGGCTTCATTGAAACCGAAACCCGTCCAATCGACCGCGACGCTCATCCACCCTCCGCCGGGCTAGCCGAAAGCCGGAAACCGCGCGTCCGGTCTACGGAACCCGGAACGCAACCTCCTCGGTCTCCGCCCAGTTACCGGCCTCATCAATCGTGACCGCCCGCAAAACGTGGTTGCCGGGCACCGATGCCCACACAACTTGATAGGGCGCCGCCGCGGCCGTGCCAACAAGATTGCCATCGATGAAATACGCCACCGACTTGATACCCAGGTTGTCGGCCGCCTCCACATTCAGCGCCACCTGGCCCCGTGGCAGTGTCGCGCCCGCTTCGATCCCGAGCAGCGCGACCGTCGGCGCGGCATTGTCGACCGCGAACTGCCGGAACGCCAGTTCCTCTCGGCCGCCCACCCGCTGCACGGTCAGCCGCAGCGTGTACACCCCATCGCTCAGCTGAATCGTATCCACCGCGCCCAGCTGTACTCGATCGCGCGTGTCGCCGTGCGGCCCGGCGATGCGTCCCCACTGGGTCGGGCTCACCCCCTGGCCGATCTCCAGGATGAAGCTCACAAAGCCCTCGCCGTGGGCGCTGCCAATGATCTCCAGGATGCTCCTCACTTGCTGATTCTGGGCCGGCACCGCGATTGCCACCTCGCCCAACGGCGTCGGCGAGTCCAGCGCCGTCGCGAATTCCTCCGGAGGCAGGTAGAAAGGCGAGTCTTCATCCTGTTCCGCCTGCCAGTCGGCGGCCTCCGGCGGCAGCACCGGGTACACCTCCACCACCACCTCCTGGGGCGGCGTCGCCGGCCCTGCCCGCTTGCCGCTCGGCTCGTGGATGCGAATCGGCTGGTGGTAGTAATCGCGACGCTCCGGCACGGTACCCGGGATGAAGAATTCGGTGATGGTCTTCGGCGTGTATTCCCCCGGCACCAGGCCCGAAACCGGGTCGATCTCCGCGCTGACCAGGCCGCCTGGGCGCGCGAAGGGGGCCGCCGGCAGGCCGCGGTGGGCCATTTCCATTACTTCGTTCCAGATCGGCCCCGCGCCCTTGGCGCCGCTGACCTCGTCCATCTCTGTCCTATCCGCGTTTCCGACCCACACCGCCACCACCCGTTGCGGCGTGTAGCCGACCGTGAGGGAATCGCGAAAGTCGTTGGTCGTTCCCGTCTTCACCGCCGCCGGTCGGTCATCGAGCATCAGGGTCTCGCTGCGCCCGAAGCCGAGTTCCCGGGCCACCGGGTCCGCGAGGATGTCGGTGATCTGGAACGCCAGTTCCGCGCTCAGCGCCCGGGAGCCCACGGCCGTCCCGGTTTCCTCCACAACCTCGCCCTGCGAATCCACGATCTGCACGATCGGGTTCGGCTCGATCCGCACCCCGCCGTTGGCGAACACTCCAAACGCCGTCGCCATGTCCAGCAGCCGCACCTCCCCCGAACCCAGCGCCAGCGCCGGCCCAAACCGTTCCGTACCGCCCTCAAGCCGCAGGCCCAGTCTTTCCGCCGTGTCCAGAGTCTCGGCGATACCGGCGAATATCTGCGCCTTCACCGCCGGAATATTCAACGAACTCCCCAGAGCCTCCCGCAACCGCACCGGCCCGTGAAACTCCCGGTCGTAGTTCTCCGGCTCATAGTCTTCCTGGCCGGGGATTGGGATGATGGTTTTGAGGTCCATCAGGATCGTCGCCGGCGTGTATCCCGAAGCCAGCGTCGTCACGTAGGTCACCGGCTTGAACGAAGAGCCCGGCTGGCGCGGGGCGATCGCCATATTCACCTGTCCGTCGATCGCTTCGTCGCGGAAATCAACGCTCCCCACCATCGCCAGGATCCGGCCGGTCGACGGGTCCAGCACCACTACCGCCGCGTTGCGGGCGTCCAGATCGGTCAGCGTTGCGATGTGATCCCCGGCCACCCGCTCCGCCTCCGCCTGTAGTTCCAGGTCGATCGTGGTGGTGATCCGCCAGCCCTGTCGCGTCCAGCCCGCCCCGTAGCGCTCGTTGAGATAGTCGATCACGTAGTTAAAGAAGTGCGGGGCCGGCCCGATTTCGGTTTGCGGCAGGCGGTACACCAGCTCCTCCGCCTTCGCCGCGTCCGCCTGCTCAGCGGTGACGAAGAGATTCTTCGCCATCAGATCCAGGACATTGTGTTGGATCCGGGTCGCGGTGGCCCGGTCCACGATCGGATTTTGGGTCGAGGGCGCGCGGGGGATTCCCACCAGCATCGCCACCTCCGCCAGCGTCAGTTCCTCCAGGTCCCGATCGAAGTACGTCCGCGCCGCCGCGGTGATCCCGTAGGCCAGGTTGCCGTAGTTGTTCTGGTTCAGGTACAGCGCCAGTATTTCGTCCTTCGACAGGCTCTGGGTCAACTGGTAGGCCAGCACCACCTCCTTGAGTTTCCGCTCCACGCTCTGCTCCGGGCTGAGCAGGGTGTTCTTCACCACCTGCTGGGTGATTGTGCTGAAGCCGGAAACGATCGCCTGGCCCTGCAGGTTCAGCCAGACTGCGCGCACGATCGCCCAGAAATCGACCCCGGGATTCTCGTAAAAACTGGAATCCTCCGAAGCGATAACCGCGTCCTTGACCAGTTGCGGAATGTCCTCGGCGGCCACCAGGGTGCGGCGCCCCTCCGAGGCGATCTCCCCCAGCCGGGTGCCGTCGGCCGAGTAGACGGAGGAGTTCTCAAAGAGCGATTCCTCGAACGTCGCCACCGCCCGTACGTCGGGCAGGTCGTCGAACAGGATGCTCGTCGCCGCCAGGGCGGCCGAGCCGCCCAGAAAGGTCGCGAAAGCCAGCACCGCGATGACCGTGGTCAGCCCGGCCACCGGGATCGCCACCAGCGCCAGCCATAGCCCCAGGCGCCCGCGACGCCGTCGGCGTTTCCTTTTTAACGATCTCCGCATGTCCGCCTATTCTTGCAGCATCGGGCCTGGACTCCCGCCCGAACTCGATTATCAATTCTGCAGGGCTGGCCGTCTCTTGCCGACGAACCCGCAAACAGTTGAACGCGCCGATCAGCCTTTGGTTGCGGCGTGGCGCGCCGCCCCGGTGGCGGTCTTGACCGCGCTAGTCGCGACCGTGATCGCGATCGGTCTCAGCATCGGCGGCTTTCAGATTGATCCGACCTTCGGCTTCGCCGGATCCCAGAGCACCGGCGGCGATCCGACCGATTCCGCCGGAAGCACCGCCCGGGCCGGCCGGCTGGCCCCACCGGTGGCTTTGTCCGACCTGGCCGGTTTGGAGTTCGACCTCGCCGCCGAAATCGGCCGCAGGCCGATATGGATAACCTTCTGGACTACCTGGTGCGGCCCCTGCCGTGCCGAAGCCGCCGACCTGGAGGCCATGTCCCGGCAATTGGCGGATACCGATGTCGTCCACCTCGCCATCTCGCTGGGTGAGGTCGGCGACGTCGTCCGTGACTACATCGACTCCGGCGGCTACACCTGGCGCACTCTGCTCGATCCCGAGCGCCGCGCCGGCGCCTCCTACGCCGCGCGGGTCTTTCCCACCCACGTCTTCATCGACCGCGACGGCCTTATCGCGGCGATCCGCCCCGGCGTTTTGAACCGAATCCAGATGGAGGCCCTCGTGGACCAGCATCTGGATCCGGAAGCGCGCTAGTCCCGTCAGGTGGAACAAACCGTCCTGCCGCTGTTCATCAAGTTCTGCGATTTCCTGGTCTCAATCGCGCCCTGGCTGCTTCTGGGCCTGGTGGTCGCCGGGGGGCTCCGCGAGCACCTCGCACGATCCCCGGCGGCGCGAGCCGATCGCCGGATCACGAACAGCGCAATCGTCCTCGCCGGGTTCGGCATCGCCGCCCCGTCCGGCTTCACCATCTTCATGCTCGACAACCGGCTGGCCGTTCTCTGGTTCGTTGTCGCGGCCAGCTTGATATACACCGGAGCCCGGCTGCTGGCTCCGGCCGCGGGGCCGTTCGCCAGTCTGCAAAAGGCCGGCTGGCTCCCCGCCGGCGAAGATCCCGCCCCGGCCGCGACCTTGCGGCGGCAACTCGCCGGCGTTTGGGGGGCCATCGGCGAGCGCTTCGACCTGGTCACCTTCTGGTTCATGGGCGCCTGCCTCGCGGCGGCGCTGCTGGCGTTCTACATGCCCTACGAAGTCGGCCACGGATTCTTCGGCCGCACTCCCTGGCTGGGCGCACTCCTCGCCGGGGGCATAGGGCGGGCGCTGCCGGTGGGCCGGGGAACCGAGATGCCGCTGGCGCTCCTGTTGCTGCTCAAGGGGGCTAATCCGGGCGCAGTCGCCGCGCTGCTCTTCGCCGCGATGCCCATCCCCTTCCTGCGCGCGGACCTGCCCTCCGGCGGCGGCCGCCGCTGGTTCCTGGCGGTGCAATTCGCGCTGGCGGTCGTCGTCGGTGGTCTGGTCGGGCCCGCGCTGCTATAACTGCGGTCCGTTAGCGAAGCGATTTCACAGGACGGATGGACAGGTACATGCCGCAGATGACCGGTGGTCAGGCAGTTGTCGCCGCTCTGGAGAGCGTCGGGATCGACACGGTCTTCGGGATACCCGGGGTCCACAGCGTCGAAATCTACGACGCGCTACTGGGTTCCGAAATCCAGCACGTCCTCTGCCGCCACGAGCAGGGGGCCGGGTTCATGGCCGACGGCTATGCGCGCGCCTCCGGCCGCATCGGTTGCGTCATCACCATCTCCGGCCCCGGGGTTACCAACGTCGCCACGGCCCTCGCCGAAGCCCAGGGCGATTCCTCGTGCGTCCTGCACATTTGCTCCTCGCTCGACAGCGCCTTCGCCGGACGCGAAGTAGGGGCCCTGCACGAACTGGTCGACCAGTCCGGAGTCCTCAAATCCGTCGTGAAATGGCATCGATCGGTGCGGCGGGTTTCCGAGATTCCCGATGTAATCGCCGAGGCCATTCACTACATGCAGTCCGGCCGGCCGGGCCCGGCCTCGGTCGAAATCCCGCTCGACATCCTCGCCGAGCGCGACGACGTGACGCTGCTTTTGGTCAACGAACCCGGGCCGCTGGCGCCCGATGCCGCCGCCGTCGCCCAGGCCGCCGGGGCCCTCAGCGCCGCCCAATCGCCGGTCATCCTGGCCGGCGGCGGGGTCGTCTCCGGCGAAGCGTCGGCGGAACTCATTCGCCTGGCCGAGAAGCTGGGCGCGCCCGTCCTCACTACGGTCTCCGGCAAAGGCGCCATTCCCGAGGACCATCCGCTGTCGGTCGGCTGCCGCTGGCGCGGCGACGATCGCTTCGACACCTTCCTTTCGGCCGCCGACCTGGCTCTGGTGGTGGGATCGCGGCTCAGCGCTCGCCACACCGATAACTGGACCCTGCCGATGCCCCGGAGCATCATCCAGGTCGATATCCATTCCGGCGCGCTCGGCCGTCACTACCCGACGGTGCGCGGAATCCACGCCCACGCCAAGCCAACCCTGGAAACTTTGGCGGCACTGGTCGAGGATCGTCCCGACGAGCCGTCCGCGGACACGCTGCGACGCATCGCCGGCGCCAGGAGCTCCGCCCTCAATTCCGCCGATCCCCAGCACCTAGGCATTCTCAAAGCCATCCGCCAGGTCCTGCCCGCCGACGGCCTGCTTTTCAACGACATGACCACCATCTGCTACTCCGGCCCGGCGTTCTTCCCGGTGTCTCACCCGCGCACCTACTTCTTTCCCAACTACCTGGGAACGCTCGGATTCTCCTTCCCGGCGGCGCTGGGGGCGAAGCTGGCGCGACCCGAAGCCACGGTCATTGCCCTGATTGGTGACGGCGGCTTCATGTTCACGGCCACCGAGCTTTCCACGGCCGTGCAACTCGGCGTGTCCCTGCCGATCGTCGTGTTCAACGACCAAGCCTACTCCCAGCTTGAGCGCTTCTTCCGTCTTTCGCACGGGCGCTCCGATCCCTTCGAGCTGGTCGGTCCCGACTTTCGGGCCAACGCCCGTTCCTTCGGGGCGGCCGCGTCGCGGGTGTCGTCGCCACGCACGCTGCGGACCTCCCTGGCGAAGGCCGTCGAGCATCCAGGACCGACGGTCATCGAGTACGCGCTTTCGTAATGGCAACCGCGTGTCCGGAAGGCGTTTCGAAACCGCCGGCCTCGACATGTGCCAGACTTGCCGCCCAAGCCTCGTTCCCGGCCGGTCCGGGCGCCCCGCCAGAGAGGTCCGCCGGTTGAACTCCCCAGGCAGCGAACTCCCCTACGTCACCATCATCTCCGGCGGAGTCGGCACCCGCCTCTGGCCGCGCTCACGGCGCCGCTCGCCCAAGCAACTCATCGGGCTTGCCGCCGGGCGCAGCCTCATCCAGACCACCCTGGAGCGGATGCTCCCGCTAACCTCGCCCGACCGGGTCTTCGTAGTCACCATCGGCGACCAGCAGGAAGCTGTCCGCGCGCAGCTACCCGAGATACCGCCCCAGAACGTAATCGCCGAGCCCGAGGGCCGCAACACCGCCATGGCCATCGGCCTGGCGGTCTTGCACGTCGCCGCCGCCGACCCCAACGCAATGATGATCAGTGTCGGCTCCGATCACTTCATCGGTGACAACGAGGCCTACCGCAACACCCTACGGGCGGCCGTGGCGGCCGCCGACGACGGCGCTCACCTGCTCACCGTCGGCATCGCCCCCGCCTCCCCCGACACCGGCTACGGCTACATTCAACGCGGCGAAGTGGTCGCCACCCATGCCGGGGTGGATATCCACCGGGTGCTGGAGTTCAAGGAGAAGCCGGCCCTCGAAGTGGCGCGCCACTACTACGAGTCCGGCGACTACCTCTGGAACGGGAACTACTTCATCTGGCGGGTCTCCGCCGCCCTGGCCGCCTACGCCGAGTTCGCGCCCGACATCCGCGCCGAGATGGACGGCGTCGCCGGCGCCATCGGCACCGACGGCTACGAGGCGGCACTCGCCACCGCCTACGGCCGGGTCCGCCGCGCGCCGATCGACACCGCGATCATCGAAAAGGCCGGCAACGTCCTCACGGTCCCCGGGCACTTCCCCTGGGTCGACATCGGCACCTGGGCCGGCGCCTACGAAATCGCCGAAGAGCAGGAAGGCAACTTCCGCACCGGGGCACTCGATGGCAAAGTCCTCTTCCTCGACTCCACCGGCTGCTTGGTGGATTCGCGCGATCGCGCGGTGGCCGTAGTCGGCCTCGAAGACGTTGTCATCGTCGATACCGAAGACGCCCTCCTGGTCTGTTCGCGAGATAAGGCCCAGCTGGTCGGCGATCTCGTCGGCCGGCTGCCCGCGGAAGATTTGGAACGACTCCTATAACCTGCTCGGCCGAACGCGAACACCGGCGAGCCGGGGTCCGGCCATGACCGACCGCGTTCACGATCCCGAAGATCCCGGAACCCGCGCGCCGCTTGAGCTCAGCGGCGCGCGCATCTGGTTGGTGGCCCTCAGCCTGGTCGCCGCCATCTTCACCTTCTCAGTCGTCATCGTTGTCTTTGAGCACGAGCTGCGCGCGGCGAACTTCGGAATCTTGCTCGCCAGCACCATCCTCGGGACGCTGGCCCTCTGGGTCGGCCTGATCCGTCAGTTTCAGATGGGCTGGCGGCTCGCCCTGCAGTCCTTGCTCGTGTTGCTCATCGTCGTCGCCGCCATGTTCTCGTTCATCTACGGCGATATCGTTCAGGAACAGAGCGGGCGCTCCTACCTGGCCGTCCTGATAATCAGCTTCATCGGCGCCGCCACCGTCATCCTGCCGGCGCCGGCCGCCCTGACCACCATCAGTTTCGCCGGCGCGCTCGACCAACCCATCCTCGTCGGCCTCGTCGCCGCGCTCGGCCAGGTCGGGGGTGAGACGTTCTCCTACTACATCGGCTCCACCGGCAAGCAACTCATCCACCGCGGCTCCGCTTACGCGCGCACCCGGCGGGTGTTGGAAGAGCGCAGCAAACTGGCCGGCGCGGCCATATTCGTCTTCGCTGCTGTGCCCAACCCGGCCTTCGACGCGGTGGGCATCCTGGCCGGTGCGCTGCGTTACTCGTTCTGGCGCTTTCTGTTGCTTGCCTATCTCGGCAACGCCTTCAAGTACATCATCGTCTTTGCCGTGATCGGCGTCCGCATCCTCGATTCCATCCCGCGACTGTGAGCCCGTCCGGTGCCCCTCCGGGCAGTTCGATGCCGTCCCGGCGCGTTCGACTCTGGCGCTCCGAATCCCGCCCGGTCGAGATCGACGGCCAGGAGGTCCTCCTGCCGGTTTCGGCCGACACTCCAGGACGCGGCCTCACCGGGCAGATCGGGCCGCTGATCGAGGCCATCGCCGGTTGCGACGGGCCGGTGATCGACCTCTGCGGTTGGGAAGGCGGCCTGGCGCGGGCGATTCAGGCCGCCCGCCCCGACCTGGGCGGCGCTTGCGCCAACTTCACGCTGCCGGCCATCCGCACCGCCATCGAAAATCTCGGCGACACGAACTGGACCGTAGTACCCGGTTTCGGCGCGCCGTCCGATCGTTACGGCGGCTATCAAACCGCCGTCTTGCGCGCCCCGCACTGGCTGGGCAACCGCGCCGTCGCCGCCCTGATCCGGAACGCCGCCACCGCGCTCCGCCCCGGCGGTCAACTCTGGCTTGCCGGAGAGCGCAAACGAGGCATCGAGACCTTTCGCCGGCTTGCCGGGGAGGCGTTCGGCGGGGCCGAAACCGTGCTCAAGAAACGCCACGTGCGGGTCGTTCGCGTCGTTCGCGTTCGCGGCGACACCGTCCCGGAAACTCCCGAGCAGGCGACCTACCGGGTCGCCCTGGGCGATCGCGAATTCGTTCTGGCCGGTCATCCAGCGGTCTTTTCCGATGGGCGCATTGACCCGGCCACGCAGCTCCTGGCGGAGACCCTGCCGGAGGTTGCGGGCCGTCAACTCGACTTCGGCTGCGGGAGTGGGGTGGTGACGGTCGGCCTAGTCCGGCGCTCACCCGCCGCGCGCACCACCGCCATCGATGCCAATCTCGCGGCCGTTACCACCACCCGGCGCACGTTGCGGCTGAGCGAGATCGACGGAGTAGAGGTCGGCGGCTCCTACTTCGCCGAAGAACTCCCCAATCGATCGTTCGATCTGGTGGCCTGCTATCCGCCATTCCACGTCGGGGGGGGCGTCAATCACGCGGTCGGCAAGCGGATGCTGGCGGCGGCCGCCCGCCTGCTCAATCCGGGCGGCGTGCTCCACGTTGTGCTATCCAGCGCTCAGGCCTACGAGGGCGTCCTCCACGAGCACTTCCACGAAGTCGTGCCGCTGGTCGCCACCGACCGCCACCGCGTCCTGGTGGGCCGGCGCGCGCGCTAGGAGGAGTTCTCGCCCCCGATTTCAAACAGGACCTTCACCGCCTCGCCTGCCTTGCACATCCGAATCCCCTCGTTGGCTTCGGCCAGCGGGATCGTGTGCGTGGCGATCTTGTCCAGGTCCAGCCGGGGCATCATCCGCAGGCAACTCTCCATGTTGTCCACCAGTAGCCACGACGATTTGATCAGCCGCTCTTGGCTCACTATTTCCCACGGCGAAATCTCCAGCGTTGTGCCCGGCTTCGGCACCCCCATCAGGACCGCCGTGCCGCCGGGCCTGATTCCCTTGATGCAGGCCTCCGAGGTCACCGCTAGCCCCACGGCCTCAAAAGCCACGTCGGCGCCGTCGCCGTTCGTCTCGTCGGCGATCACCGCCGGCAGGTCTTTGTTCATCGGATCGACCGCCCGGGTGACGCCGACCTCCGCCGCCAGCGCCCGCCGGATCGGCTGCGGTTCGGACAGGATGATCTTGTTCGCTCCCCGCGCCTGGGCGAGGTTCGCCAGCAGCAGGCCAATCGTGCCGCCCCCGGCGATAAACACGTTGTCCCCCGGCTGCAACTCCGCCATCTCCACGGCCCGCAGGGCGCAGCCCATTGGCTCGGTCATCGCCGCGATTTGCAAGGAAACCCCGTCCGGTACCGCGAAGAGCGTCCGTTCGTGCACAACCATGTACTCCGCCCACGCGCCGCCCTTGGTGATCTTCTTCTTGTTGCTGCACAGGTTCGGATTGCCGCGCTGGCAGAAGGTGCAGTCTCCGCAATACACCTGCGGCTGCACGGTCACCCGGTCGCCCACCTTCCAGCGCTCTACCCCCGGCCCCACCGAATCGACGATCCCGGAAAGTTCGTGGCCGATGATCGCCGGCATGGGCGGCAGCGTCACCGCGCCCTCCAGTTCCCAGCCGTCAAACAGGTGTAGGTCCGTTCCGCAGATCCCCGCGTAGGCCACCCGCAGGCGCACCTCCCCGGCCTCGGCCACCGGGATCGCCGCCTCCTCCACGCGCAGGTCTTCCATACCGTGGAGCCGAACCGCCTGCATCATCTCGTTTGCCATGGTGTGCACCGTCGCTCCACAATTCCTGCGCGTCAGCGACCGGCCGGGAGCCGGCGGAACGCATAATTTCACCGGGTAGTTGGGGGGACAAATCGTCCCCGGGCGGACTACTATACTCGTCTATCCGGGTGGGTTCGCGACGGCCCCCCGGAACCCGCGAAGGACCCGGGCCTCTATGAATGACCAACGTACCAAAGCTCTAGATTCCGCAATCGCCCAGATCGAGAAGAAGTTCGGCAGGGGTTCGATTCTGCGCATGACCGGCGACGACCGGCCCGAGATCGGTGTGGTGTCCACCGGCTCCATCGCCCTCGACCTGGCGCTTGGCGTCGGCGGCCTGCCGCGCGGCCGGGTGGTCGAGGTGTTTGGACCCGAGGGATCCGGCAAGACCACCCTCGCGCAGCACATCATCGCCCAGGCCCAGAAGGCCGGTGGTTCCGCTTCACTGATCGACGCCGAGCACGCCTTTGATCCTTCCTACGCCACCAAATGTGGCGTGAACGTAGACGACTTGCTGATCTCCCAACCCGGGGTCGGCGAGGAAGCCCTGGAGATTGCCGAAGTCCTGGTACGTAGCGACGCTGTCGATGTCATCGTGATCGACTCCGTCGCGGCGCTCGTGCCGCGCGCCGAAATCGAAGGCGACATGGGCGACTCCCACGTCGGTCTGCAGGCCCGCTTGATGTCCCAGGCGCTGCGCAAGCTCACTGGCAGCATCAGCCGTTCGCGCTGCATTGTGGTGTTCGTCAACCAGCTGCGCGAAAAGATCGGCGTCATGTTCGGCAATCCGGAGACGACCCCGGGCGGCCGCGCGCTCAAGTTCTACTCGTCCGTGCGCCTCGACATCCGCCGGATCGGACAGATCAAGCGCGGCACCGAGGTAACCGGCAACCGCACCCGGGTGCGGGTGGTCAAGAACAAAGTCGCCGCTCCGTTCCGCGTCTGCGAATTCGACCTCATGTACAACGAAGGCATCTCACACGAGGGTGGCCTGCTCGACCTCGGGCTTGAGGCCGAGCTACTCAGCCGCAGCGGCGCCCATCTGTCCTACGGGGACATCCGTCTGGGTATGGGGCGCGAAGCGGCCAAGCAGTTCCTCCGCGAGAACCCCGACATTGCCGGCAAGCTCGAGGACGAAATCAGGAACCCGCCCGGTGAAGAAGAGGCCGTGAACGGTGAGGCTGACAAGGACGCCGGGACGGCGGCCGACGGGAAGTGATCGCCACCGGGCCGGTCGGCGCCGCCGGCCGGTGACATCCGCGCCAAGACAATTCCGACGTGGCTGACGGACCGGTACTGGCGGCTATCGATGGTGGTCGCAACGACGTCCGGGTGCTCCAAATCGCCGCCGGGGAGGCCCTGCGCGACGACTGCGAGCTCGTCGCCCTGCACGTCCTGGTGATCGGCTGGGAACGTGCCATCGAAGACGCCGACGAGGAATCGATCCTGGGGAATCAGCGCATCCTGGAGCGGGCCGAGAAGTTCCTGGCGAAGCGGCAGCACGGCAAGTACCGCCGCCTGGCGATTCAATCGCGATCCGCTGGCGGCGCCATCGTCGAGACTGCCCGCAACCTCGATGCGCGGCTCATTGTGATGGGCTGCCCGCGGTTGCTCGGCGACGAAATCGTGAACCTCGGGCTCACCGCCTCCTTCGTGCTCGGCAACGCCGGCTGCCCGGTTCTGCTGTGGCGAAACCCCATCTGATTCCCGGCCCGCTCCACGCGCGGATCTAGGGCGTTCCCACTCCCCCTCGACAGCCTGCGACCCTGCCGGCCCCCACCTGCCATAATCTCGTGCCGTTATCCCGCCCGTTGTGCGGCCGGGAAACTTGCGACCGCAGCGATCACTGATTCCGGGGGCTGACTGGCCATGGCAACGTCTTCGCATTTGAACCTGTACAAATCCGAAGCGGTCGGCGCCCGCGGCATGCTGGCCACCAAGCACCCACTCGCCAGCGCCGCCGGGGTGACGATGCTGAAGGCTGGCGGCAACGCCGTCGACGCCGCCGTGGCTGCCTGCCTGGCAGTCGGCGTGGTCGAACCGGGGGCGAGCGGAATCGGCGGCGGCGGTTACATGATGGTCGCCATCGGGAACCGGGTCGACACCGTGGCTTTTCAAATGCAAGCGCCTGCGGCTGCGACGCCCGAGATGTTCACCCTGAGCGGCGATCCGACCACCGGCGTATTCGAGTGGGCCGGCGTAGTCGACAACGAAAATCTGATTGGACCTCGCTCGATCGCCATCCCCGGAGCCGTCGCCGGCCTCTCGCTGGCCCTCGAGCGCTTCGGCACCATGCCCTGGAGCGAAGTCATCCAGCCAGCCATCCACCTTGCCCGGGACGGATTCGAGATCGGCTGGTACGACCTGCACGCCATTGCCGGCGAGATACCTCGTATCCTGCCAAACGCCGAGACGACCCGAATCTTCCTGCGCGACGGCGGCCCGCCGGCCGGCGACGGGACGTCGCCGGGCCTGTTTCAGCAGCCAGATCTGGCCTCGACCCTCGAACGCCTGGCCGACGCCGGTCCGCGCGATTTCTACGAGGGGGATGTAGCCTGTGAGATCGCGGCCGGGATAGGCGAGCTCGGAGGGATTCTCACCCTCGATGATCTGACCCAATACAGCGCCGACATCGTTTCCCCCCTGCGCTCCGCGTATCGCGGCGTGTCGGTCTGCGTGCCGCCGTTTGCCTGCGCCGGACCGACCTCAATCGCCACTCTCAACACCTACCGCCATTTCGAACCGACCACTCTGGGGTACGAGTCCCCCGAGCGCCTGCACGCCTACATCTCCTGCTCCCGCCTCGCCCGCGCCGATCGCATGGCCTACTTCGCCGATCCCGAGAAGGTCGAAGTTCCCTGGGAGGGGATGGCGTCGTCCGGGTATGCCCTGGAGCGAGCTTCCTTGATCGGGCCCGACACGGTCCCCGAGTTCGCCCCCGGCGATCCCTGGGACTACCAGACCGGGTCCGGACATGGGCGCTCATCCGGCCACCACGGGCCCGAGGGCAGCACCACCCATCTCTGTGCCGCCGACGCCGACGGCAACATGGTGTCGCTGACCAACACCATCATGGCCGGTTTTGGGTCCGGGGTCGTACCCCGGGGAACCGGCGTCGTGATGAACAACGGGATGATGTGGTTCAACCCGGTCCCCGGGCTGCCCAACTCGGTCTCGCCGCTGGCCAAAGGGCTCAACAACATGACCCCGGCCGTCGTGCTCGACGGCGACCGACCGCTGATGGCCGTCGGCGCCACCGGTGGGCGCCGTATCACCAACGCCGTCACCCAAATCATCAGCAACGTGGTCGATCACGACATGGGTATCCAGGCCGCCATTGCCGCGCCCCGCGTGGATTGCAGCACCGACACCACCGACATCGACGATCGCTTCCCGTCGTCGGTGGTTCGCGCCCTCCGGGATCGCGGTCACCAGGTCAACCCGCTGCGCCTGACCTTCTGGGCCGGTTTCGGCACTTTTGCCAGCCCGGCCGGCATCCTCCGCGCCGACGGCGAGCTTCGCGGTGGGGTCGATCCCTTCCACGGGGCCGAGGCCCGGGGCGTCTAGCCGCACAACTGTCGCAAACCTCACGCTCGGTTCGCGCCGGACGGCTACAGATTTCAGGCAACCCCAGCGGCGGGTCACCGGCCCGCCCGCCCGTTTGCCGAGGAATCTCATGGCCACGAATCACTTCTCCTGCGGACGCCGCCGGCTGCTGCTGGCGGCCGGCGCCGGTGCGCTGCTGGTGCCCCTGGCCGCTTGTGGTGGCAGCCGCTCCGTCCCCGTCGATATCGTTGGCACCGCGGCGACCGCGGTCCCCCCACCCCCCGCCCCGATCGCGGCTTCCCCCACTTCCCCGGCGGTGGCGACCGCAGCCCTCCCCGCCCCGCCGCCCGCCGCCACCGCTGGCGGATCGGTACGACTGGTCCCATTGACCGCCGCCGAGGAGTCAAAAGTGGAGCAATGGCAGCGGCAGGGTTGGCAGACCAACTTCGCCATCAAGAGCGTCGATCTGCGCGAGATACGCTAGGGCGCCGCCGCTTGCGAGATCATTCCCCCGATTGACGAGCCGGTGCACATTTCACTGGCCGAGGGTGACGAGTTCCTCGACAACCGCGAGCCGGTCGCCGTCCTCGAGCACGGCGGCGAGAGCCGCGCCTAGCCGCTGCAAATCCTCACGTGGCACGAAATCGTCAACGACACGGTCGGCGGCGAGCCGATCATCGCCACCTACTGTCCGCTGTGTAATGCCGCCGTCGGCTTTCGCCGGATCGTCAACGACCAGACCCTGCGCTTCGGCGTCAGCGCCAACCTGCGGGTTAGAAACATGGTCATGTGGGATGACCTGACCGAGTCGTTCTGGCAGCAGTCCACCGGCGAATCCATCGTCGGCGACCTCACTGGCACCCACCTCGACTTCCTGCCGCTGTCCATCGCCTCCTGGTCCGACTACAAGGAGTCGTTTCCCGGGGGCCTCGTCCTCAGTCGGGAGACCGGCCACAGCCGCGACTACGGCATCAACCCCTACGGCGGTTATGACAGCTCCAGCCGGCCGTTTCTATTCGATGGCCCGTTCGACTCGCGTCTGCGCCCCATGGAGCGTGTGGTCGCCCTGAACCTTGGCGGCGAGCGCGCCGCCTATTCCTACCTGCAACTCCAGGTCATGCCGGTGATCCACGATTCGGTCGGCGGCCAGCCGCTGGTCGTCTTTTGGAGTCCCGGCACCCTGTCGGTGCTCGATTCCTCCAGCATCGCCAGTTCGGCCGATGTCGGCGCCGCCGGGGTGTTCGTGCCCGAATTGGACGGCCAGCCGCTATCCTTTTCCGCCGAAGGCGGCGTTATTAGCGACGCCGGCACCGGCAGCACCTGGAACACCCTCGGTCTGGCCACCGAAGGGCCGCTCGCCGGTTCGCGATTGCAGCCCCTGGTGCACGGCAACGATCTCTGGTTCGCCTGGGCCGGGCTCTGGCCCGACACCCGGGTGTACGGCGAAGAAGCGCCCTAGCGGTCGCTCCGCAGCGCGGCCTGCTCAGCGTGCCGCTCGAACCCGAGTTCGATCAGCCGATCCAGCAGTCGCGGATAAGGCAGCCCCGACGCTTCCCATAGTTGCGGGTACATGCTGATCTGGGTGAACCCCGGCATCGTGTTGGCCTCGATGATGAAGATGGCTTCGTCCGATCGCCTCACTAGGAAGTCCACCCGCGCCAGGCCCGAGCAATCCAGCGCCTTGAAGGCCCGAATCGCCATGGCGCGGATTGAATCCGAGAGTTCCGCCGGCAGATCGGCGGGAGCCTTGGTCGAAGAAGCCGCATCTTCGTACTTAGACGCGTAGTCGTAGAACTCGCCGGCCGCGAACACCTCTCCGCACACCGAGACCTCCGGCTCGTCATTGCCCAGCACCGCACACTCGATCTCGCGGGCGTCTTCGATCGATTCTTCCACCACGATCCGGCGGCCGAAGCCCGCCGCCAGGTCCATTGCCGGCGCGATTCCCGCCCGGTCATGGACCTTCGTGATGCCTACGCTTGAGCCCAGATTCGCCGGCTTCACAAATAGCGGCAAGCCCGGCGTGGTCGCCAGTTCCGCTACCAGGGCCTCCCGGTCGGCGCGCCATTCCCGCCCGGTCACCAGTCGGTGCCCGGCCATCGGCAGACCCGCCCCGGCGAACACCGCCTTCATTACCCCCTTGTCCATCGCCGCCGCCGAACCCAGCACGCCCGAGCCGACATAGGGGATGTCCGCCATCTCGAGCAGACCTTGAATCGTGCCGTCCTCACCGTAGGGGCCGTGCAGGATCGGCATCACGATGTCGATCGCCCTGCCGGCTTCGCCGGTCGAGTGCCCGCTAATGGCGAGCATCGCGTTCCCCGTCGACGGCGCCGTCAGGCCTCTCTCCGCCTCCGCTGCACTGCTCGACCCGGCCAGCAACCCCAGCGGATCGCCCCCCAGCAGCCACGTCCCATCGCGGTCGATACCGATCGGGATCACCTCGTACTTCGCCGGGTCCAGCGCGGCCATCACCGACCGCGCCGACTCCAGCGACACCTCGTGCTCGCCCGAGCGGCCGCCCAGCACCACCCCGACCCTGATCCTGCTCATCGATTGAGCCCCAGGCTGGTGCTGGTGAAGAGCGGGCGCAATTCCATGCCGAGTTCGGCGAAGCTGTCGGCTCCGCTTTCTTCCCGATCCAGCACGCAGAGGCACAGATCTAGCTTCACGCCGAAATCCAGTAATAGGCGCGCCGAGTTCAGCGCTTGGGTCCCGGTGGTTACCACGTCCTCCACCAGCACCACGTGCTGACCGGGCGCGATCCGGCCCTCGAAGTGACGCCCGGTGCCGTAGGGCTTTGGCTCCTTGCGCACGATCATGAACGGCGTGCCCGATTCTAGGCCCATGGCCGTCACCAGGGGGATCGCCCCGATCTCCGGCCCCGCCAGCAGGTCGGTCCCTTCCGGGAGTATCCGCAGCAATTGCGCGGCCACATCTCGCAAAAGGTCCGGCTGGGTCTCGAACAGGTACTTGTCGAAGTAGTAGTTGCTGCGCCGTCCTGAGCTGAGCAAGAAGTCGCCCTTCAAAAGCGCAACTTCCACCAGGCGCTTTCCAAGTCCGTCGGCATCCGCGGGTCCCAGAACCATATGCGCTCCGTGGCGAGGATCTGCTCCGGGCACGATGTTAGCAATCCGTCCGGTCCGGGCCGAACGGACGCCCTTTGGTGGCGTCCAGCGCCGCAGCTAAGATGGCGCTACTCGTCCGATTGTCATCACCAGGCACAGGAGCGCAATTGTGAAGATTCCCGAGATTTCCACCGTCGGCGTGCTGGGCGCCGGGTTGATGGGGCACGGTCTGGCGCTGGAGTTCGCCCGCGCCGGCTACGAAGTCGCTATCTACGACACCATCGCCGCCATGCGCGACAGCGCTCCCGAGCGCCTGCGCGGCGCCTACAAGACGATGTCTGACATGGGTATTGCCGAGGCCGCCGCGGCCGATGAAACCCTGGGTCGCATCAAAGTCGTCGACTCCATGGAGGCGCTCGGCGCCACGGCTGAATACGTCCTCGAGGCAATCACTGAGGATCTCGAAATCAAGCAGGCCGCCTTCGCCGAGCTCGATCGCATCTGCGGACCCGATGTCATCCTGGCCAGCAACACCTCCGCCCTCAGCCCCACGGCGCTGGCGTCGGCCACCAACCGCCCCGCCAAGGTGGTCGTCACGCACTTCTTCATCCCGCCCTATTTGCTACCCCTGGTCGAGGTCGTCCCCGGGGACGGGACCGACCCGGCCACCGTCGATCTCGCGGCCCGGATTTGTGAATCAATCGGCAAAACCGCCATCCGCCTCGGTCGCGAGGTGCAGGGGTTCGTGGTCAATCGCCTGCAATTCGCCATGTTCCGTGAGGCATTGTCGCTGGTACAGAGCGGGGTCGTCTCGGCCGACGATGTCGATAAGGCCACCACCATGAGCTGGGGCAACCGGCTCGGTGTCTTCGGCCCGTTCAAGATCGCCGATATCGCTGGGCTGGACACCTATCAGTTCGTCTGCAACACAGTCTTCCCGACGCTGGACAACTCCACCGACGTCGCGGAGTGGTTCCAGGAGAAGGTCGCGGATGGTGAGATCGGCGCCAAGAGCGGCGCCGGGGTCTACCCGTGGCCCGAAGGCGCCCTCGACGACGCCCGCGCCCGAATCGCCCGCCACGCCCTCTTCGTGTTCGGCGGCGGGATGGACGACTAGCCGATCCCGAGCCCCCGGTCCAGCATCATCGCTCCGAACACTAGCGCCAGGTAGAGCATCGAATAGACGAAGATCGCCCGAGCGTTGGCGATGCTCGTGGTCCGCAGGAGGCGCAGCTCCAGCGCGATCAGGAGTCCGCCTAAGACCGTCGCCGTCGTGCCATATACCCAGCCCAACGACGCCACCGGGATAAGCCAGAGCGTCACCGGGATCAGCACCAGCGTGTAGCCCAGTATCTGCCGGGCGGCCGCCTCTTGCCCCTGCACCACTGGCAGCATCGGCACGCCGGCGTGCTCATAGTCCTCGCGCAGCACCAGCGCCAGCGCCCAGAAGTGCGGCGGCGTCCAGAAGAACACAATCGCGAACAGCAGGACCGACGTGAAACTCAATTCATTCGTCACCGCCGCCCATCCGATCAGCGCCGGGGCCGCGCCGGCCGCTCCGCCGATCACGATGTTCTGCGCCGTGCGGAGTTTCAGCAGTCGCGAATAGACCAGCACATAGAACCCCACCGCCCCCAGGGTCAGCAGAGCGGAGATCGTGTTGACCGCCCGCAGCATGAGCCCAAACGACACCGCCGCCAGCAAAATGCCGAATATCAGCGCCGTTCTCGGCAGCAGCCGTCGCGCGGCCAGCGGGCGTTGGCGGGTCCGTTCCATTTTGCGATCTATATCGCGGTCGATGAAGGCATTCAGCGCCTGCGCGCCGGCCACCGCCAGCGTTCCGCCCACCAGGGTCACCACAATGATCGTCCAGGGCCGCGGGGCGCTCGTCGCCAGCCACATTGTCGCCAGCGCCACCACCAGCAGCAGCGGAATCACCCGCGGCTTCGTCAGTCCCAGCAGATCGCGTGCCGTCGCCATCACCGGGTCGGCGCCTTCGTTTCCGCCGCCGGCAGAACTCCTAGGCCAATCACCGCCGCGATCACCAGGTGCGCCCAGATGATCGCCGCCACCCCCAGGTGCGCCACCGCCACCGCGATAGGGATGAGAAACAGCGGATTCAGCGCCCCCAGGCCGATCTGCAGGATCATCCAGATTGCCGCCAGGCCGGCGTGCATCCGCAGCGCCGGAACCTCATGGCGCCGCCAGCGCCAGCCCAGAATGAGCACCAGCACCGCCGTCGAAATGGTCAAAAGCCGATGCGCGTAGATGATCCACACCTGCCACAGGCCGGCGAACTCGCCGGTCGGGATCAACTGGCCATTGCACAGCGGCCAGCCCGTGCAGCTCATCGCCGCGCCGCCCCCGCCGGCGAATGCGCCCACCAGTAGCAGCGCGCCCAGGCTGACCAGCGTCACCACCAGCAACCGCCGCTCGCCCGCGGTGGTCGCCCAGGAGCCCTCCACAAACGGCTGGATTCGGCTGCGTGCCGCCAGACCGATCACGATGATCGTCGCCAGAAAGGTCAGCGCCAGCGCTAGGTGCCCCATGATCAAGAACGGCTGAAGCTCGATCAGCACCACCGCCGCTCCAAGCAGCACCTGGCCCACGATCAAGAACCCGGAGATGATCGCCGCCCGCAGGATGAAGCTCGACTCGCGTCGATACTTGATCGCCAGCAGCCCGACCGCCAGGGCCAGCAGCGACACGATCAATCCCACCACCCGGTGCGAAAACTCGATCAGCGTTCCTTCTTTGTCCAACGGTGGTCCGACCTGCCCGTGGCAAAGCGGCCAGTCCGGGCACGCCAGGCCCGCGCCGCTCTGCCGCACGTAACCCCCCAGGGTGATCAGAATCAGAGTCACCACGATCGTCGCCAGCGCCATCACGTAGACGCGCCGCATGGATTCACTGGAGCCGGTTTGTTGCATTTGTTCCTTCGTCAGTCGTGTATTCGGCTGGACCGCCGGTCAAGTCTTCCTCGAGTTGCCACGTCGAGATGCCGATTCCCGAGCAGCAAGCGAACAAGGATACTGTTCCGCCCGGCGCGCTTCTACGGGAAACGTCCGCCCGTGGCGGCCCCGGTTTCCCTAGATCTGGTACGCGGCCTCGTCGCCGCCATAGCCGCTGCATAGGTCCGCCAGCGATGTATTCACCAGGAGTTCGGACGCCGCGGTCTCGGCGGGGCCGATGCCGTCACACTTGTCCAGACGCTGCGGCAGGGTGCAGGTCGCCCGTTCCACTCCATAGATACAGCGGTCCGACGGGGGCTCCGCGCCGAGGATTTGCAGCACTCGGTCCATTGCTAGCGAAGCCGGCGCCTGGGTCAGCCGATAGCCACCGCTCGCGCCCCGCCGTCCGGTGACTACCCCCGCCTGCACCAGCGCCGCGAGAATCTGCCCCAGGAATTTGGGTGGGATGTCCTTGCGCTCGGCGATGTCCTGCGCGCGGACAAAGGATTCGGTCGCGTGCTGCCCCAGGTCCACAAGGGCCAAAACGCCATAGCGGGCGCGGGCACTGATTCGCAGCAAACTCTCAACTCTCCCGCGCGATTTATAACTAAGTCACTTATGAATGAGCATATCTCAGGTGCCCGCCGCCCGCCAAGACCATCGTCGTGGGGCCGCCTACATGCCCGGGACCACGATCCCCTTCAGGAAGCCTTTCCGGTGCTCGATCAGCGCCTCGAAGCCGTCCGCGATCCGATCCAACGGGAAGCTTTCCGTCACCACCAGGTCCATCGGAAAGGCCCCGCGCGCCAGGGCCGCCAGCGCCCGCTCGTAATCGGCCATCACATCCGGCGAATAGTGCGGGTGCGCCTGATGCGCCACCAGCCCCTTGAAGGCGAATTGTCGTAGGTAGTACTCATTGCGGGTCTGGTGAAAGCCGGCCATCACCAGGGTTGCCTGGCCCATGCGAATCAGCTCCGCGGAAAGCTCCAGCCCCCCCGGCTTCCCGGTCAGTTCCACCACCACATCCGCTCCACCGGGCGCGATCGCTTCCACTGCCGCCATCGGGTCCTCGCCATCGGCGCCCACCCCGTGGGTGGCGCCGATTTGCAGCGCCAGGTCCAGCCGCCAGCCGATCCGATCCACCGCGATCAGCGATCCCAGCCCGACCTGTTTCAGGGCCGCAATCGTCAGCAGCCCCATCTGGCCGCAGCCCACCACCGCCACGTGATCGCCGAACTTCGGCGCCGCCGCCCGGGCGATATTGCTGATACACATAAGCGGCTCCCCGATGGCGTGGCGCAGATCCACCCCGTCCGGCACCGCCAGCAGGCCCTCAACTGGAGCCACCGAGTGGGTCGCGAACCCCGCCGGGATCGCCCCCGTCACCCGATCGCCTTCCGTGAACCGGTCGACTCCCCCACCCACTTCCACCACCACGCCGCTCGGCTCGTGCCCCAGGAACACCGGCGGCTCGCCCATCTTCTGCCCCGTGTAGCGGGGTATTTCCGAGCTGCAGATGCCGCAAACGGCGATCTCGATCAGCACCTCCCCCGGACCCGGCGCCAGGTCGGTCTCGATCAACTCGAACTTTCGGGGCCCAACCAGGCCCGCCTGGACTGCTCGCACACTCACCCACCCTTTTCATTACCGGGACGATGCGTGATGCTAGACACCCCGCCCGCTCCCGGCAATTCGTAAGGCGGCGCCCGGCCCGGCCATTGCTATTCTTGGGAGCTTCTTCGTTACTTGCTTCTCCGGACACTCTCGACCGATGGCCCAATACCACAGGCTTGGTGTAGACGCCCTGCTGGCGCGGGTGAACAGTCCCGCGCACTACGCCGGCGGCGAGTGGAACAGCCGTAACAAGGATTGGGACGCCGCTGCCGTGCGGCTCTGCCTGGCGTTCCCGGACACCTACGAGATCGGGATGTCCAACCTCGGTATTCAAATCCTGTACGAAATCGTCAACGAGATGCCCGACGCCCTCTGCGACCGTGCCTTCACCCCCTGGCCGGACATGGCCGAAGTCCTGCGCGAGACCGGGAACCAGCTTTTCGGACTTGAGAGCCGGCGGCCCCTCAGCGAGTTCGACGCGGTCGGTTTTTCGCTGCCCTACGAACTCGGCGCCAGCAACATCCTTGAGATGCTCGACCTCGGTGGGGTTGCAGTCCTGGCCGCCGAGCGCGGTCCCGACGACCCGATCGTGATCGGCGGCGGGGCGTCACTGGTCAACCCCGAGCCGCTCGCCGACTTCTTCGACCTTATCGTGATCGGCGAAGGCGAAGAGATCCTGCCTGCGCTGCTGGCCGAGCTCCGCGATCTCCGCTCGGCCTCCCCCGACTGGCGATCCGCGTTCCTGAAGACCGCTGCTGCCCGGGAGGGTGTCTACGTCCCCGGCTTCTACGCGCCGGTCTACGGCCCGGATTACGCCTACGTGGGTATCGAGCCCCGCGACCCCTCCGCCCCTCCCGAGATCCGCCGCCTGCACGTCGATATCGACCACCACGTCCGCCCGCTCAAACCGCTCGTTGCCTCCACGGAGACGGTTTTCGACCGCGCCTCGGTTGAAATCCACCGGGGCTGCGCGCGCGGCTGTCGCTTCTGCCAGGCGGGTTTCATCGACCGTCCGGTCCGCACCCGCAGTCCCGAGAACGTGCGCCGCCTGGCCGATTCGGCGCTTGTGGCCACCGGCCACCGCGACCTGACCCTGCTGTCGCTGAGCGCTGCCGACTACCGTGGCGTCGATGACCTCATCGGCGCGGTCCGGGGCGACGCCGACAATCCGCACCTGCGGGTCAACATCCCCTCCACCCGGGTCGACGCCTTCAACGTCAAGCTGGCTGGGGCTCTGCAAGAGTCCCGCCGCGGAAGCCTCACGTTCGCTCCCGAGGCTGCCACCGAGCGCCTGCGCGAAGTGATTCACAAAGGCATTTCCGAAGAGGACCTGCTGCGCACCGCCGAGCTGGCATTTTCCAGCGGCTGGCAGGCCCTCAAGCTGTATTTCATGATCGGCCTGCCCACCGAAGAGATGGCCGATGTCGAAGCCATCGTGCGTCTATCCAACAAGGTGCTCCAGGTCGGCCGCAAGCATCGTGGCGGCCGCGCGCGCGTGCGAGTCGGAGTTTCAACCTTTGTCCCCAAGCCGCACACCCCGTTCCAGTGGTTCCCGCAGGCCAGTATCGAGGAGATCATCGCCAAACAGGATGTTCTCAGGCAGGGGCTCCGCGACCGGGCCATCAAACTCAACTGGAACGATCCCGAGCACAGTAGCATTGAGGCGTTGCTGTCACTGGGCGATCGGCGCGTGGGGCGAGCGGTCAAACGCGCTTGGGAATTGGGTGCGAAACTTGACTCCTGGGACGAATGGCACGAGCCGGAAATCTGGAAGCAGGCCTGTCGGGAAACCGACGTGGGCCTCGACTGGTTCATCCACCGTCACCGCGCCGAGGACGAGGTCATGCCCTGGGGTCACGTCCGCATCCACACCAGGCCCTGGGTCCTGCGCTGGGAATACGATCGCGCCCTCGCCGACGCCCGCGGCGACCAGCAGGCCATTCCGACCGCCGCCTACACGGACTAGCTGACGGCGTCGCGGCTCGAGATGGCGACTGCGACTGCACCCGACACAATCGCAGCCATCGCCACCGCGCTGGGGCCGGCCGGCATCGGGGTCGTGCGGGTCTCCGGGCCCGGGGCCCTGGCGGTCGCCCGCCGGATCATCAGCGACGGCTCCGCCGGGGGACTTCCCGACCGCGTCGCCACGCTGGTGTTGTTGCGCGACCCCCACGACGGCTCGTTCTTTGACCAGGCCCTGGTGACGTACATGGCCGCGCCGCGTTCCTACACCGCCGAGGATGTCGTCGAGATCAGTTGCCATGGCGGGATCGCCGCGGTTCGCGCCACGCTTGCCGCGGCCCTGGCCGCCGGGGCGCGGCTTGCCGAGCCCGGCGAGTTCACCCTGCGCGCGTTCCTAAACGGGCGCATCGACCTGATCCAGGCGGAGGCCGTCGCCGACATGGTCGCCGCGCCGACCGATCTGTCGCTCAAGGCCGCCCGCGAGCAACTCGGTGGCCGGCTCTCCGGCGAGGTCGCTGCCGCGCGGGCGCAGTGCCTCAAACTGCTGGCCCGGCTCGAGGCCGGAATCGACTTTTCCGAAGATGATGTCCCGCCGGTCGACCGGCGACAGGCGGCCGTCGATCTGTCGGCCGTGCGTTCGCGGCTCGATCACCTCCTCGACCAGGCCGATCGCGGCCGGCTCCTGCGCACCGGGGTCCGTCTGGCCATCGTCGGCAGTCCCAACGTGGGCAAATCCAGCCTGCTCAACGCCCTGCTGCGCTCCGACCGGGCGATCGTTACCGACGTCCCCGGCACGACCCGCGACACTCTCGAAGAGCAACTCGATCTGGAGGGTATCCCGGTCGTCGTGGTAGATACCGCCGGTGTCCGCGGGACCACGGACGCAATCGAATCCGAAGGCATCGCCCGGAGCCGGCGGGCTCTGGCCGAGGCCGACGTGGCGCTGCTGATTTTCGACGCAGGCCGCGAGCTTAACGACGCCGATCGCGCCGTCGCCGCGATGGTGCGGGAATACGGGGTGCCGGTCCTTGCGGTGCTGAACAAGTCGGACCTGCCGGAGAAGACCGGAGACGGTGATCTCACCGCCCTCGGCATTGACGGGCCGGCGGTTCCGACCTGCGCGCTCAACGACGCCGGCGTCGCGCCGCTCCGCACGGCCCTGCTGGAACTCATCGGCGGCGGCGACATCCGGGCCAACGAGTTGCCGCTGGTCACCAACGAGCGCCACCAGGAGGCCCTGCGCGCCGCCGCCGCCCACTTGGAAGGCTCGGCCACCGCAGTCGCGGACGACCTCCCGGCCGACTTCATCGCCATCGGCCTGCACGGGGCGGTCCGGGTCCTCGGCGAGGTGGCCGGCGAAGACGCCACAGAAGACCTGCTGGCCAACATCTTCGAACGGTTCTGCATTGGCAAATAGCCCGCCCCTCCGCCGCCTCACCGGGCTGTTTCCCTACCTCGCGATCCCCGCGCCGCGCACCTTGCTCGGATTCGAACTGCGCCCTGCCTCCCCCGCCCCGCCAGCTGGCGAGTCCGGCGAGCCCGCCCACGTTGCAGCGATCCTCAGCATGTTCTTCGACGGCGACGGCGGTCCTATCCACCGTGCGACCTACTTCGAGGCCGAGGTTGATTGCGGCGCCGAAGATGTCTTCGTCGACGAACTGGATCGGCTCATCGCCGCGCTCGGTTTTCTGCTCTTCGATCCCGATCACCCGGCCACCTCGCTCGATGGCAATTTCCTCCGGCTCTGGATGTTCGAGCCGGCAGAGGCGGGCTTTACCGCCACCACCAACATGAAGGAATACGCCGACGCGGTCCCCGGCCAACAGCGCTTCTATCCCGGCGTCCCCGACCTGGTGCCGCACTACGAACGAATCCACCACGAGGACCTCTCCTACCGGCTACTCGACGACCGCCACTGGCCCGGTTCCGAACGCCGCCGGGTGCTCGATCGCCTCCTGCTCTCAATGTTCTGGTACGGACGCAGTTTCGGGGTCGAGCCGCACCACGAAGAGCGCATGGCGATCGTCAACCTGGCTACCGCGTTCGAGGTTCTTTTTGAGGTCGGTGATGCCACCGGCAAGCGTCGCCAAATCCTCGACAGCCTGGAAGAGATGTTCGGGGTCAGCGGCCTGCTGGCCGACTGGGTCCGCCAGTTCTACGACACCCGCTCCAACGTCATCCACGAGGGCCGCGCCGTCGATCTGCTGTTCCAGCACCAGGGCGCCGGGCGGCCCCATCGCAACCTGGTCAGCTCCGGGCAGCGCCTGTATCGCGCCGCTGCCGAGGCCTACCTCCACCGCCACGCCCACCAGCCCCCGAAGGAGCGGCCGCGCACTGCAAGCCATCACGAAGCCTTCCTGCTCGACATGATCCCCAATGAAGCCCGGCTCGAATCAATGGCGAAGTCCCGCCCTGGGCGCCAGCGCCTGCGTCTCCTCGAACTCGCCGGCGACCTGCGCTTTGACGACGGGACCGGCCGACTGCCGATCGCGATTCGCGCCGGGCGCAAGCTCCTCAATTCCACCCGCAAGCTGCTCGATGGCAACGGACTCAAAGAACACCGCCTGGAAGTCGAGCTTCAACGCGAGCCCGCCGGCCTCAAACGCGCCTACGCGCGCCTCGGTGCCGGGTTGCGCCGCGCCATTCGCATCCCCGCCCCCGGCGCCCCCGCCGGCCCTGGATCGGATTGGAAGACCGCCCGCTCGCTGCGTCATTTCGCTGCCTGGATCGTCTGGACTGCGGACTACCTCGAGCCCTAGCTCAGGTATCGATCGCCCCGGCCGGCCGTTCGGTCGAGTGCAGCGCCGCGTAGGCGATCAACACCCAGAAGGACCCGGCCAGTTCCGGTAGGAAGTAGAAATTGTCCACCAGCCCGTGGACCAGCGCCGCCGCCATCGCCGCCGCCGCCGCCAGCAGCACCGGCCCGTCCACACCCGCCCCTGGCCGGCGGTAGGCGCGATGCAACACCAAGAAGAAGAGCCCCACGATCAACCCCAGCGCCAGACCGCCCACCAGCCCGGTGCTCAGCCATGTATCCAGCATCAGGTTGTGCGGGTGGGCCAGATTCGGCTCGCGCCATCCGGCCGGGTCTACGAACTCCGCGTTCAGGTAGAGGAAATTATCCGGTCCGATGCCGGTCCACGGTCGATCCACGATCATTCGCCAGGCCGAATCCCAGATCCACACGCGGGTGGCACCGCTCTGGTCGCCGGCCCGGAACAGCGCCCCGAGCCGATCAGCGCCCAGGAACCCGGCCAGCGCCACCGCCGGGGCCGCCACCAGCGCTAGCGAAAGGAGCCGATTCCGCGATCGCAGATGTGACCACCACGGCGCGACCAGCATCGCCATCCCGACGACCGTCGCCAACCACGCGCCGCGCGATCCTGTCGCCACCAGCACCGCGCCGGTGACGATCGCCGCCGCCCACCAGGCCCGTCGGAGCCTGCCAACCCGGGTCACCAGCGCTATTCCCACCGCCAGCGGCAGCGCCCGTTCCAGCACCAGGCCCAGATTATTCGGCGATCCGTACAGTCCGCGCAGGCGCGGCAGATCGCCCACGGTGATTACCCGATTAAAGAGCGGATCGAAAAGCGCGATCAGCGCCGCCACCAGCCCGCCCAGCGCCAGCGATCCTAGCAGCAGCCGCCCGTGGCGGCGATCGAGATACGTGGACAGGAGAACGAAAAGCACCAGCGGTTCCAGCACACCGGTCCGCAGGCTGTGCAGTGCGAACTTGGTATACGGCGCGAACCCGGCCGCCACGGCGGCCGCCAGCAGGAATGCCAGTCCCAGGTAGAGAAATCGCGACCCGTGCAGCTCGAGACGCCGTTGGTACAGCCCCCGCACCACCCACCCGCCGGCCAGTGCAAGCAGCAGCAGTTCCGGCACGCCGAAGGTCACCGGCCCGACGCGCGGCGTCAGCACCTGGAAGAACTGCGTCCCGGCGGTCGCGATGCCCACCGCCGCCGGTGATTCAATCGCCAGCAGCACCAGGTAGACGAGCACCACGCCCCGAACTACGGTCGCCGGCGATGCCAAACTTCCGTCCGGCAGCGCCGCCAGCACAACCGCCGCGCCGCCGGCCGCAAATAACCCGCCCGCTGCGACTCCCCCGATCCGCGTCCCCGGCCACCCCGGCGTCACCCGCACCTGGCGGAGCGCCCCCGGCAGCCGATCCCAGAGCGGTCGCAGGAACGCCGCCGCGGCCCCCAGCGCCACGAGCAACCACGAAAGCGCCGTCAGCGCGTAGGGCCAGATCGGTCGCGGGCTCCACACCACCGCCGCGTCCACCACCACCTCCCCGCCCCTGGACAGTTCCGACCCGACCCCGACCGCCGTGATCTCCAGAAGGTGGGTCCCCGCCGGCAACCCCGAGGCCAGCGGAATTCGCGCCAGCGGCTCTGGTTCCGGTGCGTAGAGATCGATCACCGCTTGGCCACGATGGTCCTTCGGCACCAGGTCCGGCAGCGAGTCGTTCTCGTCAATCCGCACCCGCGCCAGGCCCATTTCCGGGCCCCGGTAGGTCAGCAGCGCCACCGAGTCCCCGGCAAAGCGAAAGGTCATCCGCGCTCCGGCCTGCCCGGTGGTCCGCCACAGCCCCAGCGAGGCCAGTTCGCTCGGCTCCCGCGGCCACGGCCCGGCAAAGGAATAGGCTGGATTCGTGTCCTGGTGGATCCCGGTCCCGGCTACCGGCCCGCGTGCCGTGAACTCCGTCAGGTCCACCAGCGCCGGGCGCGCGGTGAAATCCCGGTCCATCAGCCGGAACCACGGCGTTGGGTCGTCGGGATGGGTTTCATTCGGCCAGCGCGAGGCCCAGATGAAGATCGTCGACATCCACGGCCACTGCTCCCGGGCCCGTTCGATTCCCTCCACCGTCCACCGGCTCTGGCGCGCCGCCGGGTGATCCCCCCAGATTCCCGGCTCGCCTTGCCAGCCGTCGGGCAGCGCCATCCAGCCGTACTCGGTCGCCCAGATCGGCTTGTCCGTGTCCCCGTAAGCCACCATGATCTCGCGCCACAGCACCGCCCGCGGGAAGTTCGTCCAGCGCTCTCCGATGCGGACATCGTGGGGGCCGGTGAACAGTCCGTAGGACATCGACGCCGCCACGTCGAAATGCACCTGCGCGCCCAACACATAGAGCCGTTCCAGGAACAGTGTGTCACTCAGGTTGCGCGGCCCGCGCTCGGTCGTCGGCGCCAGTCCCGCCAGCACGATCACGACCTCCGGATTCGCTGCCTTAGCACGGGTATAGGCGACCCGCAGCATCTGGGCATATTCCGCCGCGTCCGGGTCCCGCTCCCCCCATTCGCCCCAGAGGTTCGGTTCGTTCCAGATCTGGAAATAGCGGACCTTGCCCGCGTAGCGGCCAACCACCGCCTCCACGAAATCACCGAAGTCCGCCAGGTCGTCCGGCGGGCTCTGGCTGCCGGGAAGTTCCGGGTCCCAATCGCTCACCGCCCAGCGCGGCGGTCGCTCTAGGCGCGCCAGAATTTCGATCCCGGCCGCGTCCGCCGCCGCCACGATCGCATCATAACGCGCCCAGGTCGGCGCGCCGTTCCGGTAGTTGACGAAGTCTCCCTTCGCCTGCTCCTCGATCTCCTCCCACAGGAACTGTTGCCGGATGATTCCGATCCCGGCCGTCTTCAGCGCCGCCAGTTCACGGTCGATGGCCGCGATGTCCGACTCAAGATGTAGAAAGGTGTTTACGCCGATTTCCGGCGCGTCGGTGTGAGGCATCGCTTCGAGCCGCGCGTCGCCATAGGTGACTCCACGTTCGAAAAAGTACCGGTACGCCACCAGTGACCCCGTCGTCAGGACCACCAGCGCCAGGCCGGCCATCCCCAGAATCAGCCAGCGGACCCGCCGCGACAGCGTGATGCGCCCCTATTTCCCGGTGGCGGCGCGGGCCACCGCCCGATAAACCGGCCGGGGCGTGAAATCGGGGTCCACCATCCGGAAATAGAACTCCGACTCATCCGGGTCCACGTCGATGTATTGGCGCAAGAAGAACCAGATACAGAACACGCCGGCCCACGGCCAGTTCGCCCGCGCGTATTCCACCCCGCGCACGGTCCACTCCGCCTGCACATCCTCGTCCACTCGTGACCACACCAGCAGGTGCGGCGGGAAGTCCGGTGGCGAGGCGTTCCAGCCGTATTCGTTGAACCAGATCGGTTTGTCGCCGTCGCCGTTCGCTTCCATGATTTCCCGCGACAATTCCACCCGCCGGAAATTCAGCACCTCGGGATCTGGCGGATCCTCCGGGGGAAAGCCCAATCCGAAGGCGTTAGCCGAGTGGATGTGAAAGTAGTCGCCGCCACCCTCGTCGTAGAACTCCTGCAGGAACTCCAGTTCCACCTGCGCTTGGGCGCTCCGTTCTAGGGTGGCCGCCAGCGGCGCGTTGAGGATCAAAACCTCCGGATCAACCGCCTGGGCCGCCGCAGACGCCGTGCGCAGCAGGTCCGCGTAGCCGGCGGCGTCCGGCCTCCGCCCGCCCCACTCGTGGGCTAGGTTCGGCTCATTCCAGATCTGGTAATGGCGAATCCTTCTCCGGTAGCGGGCCACGATCGTCTCGATGAAGCGGCCGAAATCCTCCAACCGCGACGGCGGCTCCGTGGAAGTCGATTCCTCCGGCCGAGCCCAGGCGGGCACCCGATCGATCCGGGCCACGATCTCGATGCCCGCCTCCTCGGCCAGGTCCACAATCTCGTCGTACTTCTCCCAGGTCGATGTCTTCCAGAGCGGGTCGATGTACTGGCCCGGCCCGGATTGCTCGATATCCGCCCAAGGAAAGTGCTGCTTGATCCAGCCGATCCCCGCCTCTTTCACCATTTGCAGCGTCTTGCGCTTGCGCCAGCTCTCCGCGTCCTGATGCAAGAAAGTGTTCGCTCCCCAGGGATTTACCTGCGCCAGCGGCAGGCGGTCTTGTTCGATCTGGACCCCCGCCAACTCGCCGCAGCCGGCCAGGGCCAGCGGTGCCGCCACCAGCCCTTTGGCGAATCCGCGTCGGGTCAGTCGCCGTCCCATCGCTAATCCCCCAGCGCGGACGTTGCGTAGCCCAGGCTGTTCCCGGCCGCCACCGCCGCGTCCCGCGAGCTGTAATCCTGAGTCAGGGTCACCCACCCCTCGTAGTCTCCGCTCTGCAGAGCCTCCACAAGCGCGTCGAAGTCGATCCCGCCGGACCCGATCTCGGAGAATCCCTCCGCCTCGACGAATTCCCGAAACTCGGCCTCCGCCGCCATCGTTTGGTCAAAGACATCGACCTCCACGTCGCGAAAATGAACGTAGCCAATCCGGTCGATGTTGCGCTCAAAGAACTCCGTCGGGTCGATTCCGGCGTAAAAGAGGTGCCCGCTGTCGGCCGCCAGCCGGATTGTCTCCGGGTTCGTGTCCGCCATCATCCGTTCCACCTCTTCTGCGGTTTCCACGTAGCTCCCGGCGTGCTGCTTGAACGCCACCGGCAGGTCGAACTCATCCCGGCAGATATCGGCCGCTAGGTTCAGACTCTCGCAGAAGTACCCCCATTGGTAGTCCGTCAGCCCGTCGTGGCGGCCGTTGGGGAAGAAGCCGGCGGTGGCCAGGCGGCGCGGCGATCCCGACGAAGCCAGCACGATGTTCTCGGCGCCGGCCGCCGCATAGAACTCGGCCGAGCGCCGCAGGCTGGTGAATTCCGGTTGCCGGAAGTCGGCATCGAACCAGTTGGCCGCGAAATAGCCCGCCGCCAGCGCCAGGCCGTGCTCTGCCAGCAACCCGCGCAGCTTTTGGACCTCGCCCAAATAGTCCCGGGCGCCCTCCAGGCCAGCATAGCCAAGGTCGGCGGCGATCTCCGCGATATCCGCCAGGGATACCTCGGCGGGCCAAAGAATCGGGCTGATCGCGATGCGCAAACGGCCTCCTAGCGGGAGCTGCCTTCGTCTTCGTCTTCATTGCCGTCTTTATCCCCACTCGGCTTTCGCAGCGATTCACCTTCTAGCACCGTGAAATCGGGCTTCGATGGGGGCGCCACGCGACGCGGCTCGCGCTCCGCCGAACGTGGAGCTGGCCGACCGACCGGCCGGCCAGCCGACCGCGGGCGAACCCGCGTTGCCGGGTCGATTCCCATTTCTTCCGGAGACGGCGGCGGCGGCGTCGGCCACTCCTGAGGTTCCAGTTCCCGGCGCCGATCCGAGGAGTCCCCCGGGCGCGAGCGGCCCCGGCCATCCGAGTCCGATCGTGGCCGGGACGATCGCCCGCCGCGTGCTGTCGAACTCCGTGATTGACCCGACCGCGAGCGGCGAAGGTCTGGCGCCGGACGGTCCGGGCTTCGCGAGCGCCGGGCGCCGCCGGTTCCGAGCACGCTTTCGATAGTCGCCGAAGAGTCTCCGGCTGCCGCCAGGGCCGCCGACTCCGGTCCCGGGCAATTCACAACCTCCACCCGCGCGCCCTTGGCGCGCGCCGCCGCGATGGCTGGCCACAGACCCGCGTCCCCGCTCACGACGATCAGCACATCCGCCTCTTCCGCCGCCATAACCATATCCACGGCCAGGGCCACACTCACCCCGGCGCCCTCCACCGCAACCACGTGAAACCCGGCCTCGCGGATTCCCCGGACCCGGTCCGCCCCGCGCCCCCCCGATCGTCCCTGCCCCAGGTAGGCCGTCGCCCGGTGCATATTGCGGCCCTGGGCCAGCCGCTGCAGCAGTTGCCCCAATTGCTCGGAACTGCCGCCCGCGCCGACCGCCTGATCGACGGCCGGAATATCGCAAAAGACTGAGAGTTTCTCTCCATTCCTGAAGAGCGAGTTGTTCATAGAGTGTCCCCGTTCGGAAAGTTTTGCTGGTGTCTACTTCGCCGGCTCCGCCGGCCATCCGTCAACTGAGTAGTAGCGGTGCGATGAGTGCCAGAATCATGGCAATCGCCACCGCCAACGTCATCACCATCCACGCACGCTGAATCGTGACCATCCGCCGGAGCCGCCTGCGCATCCCGGGCTTCTTGCGCCCTTCAGCTCGCGATCCCCGCCGATCGGCCCTTGATTTCCTACCTTTTCGGGCCATTACCTGGAATTTCGTGGCTGCAACAATGTCGTTCGGCGAAGATAATAACCCTCTGGCCGCGTTCGGGCCGACCGATCGCCGCACAATCCGCGATTGGCGCCCGGGGTGGACAAAGAGGGACAATTCGAACCATTGGACCCGGCAGGAGACATTCCACTGGATACCCGCTACCTCGGCCGGCTTGGCTATCGGGCGGCCGCCCGGTTTCAGTCCGACGCGGTCGCGGCCCGCGCGCGCGGTGAGTCCAGCGATATCGCCTTCGTGGTCGAACACGATCCGGTCGTCACCCTCGGCCGATCCCCCGGCTACGCGCTCGGCGCCGAGCAGGTCGCGCGGCTGGGCGAGCACGGGGTTGAAATCGTCGAAACCGATCGCGGCGGCCGCGCCACCTATCACGGCCCCGGCCAGCTGGTGGTCTATCCGGTGGTGAGTCTGCGCGAGCGCGGCAACGACGCCCACGGCTACGTCCGCTCCCTGGAGCGGCTCATCATCGCCTGGCTGGCCACGTTCGGGATCGAGGCCCGGGTCGAAGCTGGCCTCACTGGCGTCTGGACTGAGGGCGGCAAGATCGCCGCCATCGGCGTCGGCGTCCGGCGCGGCATCGGCTACCACGGGTTCGCGGTAAACCTCGCCCCCGACCTGGCGGTCTTCGAGCTATTCGAGCCCTGCGGGCTCGACGGCGCCCGGGTCACCAGCGTTCTCCGCGAAACCGGCTCCGCGCCAATGCTGGAAGCCGCCGCCGCCGCGATCGCTCCATTTATCGATCACTTTCTCGGGGGATCGACGTTCGACCGGACGGCCGCGGAAGTCCCGGCGCGTGGCTAGCGCCTCTTCTGCCCCCAACCAGCGCAAGCCCGCGTGGCTGCGCATGAAGCCGCCCCGGCCTTCCGAAGCCGAATCCGTCCTCAAGACCCTGCAGACGTTCGGCCTCGAGACGGTCTGCCGGGAGGCCCGCTGCCCCAACGCTCTCGACTGCCACGCCCGCGGCACCGCCACCTTCATGATCCTCGGGGCCATCTGCACCCGCGCCTGCCGTTTCTGCAACGTCGCCACCGGCCGGCCCGAGGCGCTCGACCTGACCGAGCCCGCCCGGCTGGCCCTGGCCGTCCAGCGGCTCGGGCTGCGCCACTGCGTCATCACCTCGGTTGACCGTGACGACCTTCCCGATTTCGGCGCCGCCCATTTCGCCCACTGCATCCGCGCCGTCCATCACAAGAACCCCGACTGTACCATCGAGGTCCTGACTCCGGACTTCAACGGCCGGCTCGCCGCCATCGAAGAAGTCGTCGCCGCTCGGCCCGATGTCTTCAACCATAACCTCGAAACGGTCCCGCGACTCTCGCCCGGCATCCGGCCCAAAGCCGACTACCGCCAGTCCCTGCAAATACTCCAATTTGTCAAGCAGCTCGACCCGGCGGTGACCACCAAATCCGGCGTCATGGTCGGGCTTGGCGAGCGCCCCGACGAAGTCGTTCCGGTTCTGGAGGATATGCGCGCCCACGGGGTGGAAATAGTCACCATCGGGCAGTACCTGAGCCCCACCCCCCGCCACGCCGCGGTGGCCCGCTACGTCCCGCCGGCAGAGTTCGCCGAATGGGCCCGAATCGCCCGCGAGCTTGGCTTCGCCCACGCCTTCTGCGGCCCCCTCGTGCGCAGTTCCTTCCACGCCGACGAGGTCTTCGCCACGGCCCACGCCGCCACCTTCTGACTCTTGCCGGCGTTTTCTGACAAAATAGCTACTCTAGAACCAGCGACAGTGGCAGCGTGGCACTCCCAGGCAGGATCAAACCAATGGCGGCCAGAAAACCGAAAGCGGCGGGCAAGAAGGCCCGCGGCGCCTCGAAGAAGTCCAAACTTCCCGGCAAAGAAATGCTCGAGTGGATGTACCGGACGATGGTCCGGATCCGGCGCTTCGAGGAGGCCGCCGACCGCGCCTTCCAGGCGGCCCGCATGCGTGGCGCGCTGCACTTCTACATAGGCGAAGAGGCGTCCGGCACCGGCGTCTGCGCCGCCCTGACCGACTCCGACTACATCACCTCCACCCACCGCGGTCACGGGCACTGCATCGCCAAGGGCGGCCGGCTGGACCTGATGATGGCCGAGCTTTTCGGTAAAGCAACCGGCTACTGCGGCGGCAAAGGCGGCTCGATGCACATCGCCGACCTCGACCTCGGCAACCTCGGCGCCAACGGGATCGTCGGCGGCGGTCTCCCGATCGCCACCGGTGCGGCGCTCGGCAGCAAACTTCGCGACGATGACAACGTGACCGTCTGCTTTTTCGGTGACGGCGCCGCTCCCAACGGCACCTTCCACGAGAGCATCAACTTTGGCGCCCTGCACGATCTGCCGATTGTCTACGTCTGCGAAAACAACCAGTGGGGTATGGGTACCCACGTATCCGACACCAACGCCGGTCCCGGGATCGTTACCCGCGCGGACTCCTATGGCATCCCCGGGGTGATGGTCGACGGCAACGACGTATTCGATGTCTTTGCCAAGACCACCGCTGCGGTGAAGCGCGCCCGCGCCGGCAAGGGCCCGTCGCTGCTCGTATGCGAGACCTACCGGCACCGCGGTCACACCGTGCACGACCAGGCTGCCTACCGTGACCAGGCGGACGTTGACGAGTGGATGGCCCGTGACCCGATCGAGCGGTTCCGCAAGACGGTCACCACCGCGAAGGCGATGAGCAAGAAGAAGCTCGAAGCCATTGACGCCGAAGTACTGCAAGAAGTTGAAGCCGCGGTTGAGTTCGCCGCGTCGAGCCCATTTCCGCAACTAGACACGCTCTTACAGGGCGTCTACACGGACGTATAGGTATGGATGCAACGAAGGCCCGAACCGCGGCCAACGGCGAAACCCCCGTTGAGCAGCGCCTCATCTTTTTCAACCAGGCCCTGCGCGAAGCGATTGACGAAGAAATGACTCGCGACCCGACCGTCTTCGTCTATGGCGAAGAAGTCGGCGTCTGGGGCGGTAGCTACAACGTTACCCAAGGACTGCTGGACAAGTACGGCCCGCTGCGCGTCATCGACACCCCAATTTCCGAGGCCCTCATCGGCGGCGCGGCGGTCGGGGCCTCCATCACCGGCTCGCGGCCGGTCGTCGATTTCATGTACCAGGACTTCATGGGCATCGCCATGGACCAAATCGTCAACCAGGCCGCCAAGAACCGCTACATGTTCGGCGGCAAGAACGCCCTGCCAATCGTCTACCGGGCCGCCTTTGGTGCCGGCATCGGCAATGCCGCCCAGCACACCCAGAGCCTCGAAGCCTGGTTCACCCACGTGCCCGGGCTAAAGGTCGTCGCTCCCTCCAACGCCTACGACGCCAAGGGTTTGCTGAAGTCCGCCATCCGCGACGACAACGTCGTGCTCTTTTTCGAGCACAAAGCTCTCTATCGCGAGCGCGGCGACGTGCCCGAGGGTGAGTATCTGGTTCCCCTCGGCGTTTCCGACGTTAAGCGCGCCGGCGCCAACGCCACGATCGTCAGCTACGCCCGCCAGGTGCAGTTCGCCCTGCAGGCGGCCGAGCAACTGGCCAGCGAAGGCATCGACGTCGAGGTTATCGACCTGCGGACTCTGTATCCGCTCGACATCGACCCGGTCATTGAGTCGGTCAAGAAGACCAACCGGGCCCTGGTCGTGCACGAGGCGGTTCGTTTCGGCGGATTCGGTGGCGAAGTCGCCGCGCAGATCCAGGAACTGGGCTTTGACTACCTGGACGCCCCGGTGAAACGACTCGGCGCGGTCCACGCGCCGGTGCCCTTCGCCGAGCCGCTTGAGATGGCGTCCTTCCCCAGCGTTGAATCAATCGCCCAGGGCGTTCGCGAACTCATGCAGGGTATCTAGCGAAAGACCCCGCCGAACCGGCGGCCGAGGCACGAAAGGTATTCGATGGCCACGCCAGTACTCATGCCGTTAATGGGCATGACCATGGAAGAGGGAATCATCACGTCCTGGCTCGTCGCCGATGGCGACACAGTCAAGGTGGGAGATCCCGTCGCCGAGTTTGAGACCGATAAGATCAACGCCGCCATCGAGGCGCCGGCCGGCGGAATCATTGGCGGCATCGCCGCCGCCGTCGGGGAATCCGTCAAGGTCATGGCGCCGGTCTGCTATTTGCTGGAGCCCGGCGAGTCAGCCCCCACCGGGGAGGCGCCGGCCGCGCCCGCTCCGGCAGCCGCAGCCGCACCCGCCGCTCCGCAACCCGCTGCCCCGCCCCCCATCGCGACGAATCCAACGCCGCCGCCGGCCCCCGCCGACGGCCGCGTCAAGGCAACCCCGGTCGCCCGCAAGATCGCCGCCGAGCGCGGCATCGACCTGGCCTCGGTCCAGGGTTCCGGCCCCGGCGGTCGGATCGTCGCCGAAGACCTGGACGCAGCGGCCGCGCCGGCCGTTGTCGCCGTGCCGGTGGCCATCGCTAACGCGGTCGTACAGGCCGCCGGGCGCATCAAGTCGTCGCCCTTCGCCCGCAAGCTCGCCAGTGAAGCGGGGATTGACCTCGCCGGTCTCACCGGCACTGGCCCCGGGGGCCGCATCATCGGCGCGGATGTCAACGCAGCGACCGCCGCGCCCGCTCCGTTAAGCGCACCCCCCGCCACCACCGCCACCGGTTCCAGCCTGGCGTTTACCGGAGTCCGCCGCCTCATCGCCGACCGCATGGTCGAAAGCCTGACCACCTCGGCGCAGCTGACCTTGGTATCCGAAGCCGACGCCACGGCGTTCGTCGGCCTGCGCAGCGAGCTGGCCGCCCAGTACGAATCGACCCTCGGGTTCCGGCTTGCCTACAACGATCTCTTCGCCCGCATCGCCACTCGCGCGCTCACCGAGCACCCCAACATGAACTCGCGGCTCGACGGCGAGCACATCATCCAGCTGCCCTACGTCAACGTCGGTCTGGCCATCGACCAGGAGGGCGGCTTGGTGGTCCCCAACATCAAGAACGCCCACCAGATGCAGCTTATCGAGCTTGCCATGGCGTTTCGGGACGTGATCGGCCGGGCCAACGACGGCCAGCTAACCCTGGACGACGTCACCGGCGGCACGTTCACCATCACCAGCCTCGGCCCGATGGACGTCGATGCCTTCACGCCGGTGCTCAACCCGCCGGAGGCCGCCATTCTCGGTATCGGGCGCATCCAGCCGAAACCGGCGGTCGTCGAAAACGAGGTCACCGTGCGGCAGTTGCTTACGCTCAGCCTCACCTTCGACCACCGTCTCAACGACGGCGCCCCGGCGGCCCGTTTCCTGCAACGGATTAAGCAGTTGATCGAGCACCCCTATTTGCTGATCTAGCCGGGCTCCGGCGCGCCTTCGGCGCGGGCTAGAAGACGCCGCCGTCATAGGTATAGACTTGCCGGACAATTTCTTGGGGTTACGGAACTGCAGCCCATCGGTCAGAGCCGGCTCATTTTCCCGCGACCCGGCCGGCCGATAATGAAGACCCAGGAGGGGCACGATGGCTTCAAAAGTATGGACAATGGATCGCCGCAGCCTGTCACCCGATACGGGCTTTGTGCCCCAGACGGGGACTCTTTTTGACGCGGCCGGCTTCGACAAGCTGGTAAAGCCGGGCGACCGCGTTGCGGTCAAGATTCACTGCGGCGAGTGGAACAACACCGCCTACCTGCGCCCGGTCTACGCGCGCATGATCGTCGACAAGATCAAAGAGCTCGGTGGCATCCCGTTCGTCACCGACACCTGCACCATGACGTATTCGATCCGTTCCCCCCGCTCCACTGCCCCCGACTTGATGCTCACGGCTGAGCGCAACGGCTTCAACTCCGGCACTCTCGGCGTGCCGTTCATCGCCGCCGACGGCTACGCCGGCACCGATGACGTGGTCATCCCGCTGCCCGAGGGCTACATCCTCCAGGAAGCCTTCATCGCCAAGGCCATCGCGCTGGCCGATGTCATGATCGTCGTCACGCACTTCAAAGGGCACCCCATGGGGGTCATCGGTGGGTCCATCAAGAACCTCGGCATCGGCTGCCAATCCAAGCGCGGCAAGTTCAACGTGCACCTGGGGCGCCATCCCGAGTACGGCTTCGCCAACCAGGTCACCTACCACCCCGAGAAGGTGCCCGAGTCCTTCCTCGACCTCATTCCCGGCGCCTGCCCGCACGGTGCCTACTCCCGCAACAACGGCACCGCCGAGTGGAACCCCGCTAGGTGCGACGGCTGCCTGGGCTGCCTCGGGACCATGGTCAACTCCGGCGCCTGGGAAATGTCTACCGAGAACTTCCGTGCCTTCAACGCCGCCTGCGCCGATGGCGCGCTGGCCGTCAACAAGGCCCTCGAAGGGCGCATCGGCTACCTGAACCTGGCCCTCGACGTCTCGCCGCACTGTGACTGCGTCGGGCACGCCGATCTGCCGGTCACCCCGCACCTGGGCATCTTCTCCAGCCACGACGCCGTCGCCATCGACATGGCCTGCCTGGACAAAGCCACCCAGACCCCCGGAATGCCCGGATCGGGCGCCGAGGACTGGGGCGTCGATGGCATTGGCGACCACAAGTTCGAACTCCCCTCGCCGCTGATTCCCGAAGCCGGTGTCACCGAGGAAATCCAGCTCCACACTGGGGTAGAGAACGGACTGGGAAGTCTGGAGTACGACCTGATCGACGTCCCCGGTTCCGGTGATCCTGACGAATACGGTTTCTCCTTCGACCGCCGCCTCAGCGGCGAGAAGTTCGCCAGCCTCTACGCCAAAGAGAACCCGTTCCCGCAGGGACGCCTCGGTGGCAAGGGCTTCGACCGCAAAGACAAAGTGGATCTGGAGAAGGTCGCCGGACCGCTCCCGGTACGCGAGTCGTAACCGCTACAAACGAAACGCGGCTGTCGCCGCGCCGGCTCCCGGTCGGCGCGGCGACATTCCGCATGACGCGGCAACAGAGTTGCCAGAAAGTCGGGACCGCATATGAGTAGGGGCCAGGATCAACTGCAAGAGGCGGCCGACAACTGTGCCGCGGCCGCCGCATCGGCGGTCTCCGCCGATGCCACCGGCGGTCGGTTGAAGCAGATCGAAGCCACCATCCTGGAACTGAAGGGGTCCACCTTCGCTAAGAGCGGGCTCAGCGTACCCCTGACCGCCGGCATCGGCCGGGCCGCCAAAGCCGCGCTCGAGGCCGTCGGCGCCGACGGCGTTGACGAAAAGGTAGATGCCCTGGAGAAGGCGGTCGAAGGCTTCAGCGGCAAGGCCGGCGGCGCCGGCGGTATTGCCATCACCTGAACCCCGACCACAACCCAGGAGAGTCCCCACCCGTGGCCATTCAAACCGACGTTTGCGTAATTGGATCCGGCCCCGGCGGATACATCAGTGCCATTCGCGCCGCCCGTTTGGGACTTGGCGTGGTCGTCGTCGAGGCCGACCGGCTCGGCGGGGTCTGCACCAACACCGGCTGCATCCCCACGAAGGCGTTACTGCGCAGCGCTGAGGTCTTTCGGCTGGCCGGTGACGCTGCTTCCTACGGTGTGCAGGCCTCCGATGTCGGGATCGATTTCCCGGCCATGATGAAGCGTAAAGACCGCATCACCGGCGGACTGTCGCGGGGAATCGGCGCGCTCCTAAGAGACGCCGGTGTCCAGGTCGTGAACGGCTGGGGCCGCCTCGTCGGGCCGGGCACGGTCGAGGTCCTCGGCGAGGATTCGACTGAAATGATCACAGCCTTAAGCATCATCATCGCCACCGGATCCTCGGCGGCGATCCCGCTGATACCCGGGATGGACGCCTCCGGCGTCATCACCAGCGACGGCGCCCTGCAACTCGAAGTAGTCCCGGCATCCCTGGCCGTGGTCGGCGCCGGCGCGGTCGGCGTTGAATGGGCCAGCCTCTTTTCCACCCTCGGGTCGGAGGTGACGGTCGTTGAGATGCTCGATCGACTGGTCCCCAACGAAGACGCCGAGATCTCCGAACTCTTGCGCAAGTCGTTTGTCGGCAGCGGGATCGGCGTTAGGGTCGGCACCGCCGTTCAGCAGATCACGGGCAGCCCCGGGGCGATGCGGGTGGACGTCAGCGCCGACGGTGTGGTGGAGACGCTTGAGTGCGCCACCGTCCTCAACGCCACCGGGCGCCGCTCGAATACGCGCGAACTCGGCCTTGAAGCGGTCGGCGTTACCACCGAGCGCGGCGCGATCCCGGTGGACGAGGGGATGCGCACCAACGTGGCCAACATCTACGCCATCGGCGACGTAACCGGCCGCGCGATGCTGGCTCACGTCGCGTCGCACCAGGGCGTCGTCGCGGCCGAGAACATCGCTGGCGGGAGCCAGGAAATGGACTACCGCGCCATCCCTGCCGCCACGTTCTCTCACCCCGAAATCGCCAGCGTTGGGCTCACCGAAGAGCAGGCGGCCGCCGAGCACGGCGGCGCCATCGTCGGGCGGTTCAGCTACATGGCCAGCGGCCGCGCCCGCAGCTACGGCGATACCGAGGGCCTGCTCAAGGTGATCGCCGAGCCCCGCTACCAGGCGGTTGTCGGCATGCACATCATCGGCGTCGCCGCTTCCGAGATGATCGCCGAGGGCGCCCTGGCAATCCACCTTGAGGCCACCCTCGACGACCTCCGCCACGTGGTGCATGCCCATCCGACATTTCCGGAACTCACCGGGGAGGCCGCCTGGGAGGCCATCGGGCAACCGCTCAACACCCTCGTTCGGAAGTAGCCGCTCCCCGACTCGGCTTCGCTCCCCGCCACCGGCTCACCCGGTGGGCAGCGTGCCCTCATAGCTGTAGGTTACAGAGTTGCCGTAGACATCCGTGACCACCACCGTCACCGTGCCCGGATGCGAGGTGTCCTCGCCGCAGGGCGGATGTGGGTGGGTCCAGGTCGCGGTGGTCCCGAGCCCGGCAAAGGTCCCGCAGGCGTCGGCGCTGCGCCCCCAGGTGTAGGTCAGCGTGTCACCGTCCGGGTCGTTCGCCGCCACCGTGTAGACCGTCTCCGGCGGATTCAAGACCGCCGTGAATTTGTCGATCACCGGTGGCGCGTTCGCGGTCATCCCGGTCGCGGTTACCAATCCCACGGTCACCGCGGTCACCAGCGTGCAATCGGTCTTGAAGGTGCTCGACTGGAGCAACGGATTGGCGCGGTAGTCGGCGTTGTTCCAGACCTTCACCGTAAAGGTGTGCTCGCTGGTGGGTGCCTGTAGGTCGATGAAGATGCTCGGCTCGGTCGAGGCGATCGGGCCCGAGTCATAGATTTCTTCGCCGTCCACATCAATCGTCAGCCGAGTCACCCGCCGATCGGTGTCATTGCGGGTCTTCGCCTCCGCGCCGATGCGCACGTTACAGCCCTGCACGTCGTACACCCCGCCGCTGATCAGGCTGGTGCTGCCGGCCGGCGTTGGGCTGGGCGTGGGCGTCGGCGTGATGGTCGGGGTCGGCGTAATTGTCGGTGTCGGTGATGGCGTGTTGGTTGGCGTTGGAACGTGCGTCGGGGTCGGGGTGGGAGTAGGTGTCGGCGGGCGGTCGATGCGAAACACCACCCGCGCCCCGGCGCCCCAGAGCACGAAATTGGTACTCAGCAGTTTCCCCGGGTCACAGCTCGGCAGACCGGAGATCGTCGAGCAGATGAAATCCGCCAGGTTCCGTCCATCCAACGGAACCGGCGAAAACTCGATAAACCAGCGGCGAAGGTCGAAGTTGGTCGAGAGCCGCCCGGTGGCCGTCGCGGTGCGTCCGTGGGTGAGTGACGGTCGCTCGCATGAACCGGTACTCGGTGCCGATGTCGGGACTCGAGCGATACACCAGCGAGACGCCGCTGGCGTCGGTCGTATCCGTGTAGTCGAGGGCGACCTGACTGTTGTTGCTGATGATCTCGTAGTGGACCCGGGCCCGGAAACCGGCCGGAGGGAGCCGTCGGGCAGTTCTTCCTCGATCTGCGTCCCGGTGAGCAACTGCCCCAGGTCGCTGCTGCCGCACGCCGTCAGCACCGCCAGCCCGATGGTCGCCAGCAAAAGCAGCAACAAGCGTCTGTACAAGACTCGCCCCCGAATCGGTCGTTTCCCCGCCCGCCGCCGCCGCCGCGCCCCGCCGGCTGATAGCGGCGCACTATACTCCGGCGGTAACCGGCGAGAGTGCGTGGATTGGGGATCAGATGGGCACCAGGCTTCAGGGAAAGGTTGCGGTGGTCACCGGCGGATCGCGCGGCATCGGGCGCGGGATCGTGGAGTGCATGGCCGGTGAGGGCGCGAAGCTCGTGGTCAACTATCACGTCGATGTCGCCGCCGCGCAGGCCGCCGTCGACGGAATCCTCTCAGCCGGTGGAGAAGCCGTGGCGGTCGCCCTTGGCGAGCACGGCATCACCTGCAACTGCGTCGCCCCGGGCACTATTCGGACGGACCTGAACAGGGAAGACCTATCCGACCCGGCCAAGAACGAATGCATGGAGCAGCGGACCGCCGTGAAGCACCTCGGCGATCCCCCGGACATCGGCCACGCCGCCGTGTTCTTGGCCACCGACGAGGCGGCCTACATCACCGGCGAGACAATCCTTATAGACGGCGGGGCCCTCGTAAACTTCCAGTAGGAGCCGGCGCGTGTCGCCATTGGAATTCCGGACGGGCAAAACCAAATGAGAACCGCCGCGATGCTCTTTCTGCTGGCCGCCGCGATCTATATGTTCTCCACCGGCGCCCATGCCTACAGCGTCGACGAAATCACCAACTACGCCTCGGCACGGGCCCTCGTGCAGACCGGCACGCCCGACCTCCGATCGCAGATCGACGTCCCCTTCCCCACCAGCCAGCTGCTTAAGGTCGAGCATCCCGACGAGCCGCGTGTGACCGGCCGCTACGGCCTGCTGTCTTGGCTGGCCCTGGTCCCCGCCTACGCCATCGCGGCCGCCGTCAGCCCCGATCCGGTGCCAGTCGGCCCCACCTTTCCCGAGGTCAGCCATGTCCTGCCGCTGACCGGCCTGCTCTTCAACCCGGTCATCGCCGCCGTGCTGGTCGCGCTCACCTACCTGCTGGCGCGGAGCCTGGGCCTATCCCGCGCCGCCGGCCTCGCTGTCGCCGCCATCACCGGGCTGGCCCGCCCGGGGTGGGTCTATGCCAAGACCCTGTCGAGCGTTCCGCTGGCGGCGACTCTCCTGCTGGCGGCGCTGCTCGCGTTGACCGGGCGGCGCGGTGGGACGGGCCGGCTCGCCGCGATCCTGTCAGGGCTCTTGGCGGGACTGGCCACCGCCACCCGGTCCGAATACGCCATGTTCGCCCCGATCCTGCTGTTCGCCGCGCTCGCGTCCCGGCCCGGCCGGGGCCGGGTCGCCGTCGGCGGCCTGTGGGTGCTCGCCTGGGTCGCTGTCGTCGTCCCCGGCGTCGGCCTTTACAACCTCTATCGCGCCGGCTCCATGATTGATTTCGGCTATCCGGGTCAGACCTTCCTCTGGGCCACCGATCGGGCCCATATTGGGCTCTACGGGGTCCTAGCCAGCCCCGGATTCGGTCTGTTCGTCTATATGCCAGCCGCCGTTCTGGGGCTCTGGGGACTCCTCACCGGCGCCGGCGAGCGGTGGGCGCGCTGGGCCATGGCCGTCGCCGCGTTCACGGCCATCCTTATCTACGGAACATTCAACGATTGGGAAGGTGGGGTCTCCTGGGGGCCGCGGTATCTCACCGGGGTGGTGCCGCTGTTGGCGGTTGGGGTCGGTTGCCTGCTTTCCGGCGGAGCGATCTCGCGTGCAGCCCGCTTCAGCGCCGGGGTCCTCATCGCCTGGGGATTCGGCGTCGCCGCGCTCGGCGTGCTCTTCGACTACCAGCGCGGCTGGCGCAATCTCTGGGATGTCGGCGCGCGACCCGAGCAGATCGTCTGGGATCCGCATTTCTCCCCCATCGGCGCCCACCTACGGCTGCTGCGGCAGTGGCTCGACGGGGTGATCGAGCCGGACACCTACCTGGGATGGCTACTGGGCGTCTGGACGGTGCCTGCGCTGGCGGGGGCGGTGACCCTGGTGCTTGTCGCGGCGGTCGTGTCCGCCACCCGCTTTGGCCTGCGCGGGGTCAACCGCATCGGCTAGCTCGAGCCGGGCCGGCGTCGCTTGTCGGAAGACGGGCGAAAGTTCCGGAAAATCGGTGAAGGATCGGGCGACCCGCGGCCCCCGCCGACCGGAATCGCGGGGCCCATCCATAGGGAAGCGCACAGGGTAGGGGCCGGTGGGGGTCGTGGGGCCGGGCGACGGTGCAACAAAAGGTTGTTGGGGGGCTCGACTGATGTATACTCAGATTCTGACAGAGGGGCGCAACGTCTTGTGACGCTGCGCCTTTTGCACCTTAACAACTGAAGAGTGGCCGGAAAGGTTTAGTGTACGGGAGAAATCCCGCGAATTCCGGCGAGTTAGTTAACCGAGTCCGAGCTAGGTGCGGAAAAAGCTCTTGATTTTCTTATATTCTCCCTTATTGGGAGTGTTGAATTTTTTTGGAGAGTTTGATCCTGGCTCAGGATTAACGCTGGCGGCGTGCCTTATCAATGCGAGTCGAACGGTACGGTGGGCTTCGGCCCACACGACCGTGGCATCCGGGTGAGTAACACGTAGGTGACCTGCCTCTCGGTGGGGGATAACCCCGGGAAACCGGGGACAATACCGCATACGATCCATTGGATACGTCTGATGGATGAAAGATTTATCGCCGAGAGAGGGGCCTGCGGCCGATTAGCTAGTTGGTGAGGTAATGGCTCACCAAGGCGATGATCGGTAGCTGGTCTGAGAGGATGATCAGCCACACTGGGACTGAGACATGGTCCAGAGCCCTACGGGGTTTAGCATGAAGGAATCTTGCGCAATGGGGGAAACCCTGACGCAGCAACGCCGCGTGGGCGATGAAGGCTCTCGGGTCGTAAAGCCCTTTTCTAGGTGAGGAAAATGACA
>JASLPR010000043.1 GCA_030744875.1 Chloroflexota bacterium
TCGCCCGCTCCAAACGCCGCGGCCACCATCGCCGCGGCGAACATTTCACCGTAGACCCCGTTTTTCACGTGCGAAAGAATCGCATCTTCGTAACTCAGCGCCGCCGCCGCCTCAGGATCGCCCGCACACACGTAGCCGAACACATCGGCCCGGATTTGCGCCCCGATCCATTCCCGGTAAGGGTTCCGAAATGTTGCCGTATCCGGAGGCTGAAGACCGTTCACCAGGTTCCGGTAGGCGGCTCGCTCGGCCGTGTACGCCATATGGATCGGCATCAGCAGCAACCACTCCCGGCCCACATCCTCCGCGGTGTATTCACGACCGTAGGTCTCCAGGATGTGCAGCGCGATCACCATGTAGTCGATGTCATCGTCGCGCGGCATGCACTCGATATTGCCGCGCGTGGACTCGCCGGCCGAGCGGTGCAACGGACGATCCAGCGGATTCGGCTCCAACAGCGGAAAATAGCGGGTCAACGGGTACTCGCCGGCGGCTTCCAGGTAGGCCACGATGTCCGCGCGCGGCAGGGATTCAACCGGCTTGCCGAGCAGGCAGCCGGCGCTGCGCCCCAGCCACCCGCCGAGAATGCGGTCCAGCAGTTCATCCGGGTTCGCGAACGGTCCCGGGCGGTCCGCCGGGCGGGCGGCCTGGATCGCCGCCAACTCGGTCGGTTCCACGTAGGCGAAATCCGGCGCCGATTCCAATTCCGCAAGCACATCCAGCAGGCCGGCCACATTGGCGCCGGTCGATCCCGCCTCCTCCAGCCCCTCGATCTGCTTCACCACCCCCGACACATCGCAGCCCTCTTCCGAACACGCCAACAACTCCGCCCGCAGCATCGCCTGCGAGTCGTTTACATCGATCATCCGGGGCCCCCGGTTCGCCTGGATTCGGCTTCGTTCACATCGGAAAGGGCACATAGCATACATGCCCCGGGCCAAACCGAGAAACCACCCCACCCGCGCCATCCCTTCCCGCCACGCCGGTAGCTACCCGCGCGCGAACAGCGTCGACCGCCAGAGCAACCCTTCGGCCTCGAACTCCTTCGTCAGACCGGCGGTCGTCAGCCGGCGGTCGATCTCCTCCAGCGAGTGCAGGAAAAAGCGGTATTCCCGCCACACCAGCCACACCCCGAAACGCACCGCCCGGGTAAACATCCGATCCAGCCCGTTTACCGAGCAACAGTCCGCCATCCATTCCTCCCGGTACTACCGCAGATCTTCCCAGGCCGGCCCCGCCGTTCGTGGGGCCGATCCGGCCGGGGCCTATTATCATGCCTACGCGCCCGCCCCGAACTACCAACGAGATCCACCCCTTTGAGCACCGCAACCGGCAAGTTGATCCCCGGCCTGCTCGCCGACTTTGAGAGTCGGGGACTGGTCCACGCCGTCTCCGATCCCGACCTGGGCCGCCGACTTGATACCGAGCCCATCACCGTCTACTGCGGCTTCGACCCCACGGCCGACAGCCTCCACGCCGGCCACCTGATCCCCCTCCTCACACTCGCTCGCTTCCAGCGCCACGGCCACATCCCAATAGTCGTCATGGGCGGCGGCACGGGCATGATCGGTGACCCGTCCGGCAAGAGCGCCGAGCGCAACTTGCTCGACCTGGCCACCCTTGAGTCAAATCTAGAGGCCGAGCGTCCGCAGTTCGCCCGCATTCTCGATTTCGATCGGCCCGGGAACCCGGCGATCATGGTCAACAACCACGACTGGCTCTCCGATCTCGACTTGATCGGCTTCCTGCGCGATGTCGGCAAGCACCTTCCGATGTCGATCATGCTCTCGCGTGAATCTGTCCGTCGTCGGCTCGAAAGCGACGCCGGGCTCAGCTTCACCGAGTTCACCTACCAGGCCCTGCAGGCGTACGATTTCTACCACCTTTACCAGCACCACAACTGCCGCCTGCAGGTCGGCGGCTCCGACCAGTACGGCAACATCCTGACCGGGGTCGACTACATCCGCCGCATGACCGGCGCCGACGACCGCGCCACCGCGCTCGTCTACCCGCTGCTCACTACCGCCTCCGGCGAAAAGATGGGGCAGACGGCCCGCGGTGCAATCTGGCTCGACCCGGCCCGGACCTCACCCTTCGAGTGGTACCAGTACTGGTTCAACGCCGACGACGCCGATGTCATTGCGTTCCTGCGCACATTGACACTGCTCGAACTCGAAGAGATCGCGGCCATCGAGGCGCGTGCGCAGGCCGACCCCGCCGCCCGCATCGGCCAGCGCGCGCTGGCCGCCGAATTGACCCGCATGATCCACGGACCCGAAGCCGCTGAAGCCGCCGAGCGCGACAGCCGCCAGGCATTCACCGCCAGTGCCGACCCGGCTGCTCTGAGCGGGGACGTCCCGTCGGCCGAAGTCACCCACGCCGACCTCGACGAGGGCCTCTCGTTGACCCGGATCCTGGTCAAAACCGGCCTGGCCGCCTCCAACGGCGAGGCCAAGCGCCTAGTCCGCCAGGGCGGCGTGTCCATCGACGGCCGCCGCGTGGAACCGACCAAGCGCACGATCGACAAGAGCGTGTTCGCCGGGAGCGACGCGATCCTCCTGGCCGCCGGCCCCCGGAGACGAGCCATCCTACGGGTAGTAAACTAGTCCCCCGCAATTCGGGTAGGGACATCGCGACCGGTGAGATAGTTCACCGACGGTGCGCTGTTCTTTACTAAAATGATTGATATACTTAATAATACGGCTCGGCACCACGTCCGGCCGCCGCACCAAGGAACGAGCATCTCCGAATGGGCTCCCTCCGCGAAGTCTTCAGCTTCCCACACCCGGTCAACGAGTACGCCGCGCGGACCGTCGCCGGTCTGGTCGCCATCCTCGCCCTACTCACCATCACCTTCGACCTCGCCTGGATGCTCCCCATCCTCCTCTACGGCTTCCTCGCCCGCGTTCTCACCGGGCCCAGCCTCAGTCCCATAGGCCAGCTGGCCACCCGCGTCCTCGTCCCCGTCCTGAATCTCCCGGAAAAGGACACCGCCGGCCCACCGAAGCGATTCGCGCAGACCGTCGGGCTCATCTTCGCCACCACCACCACCGTCCTCTACTTCGGCGCCGGATCGGCCCTCGCCGCTTACAGCGTTCTCGGTGTCCTCGTCGTCTTCGCTCTGCTTGAATCCGTCGTCGGTTTCTGCGCCGGATGCTTCGTCTTCGCCCAGCTGATGCGCATCGGCCTGGTCCCCGAAAAGACCTGCGAGAAGTGCAACAACCTCTCCTTCGGCGGCGCGTAGCCTCCACCCCTTCCTGATCTCCCTGGTCTGGCCGGAAGTTCAGACCCATATCCCGGCAGGGCTCGCGGCATATCCTGAATGCCGGGCGGTGGGCCCGCTAGACTGATGTGTTTGCCTCCCGCCAACACCATCGTGATACCTTCACCCGACACTGATCGACGCAACCGGCAGGCCGCCCGCGCCCTGGCGGTTGCCCTGGCCGTGAACCTGGTCATCGCCACTGCCAAGATCGCCACCGGACTGGTCTCTGGCTCGGTCAGCATCCTCGCCGACGGCTTCGACTCGCTGCTTGATTCGCTCTCCGGGATCATCGGCATCATCGCGCTCTACTTCACGGCCCGCCCCGCCGACTGGAACCACCCCTACGGACACCGCAAAGTCGAGACCCTGGGCACGCTCAGCATCGCCCTGCTGATGTTCATCACGGCGGCGCTCATCGTGCGAAACGGGGTCGGCGCGCTGGTCGACGGCACCGGGCCCCAGATCACCTGGGTCAGTTTCGCGGTCATGGGCGTCGCGCTGCTGTCAAAAGGCGGCCTCGTCCTCTGGCAGCGCGTCCAGGCCCGCGAAGCCGACAGCGACCTGCTCTACACCGACCTCATGCAGACCCGCAACGACGTCCTCGTCGCCGGCGCCGTCATCCTCGGCCTCATCGCCACCAACGCCGGCATCATCTGGATCGACGCCGTCCTCGGCTTCGTGGTCGCCGCCGTCGTCGTGATTGGCGGCATCCGCGTCATCCACTCCGCCTCATGGGTGCTGCTCGATTCAACCTCCCTCGACCCCAAACTCATCGAATACATCGCCAAGTCGATCCCCGGCGTCCTGGACTGCCACGCCGTCCGCACCCGCGGTCGCCCCAGCGACTTCTTCATGGACCTCCACGTCATGGTCGATCCCGAAATGACCGTCAACGAAGGCCACCGCATTTCCCACGAAGTCGCCGACCTGATGCGCTCTGAGATGCCCTCGGTCAAGGACATCGTCGTCCACCTGGAGCCACACTCCACCGCCATCGACAAGGCCGCCGACCCGCGACGCGCCAGCCAGGTCTAGTCCGGCCCTGAGCCACCGCCCCGCTCCGCCTCCATCGCTATGATCGGCGAGCGCCCGACTCCTACCCGGTTCGCGCTGGATTTCGTCGCGTTCGATGGCCGCGACCCGGCCGACGGTCAGCGCATCCACCGGGTCCACGCAGCCGCCTACGCGGGCCCGGCAACCCCCTCCAGAACCCCGTCGTAGCTTGGCCCCGGTCCCGCGGGCGAATAACCTCTAGCCGTCCACCCGGTAGCCAAAGAACCAAACATGGCCAACCCGCGCTTCGCCATCTACGACCAGCCCGCCGCCGACCTGGCTGCCCTGGGCTTCGACATGGTCGTAATTCCTCTCGATCCCAAACTCGCCCGGGTCGCGAAGGCCGCCGGGCTGAACGTCTGGGTCTGCACTGTCACGTTCCCGATCCCACGCGGCGCTGGTGACGTCCTGGCCCATGATGTCTACGGCGTCCCGCGCATGTGGTTCCGCTCCGGCTCGCCGGGGCTGCGGGCGACGCGCGAACGTCACCTCGAAACCATCCGCGAAGCCCTGGCCGTGCCCGAGGTAGACGGCTTCTATTTGGACGGCATACGTTTTGCTGCGCCTTCCTCCGGCGTAGAGGCCTTCCTCACCCGCTTCCGTGACGAAACCGGCGACGAAGCCCGCCGCCTCGGCTACGACTTCGACCGCATGCGCGAGCACACCCGGCTATTCGGCCACGAGATTCTCGGTACCCTCTCCGGCTGGGAACGACTCGCCGCCGCTGATTCCAGCAACGAAGTTTGGGACCAATACCCCGGCGCGGCCGACTGGCTCGCCTTCCGCGCCGACTTCATCACCGAATTCGTCGCCGAGAACGCCGGCATCGCCAGTGAGGCCGGCAAAGAACTCGGCGCATACCTCTACTCGCCGGCCTTCTCCCGGCTGGTCGGCCAGGACTACACCCGCCTGCGCGAGCACCTGTCTGTGATTTTGCCGATGATCTATCGCTTCGGCGGTTGGGAGTCGGTCCTGGTCACCGAGATCTGCTCGTTGATCGGCCGGGTCCCGGTGGCCGGCGATGCCGAAGAGGCCTGCCTGGTCCGCACCGTCCTGGAGTTCTGCGGCCTGGCCAGCGAGAGCGACGCCGAGAGCCGCCGGCAACTGGCCCGCGGCTTCGCGCCGGGCGCGGTCGCCCACCAGACCCGTCGCGCCGCCGGCCTGCTCGACGACTCCACACGCCTAGTACCGATCGTCAAGATCGAAGATGACGCCCTAGTCGAAACGGTGGCCGGCGTCGAGGCCGCCGGAGCCGCCGGCGTCAGCTTCTTCACTTCCGGCGGTGACGATCGCGACCGTGCCCCCGAAGCCGCCACCACCAGCCAGACCGCCTTCAGCTAACTGCGTCGCCCCCCGTCAGGAACTCGACTACCAGCCGGTTGAACTCCGCCGGCCGCTCCATGTGCGGCATATGCCCGCAGTCATCGATCACGTCCAAGCGCGCATCCCGAAACAGCGGCATCGCCGCTTCGGCATCGCCAAGCGGGAACAGCGGGTCCTGGCGTCCCCAGATCACCTGCACCGGTATCGCCAGATCGCCCAGTTCGTCGAGCACCACGGCCCGCTCCTTGAACCCGCTGAAGAGGCTCACGCCCCAACGCAATGCCTCCAGGAAGAACGCCTGCGCACCCGGCTCCTCTCCCATTTCCACCGTCTCTTCCAGCAGCCCGTCCCAGATCCAATCCGGTCCGACCGCCAACATCGCCAGCATCCGCCGCACGGCCGCCACGTTGTTGCGCAGCAGCAATTCGCCGACCAGCGGGATGGTCAGCAGCCGCATCGTGAACATCACGTTGCGCCCCAGCGAGATCGAATCGCTCAGCACGATCCGGTCCACGCATTCCGGGTGATCCAGCGCCGTCGCCAGCACCACCCCACCGCCCATCGAGTTGCCGACCGCCGCGCAGGGGCCGATATCCAGCGCCTGGATGAAGCCCGCCAGCCAGTCGCCAAACGCGGTCCGCGACACCTCCGATGGGCGCTGCGAGCGGCCGAAGCCGCACATGTCCGGGATCAGCAATCGGTAGTGCTCCGCCAGGCCCGGGATCGCCGCCCGCCAAAAGCCGGTATGCGCGCCGATTCCGTGCAGCAGCACCACCGGCGGGCCCTCGCCGACGTCCCAGTAGCGCGTCCGCAGCCCGCCGGCATCGACCTGGCGGTCCTCAAGGTCAGTCGCGATCGCCACCGGCTACACGTCCTTCAGGGCGACCACCTGTCCGGTCCGTGCCGCGATATCAACCGCTTCCACGAACTGCATATAACGCACCGACTCCTCCCAGGAGGGATTTCCGCTACGGCCCTCGCGGATCGCCTGGATGAACTCCTCCTCCACCCGCCATCCGCCGGCTTCGGCGGGATCGATCTCCACCTCCGCCGGCGCCCAGTCTGGGGCGGTCGCCAGGAGCAGGGTACCGGTCTCCGCGCCCGTGTCCAGCGTGAACCGCAGACTGCCCTCGGTGCCGAAGGCCTCGACGGTGGTCGCGCCGCCGCCGCCGGAAACGCCGCTCAGCACCAGGTTGAACTGCCCGCCGTTGGCCAGTTCGCCCAGCACGCTCACCGCATCCGGCCGTTCCACCCGCGCCATCCCCGAGCCGTCCGGCAGCGATCGCTCGGCAACGTGGGTCGCCTGCCGCGCCTGGACCCTGATCGGGTAGTCGAACCAGCGCCCGGTCACCTCCATCAGGATTCCCAACTGCCCGATGTGCAGGCCCGAGAACTCCGCGCTCTGCCGCCAGTGCAGCGAAGTGTCCGGGTCGATCTGGTCCGGGGCGAGGCCACGCACCATGATGTTACGCAGCTCGCCCAGCACGCCTTCCTGAACCAGCCGCATAATCGTCGGCTCGGCATGCATGCCGTGGGGCGGCGGGCAGACCATCGTGGTCAGACCGCTTCCGGCCGCCGCCTCCGCCATCGCCCGGCCGTCGGCGGCATCCATCGCCAGCCGTGCCTGGCAGAACACATGCTTGCCGGCCGCCAGTGCCGCCAGCGAATACTCGCTGTGCTTGTACGGCCAGGTGCCCACCAGCACCGCGTCAACCAACGGATCGGCGATCACGCCCCGCCAGTCCTCATACACCGTCGCGATGCCAAACTCCGTCGCGGCGCGCTCGCCCGACTCCCGCGAGCGATTCGCCACCGCCACGAACTCCACGCCGTCGATATTTTTCAGGCCCGGGGCGTGACGCCGGCGCACGATCTCCCCGGCGCCAATGAAGCCAAATCCAATGCGCTCGTTGGCCATGCCGCTAGTCCCGGTGCTCGCCGAGGATCGTGCCGCTTTCCGACTGCACTTCCACACCAGCCGCCGCCTCGATCAGCTTCTGCACCGAGGTGAACGAGTCGCGCCCAAAGCCCTGGCCCTCGGTCATCGCCATCAGCGAGTAGGCGGCCGATGAAACATTCACGGGCACGCTGACATCGGCCGCGTGCTGGACGGCCAGACGGATGTCCTTGTGGCCCAGCAGGGTCATGAAACCGGGAGTGAAATCACGCGATTCCCAAGTTCCCGGAATCATCTCGAAGTGCCGCGCGCGAGCCGGCGTGTGGTAGAAGGCCTCCAGCATCATGTCGAGCTTCAGGCCCGACTTCACGCCCAGCGTCACCGCCTCGCAGGCCGCACAGAGGATCGTGATGTTAAGCATGTTGTTCACCAACTTCAGCGCCGATCCGGTGCCGATTTTGCCGGTTTCGTAGATCGTGTCGCCGACGGTCATCAGCAACTCCCGCGCCTCTTCCAGCGTCTCCTTATCGCCGCCCACCGGGAAGCCCAGGTTGCCCGAAGCCGCGTGCATCGGCGTCCTCAGCAGCGGCGCGTCCAGCGTCTTGACCCCCTTTTCAGCCAGCCCCGCCGCCACGTTCTGCATCGTCGACGGGTCGATCGTCGCGTGCTGAATCACAATCGCCTCGGCCCGGGCCGTCTCCGCCACTCCACTATCGCCGAAGACAACCGCCTCCACATCGCGCGGGCCCGGCACCACTACCTGGATGAAGTCGGCGCCGTCGGCCGCGTCGGCCGCCGAAGTCGCCGCCGTGGCGCCCTCGGCCACGATCTCCGCCACCGCGTCCGGGTTCATGTCAAACACCTTGACGTCGAACCCGCCCTTCAACACGTTGCGGACCATCCCGCCGCCCATGATCCCCACACCGATGAAACCAACCTTCTTACCAGCCATGCCGGGCTTCTCCCTGTTCTGCTAGCGGGCAACGCGCCCGCGGAATTCCGTTGTTCACCCCGTCGTAGATATCAGTCATTCGCGGTCTCATCCAGCGCCGCCAGCAGGCGGCCGCTCTCGGACTTCACCTCGACCCCGGCGGCCGCTTCGATCAGCTTCAGGACCGACGTCTGCGAGTCGCGTCCGAAGCCCTGCCCCTCGGTCAGCGCCAGCAGCGCATACGCCGCCGCGCTGGTGGTCATCGGCACCTCCAGGCTGGCGGCGTGCTGCATCGCCAGGCGGATGTCCTTGTGCGCCAGCAGGGTCATAAAGCCGGGCCGGAAGTCGCGCTTCTCCCAGGTCGGCCGTTGGGTCACGAAATGCTTCGCCCGCGCCGGCGTGTGGTAGAAGGCCTCCACCATCATGTCCAGTTCCAGGCCCGACTTCACGCCAAGCGTCACCGCCTCCACCGCCGCGCACAGGATCGTCAGGTTCAGGGCGTTGTTCACCAGTTTCAGCGCAGAGCCGGTCCCGATCGCACCGGTTTCGTAGATCGTATCCGCGCAACACAGCAGCAGTTCCCGCGCCGCGTCCAGCGTCGCCCGGTCGCCCCCCACCGGGAACCCCAGCACCCCGTCCGCCGCGTCCTTCGGCGAACGCAGGCACGGTGCGTCCAGGCAGCGGATCCCCATTTCCGCCAGCCGCGCGCCCACGCTCTGCATCGTCGCCGGGTCGATCGTCGCGTGCTGAATGAAAATCGCGCTCTTTGGCATCGCTTCCGCCGCCCCGTCCGGCCCGAACGCGACTTCCTCGACGTCGCGCGGTCCCGGCACCACCACCTGCACAAAGTCCGCACCGGCCACCGCGTCGGCCACCGAAGTCGCCGCTCGCGCCCCAGCCGCAACCACCGCCCCCAGCGCCTCCGGATTCGGGTCGTAGGCGCTCACCTCGTACCCACCCTTGAGCACGTTCCGCACCATCCCCCCACCCATTATCCCGACGCCTATAAATCCAACCCTATTACCGGCCAACCGCGACTCCCTCCGGAACGTGCCCGGGCGGTCCCGTGGCCAGATTTTGCCCCGAATCCGGCCGCGTTGCGAATCCGGCCCGCCTATCACCATCCGCGCCGGACCTCCGGCCGCGGCGAATCCGCCTGCTACGTCCCCTTCTAGAGCCCCTCCTCCATCGCCTGTAAGACCAGGTATGCCGGGCGCGGGCTGCCATCGCTGCGCACGACTCCAAACGGATACTTCTCGTCCTCCGGCCCCACAACCATCTGGAAATTCAGATTCCAGACGAACATATGGGTCACATAGGGATAGTCCCGCCGGATCAACTCGTAAGCGCCCAGCAAGAACTTCGCCTGGTCTTCCTCCGTATTGTTCTTGCCGTACCCGTAGCCTTCGGCCTGGTTGCTGGTGCTCCAGCCGAACTCCGTGAACCAGATCGGCTTATCGCCGTCGCCGTTCTCCTCCATGATCCGGCGATAGTCGGTAAAGCGCAGGAAGTAGAACGAGTTGTGCCCGTTCCAGCCCTCGCCGCGCTCTGCGCCGAACGGCTGGTCCGGGGCGTTGTTATAGCCGGGCGGATGCGCGCCCATCGCGTCGTAGTAGTCACCGATTTCGGGCATCGCCGCGTAGACCCGCTCCAGGTACACCGCGTCGTCCATCGCGATGTTCGGGTCCGCCACCCCGGTGGGGGTCGGCGCGCCAAACACGACCGTCGCGTCCGGGTCGACCCCCTTCACGCCCTCATAGCCGGCCTTTAGCAGCTCGCCATAGGCGCGGTAGGCGCCGTCATCCAGCACCCCCCATTCGCGGGCGAAGTTGGTCTCGTTCCAGATTTCATAGGCTTGCACCCGGCCGAAATAGCGATTCGCCAGCGCCGCCATGAAGTCCTTGAAATCGTTCGGGTTCTCCGGCGGCCCGTGCTCCCTCCCGCCCAGCGCCCAGCCCGGCGCCTGCACGATGCTCAGCATCAGGTTCAGTCCCGCCTCCACCACCGCCCCCACCACTTTGTCCAGTTCCGCCCAGTCGTAGCCGCCCTTTTCCACCGGCTCCGTAAACTTCCACCAGATCTGCTGTTTCAGCCAGTTAAAGCCGGCGTCAGTGGTGAGCCGCGTAATCGCCTCACGGTCCTGGTTGTACATGTGGGCCTGGAAGCCATACCCCTCCAGCGGCGGCAAATCGGCCAGCAGGCCCGGGGTCGCCGCCGCGGCCGGTTCGGTGCTCAGCGGGTCCGAGGCCTCCGCCGGCTTCGCGCCCGGCGATCCACCCGTCGCGGGCGAATCGGCCGGGGAGGTCGGAGCCGGCGCGGGAGCCACGGAGTCTTTGGCGGCCGGTTCGGTCGCAGCCGGGGGCGCTGCCTCCGGTTCCGGCTCGCCGCCACAGGCCGCTAGCACAGCCGCCACCAGGCCCGGACCGGCGATCAGCAGACCGCGTCGCGAGTACCCCGCCCCAACCCGTCGTTTGAAATCCTGCAAAGCAATCTCCCGTGAGTTCGAGCCATAGTCGACCGGGGTTTGGCCGTTGCGACGCGTCGGCTGCGTGTGCGAGGCCGCCGGACCCACGGTGGAAAGAATTATACCGGGGCACGGCCAATTCCTGGCCCGACTCTCCCGTTCCGGTGGTACTATCAACACTTGGAAGCAATCATCGTTCGAGACACATCTACGCACAGCCGGAGTTCGAGCTACTCCTCCGGTCGTCTCACAGGAGGAAACTGAATGATGGCACAATCGCGCACTGGCTCCGCGGCACTGGGAATCGTGGTGGTAATCGTCGCGATAGTCGGGCTGTTGGCCATCTTTAGCATCCGTATCGTCGGCGCCGGCCAGGTCGGGGTCATTCACACCTTCGGAAAAGTGGATCTCAGTCCCCGCCCGTCTGGACTGCTGTTCAAGCTTCCTTGGGCCAGCATGGAGACCATGAACGTCCGGACCCAGCAATTCACCATGAGCTCCGCTTCCGAAGATGTTGGCGCGCTAGCCGGTGGCACGGTAAACACGCTGACATCCGAAGGTCTGACAGTCGGCGTGGATCTCACCGTCCTGTTCCGCTTAGACTTCGTTACAGCGCCCACCGTGTTCAGGGATCTGGGCCCCCAGTACCAGAGCGTCGTCCTGTTGCCAGCAATCCGGGGCGCCATCCGTGACGTAGTCGCCCAGTACAGCGCTGAGGACCTATACACCGTCGCGCGGGCCACCGTTGGCGATCTCATCCTGTCCAACCTGATTCGGGATCTCGAAGCTCGCGGCATCGTCGCCGAGCAGGTTCTGCTGCGCGACATCACACTTCCGCCGCAGATTCGACAGGCTATCGAGCTCAAACTCGCCGCCGAGCAATCCATTCAGGAACGCGCCTTCCGCGTAGAGGAAGCCGAGCAGGAAGCCAATCGCCGGCGCGCCGAGGCCGAGGGTCAACGGGACGCCCAGGCACTTATCAACGAGACGCTGACGCCGGAATTCCTCCAGTTCCAGTACATCGAGAGCCTGAGCAACATGGATAGCGGAAACATCATCTACGTGCCCATCAGCCCTGGTAGCGGCTTGCCGGTCTTCCTGGATGCAGGCCAGAACAGCATCGCCACCGCTCCCTAGCAACCGCCCGGCAAAGCGACCGCCCGCCCCAATTTCGGGGCGGGACGGGCGCCGGCCAATGGCGATCAGCTAAACTCTTTGGCCGCCGTGGGGCGATTAGCTCAGCTGGATAGAGCACTACGTTTACACCGTAGGGGTCGCAGGTTCGAACCCTGCATCGCCCACCGATCCGGGGCGTTGATCGCCAGCGAATGACCGCCCTGGCAGGCCGAGATAGCTCAGTCGGTAGAGCAGTGGACTGAAAATCCATGTGTCGCCAGTTCGATTCTGGCTCTCGGCACCAAGGAATAGCTCTACCCCTGTGAAGAGGGGCTTTGCTCTCAGTAAGGACCGGCAGGCTGTTTCCGGGGCGCTAGTCGACCCTGAAACTATCTGTCCGAACGTACGCCCCGTTTACATATTCCGTCAAATTGCAGTCGTGGCTCGGGATGTGATCGAGCGATTCCGGACCAGCAAGACGCCGTTGCGGGTGTTCCTACACTGGACTTCTAGCAAACTACTCGAACACCACTAACTGGTGAGTGGTCACCCGGGGCACCGAGACGTGCACGTAGGTGCCGTCGAACTCGGCTTCCAGGTCAGCATCCTGCGG